>JACPTZ010000001.1 GCA_016192525.1 Planctomycetota bacterium
CCGTGATCTCCGCTGTCGTACTCGCTGTCGTCGTTCTCCACGCAGCGTGCGGCCTTCTTTCGCCTCCCCCCTCGAGTCTGCGAACGGCGACTTCACTCGCCGGCCCCGCCGTTCCTTCCTGGTGAGCGATGACGGCCGGGCTCGGCAGCAGCGTCGTTCACAAGATCCTTGTCAGAAGCGGCTTATGACGGCGCCGTCCAGGACCCCCCGATCCCGACTCACAGATCTGGAACGGTCCGCGGCGGGACGCTCTGACGGGATCAGGCACAAGTTCTGTCGGCCTGCTCTCTTGCATTCACAGACCATCCGGGTCTTGTCACGGTCCCGCCTTTGCTCAAAGTGTCGCGACCGATTCAGGTTGTCTTCAGGGGAAGGAGGCAGGGGGCTGCGCGAGGTGCGATCATGGCAGACTCTATGAAACCCGTCTCAGCTCCACCGGCGACGGGCCGGTTCGTCTTCGATCTCTGTCCGGCCTGTTCCTTCTTCGCGGGCGGCGAGGAGGGGAAGCGGCACTGCACCGAGTGCGGGGCGGCGCTGATTCATGAGTGCCCCCGCTGCGCCGTGCCGATCGATAACCCCTACGCCAAGCACTGCGGCCGGTGCGGGGGGGCGTACCGGGAGGCGAAGGAGCAGGGGCGGCGGGGGGCGTAGCGGAAGCATCGTGTGGCTCGCCGCAGTGCGGCAAGACCATCCGGCCTTCGGAGAACGGCGGCCGGGGGAAGCGTCTCCAACTACCGTGAGGAGGAACCCATGCGGAACATTCGCCTGACGACCGTCGCCGTCCTCTGCGCCCTCTGCGCCATGGCGGTACCCCTCCGCGCCCAAGCCACGAGCCGCCAACTCCTCAATCTGCAGGGCCGGCTCACGGACAACTCCGGCTCGTGCCTCACCGGCACGTACTCGTTCACGCTGGGGATCTTCAGCGTTTCGAGCGGCGGGGCGGCGCTCTACACCGACACGCAGGCGGCCGTGCCGGTGACGAGCGGTATCTATAACATCGAGCTCGGCGCGGGCACGGGCGGGGCGATCCCCGCCTCGGTCTTCAACAATCCCGATCTCTACATCGAGATCTCGATCAACGGCGAGACGCTCACCCCGCGCACCCATCTCACCAGCGCCGCCTTCGCCTTCAACGCGGACACGCTCGACGGACTCGACTCCACCGCGTTTGCCCCCGCGACGGGCTCGGCCAACTACGCGCCGTCCGCCGGCTCCGGGACATATGTGGCGAAGACGGGCGACACGATGACGGGAGCCCTGGATCTTCCTCCCAACGGCTTGGCCGTCGGAACGAACCAACTCGTTGTCTCTGGGGGAAGCGTCGGAATCGGGACCTCGTCGCCATCGGCGGGTCAGAAGCTGGAGATCGTGGACTCTGTCAATTCCAGCACCGCCATTGTGCTGGACAATCCCAACACGGGATCAAACGCCTACTCGATGCTGAGGCTCTTCTCCGGGGCGCCTCAATTCGATGTGAGTCTTCAGTCAATTCCGCCCGCATGGACGAGTATTCCTGACCTGGCAGGGTATGGGCGACTGAACGTCAACAATCAGGGCAACGGGATCATTCTACACACCAAATCCGTCAGTGGGGGGATTCAGTTCTGGGTTGGCGACACCGACAGCCGGGCCGCGGCAGAGAAGATGAGAGTCACGAGTTCCGGGAATGTCGGGATTGGAACGTCGACGCCGGCGACCACTCTCGACGTGAATGGGAGCGCCAGTGTGAGCGGGACGCTTGCGGTCGCCGGCACCGTCTCCGCCGCCGCCCCCACCTCGGGCGGGCACCTCGTCACGAAGACGTTTGCGGACACGACCTACGCCCCGATCAGCGGCTCCCCGAACTACATGGGCTCGGCCGGCGGAATCCTGACGGGCAGTCTGAGCCTGCCGGCCGACGGGTTGACGGCGGGAGGCACTCAACTCGTGCTCTCCGGTGGCAGCGTGGGGATCGGGACGAGCGACCTGTCCGGGTACGGCGCCAGAATCGTCGGGGACACTCTCATCGGAGGAGCCCTCTTCGGGTCGAATGGCGTCATCGTCGAGGACCTCAGCGCGAATGAAGAAGCGGTCATCGGCATGGCCCTGGATTCCACCTCACTCTACATCGCCGCTCTCGATGCGGTGCCGGGCGCTGGAGACCAGCAGTGGCGGATCGAGAAACGGGAGCGGGGGAGCGGAAACCTCGTCGCCTCCTTTGGCACGGGGGGAGTGGTGCAGGAGAACCCCAGCGCAGGGTACGACAACGCGCAAGCCATCGCCGTGGACTCGACGCACATCTATGTTGCGGGCTACGACCAGTCGGGGACGACCCGCTGGCGGATCGAGAGGCGGGAGAAGTTCACCGGGGCTCTCGATGCCGGATTCGGGGCGGCTGGGGTCGTGATCATGACCGCGGGCACCCAGGACAATGTGACCTCAATCGCCCAGGACTCGAGTTACATCTATGTGGCCGGAGTGGACAACGCCCCGGGAGACGCCGAACTTCGGATCGAGAAGCGAGACAAGACAACCGGCGCCCTGGTGGTCGCCTTTGACGGAGACGGCGTTGTAAACTCCAACCCGAGTGGGGCCGACGACGGGAGAGGTCTGGCGACTTCACCCGCGATCCTCGTGGACGGCTCCAGCCTCTTCCTGGCCACATACGACCGCGTGCCCGGGCATCCGCAGTGGCGCATCGAGAAGCGGGACACCTCCACGGGCGCCCTCGTGGCGGCCTTCGACGGCGATGGAGTGGTGAGTTCGGACCCGGGCGGGTCGAGCATCGCTTACGCCCTGGCCGTGGACTCCTCCTTCCTCTATGTGGTCGGCTCCGATCAGGTTCCCGGGAACGATGAATGGAGGATCGAGAAGCGGGACAAGGTGACCGGGGCCCTGGTCGCGGCGTTCAACGGCACGGGCGTCATTACGGAGAATCCGAGCGGGAGCGACGACATGGCCGTCGCCGTGGCCGTCGACTCCATGTACCTCTACCTCGGGGGGTACGACAAGACCAACGGCGATGCGCAGATGAGGCTGGAGAAGCGCGACAAGACCACGGGAGCGCTCATCGCCACGTTCGACGGAGACGGCATCGCGATGTCGAACCCGAGTGGAGGGAACGATCACGTGACTTGCCTCCTGATCGATTCCGGATATGTCTACGCGGGCGGCTTCAGCGACGGATTCAGTCCCGGCAAGATCAGGATCGAGAAGCGGAACATCGTCACGGGGCAGCTCGACACGATCACCCCGGGGCTTTTCGTGAACGCGAACGGAAACGTCGGAATCGGCACGCTGACCCCTGCCCTTCCGCTCGACGTGACCGGGAGCGTGAACGTCACCGGGGATCTGGTCCTTGGGGGCGCCCTCACCGGCGGGACATGGAACGGTTCGACGATCGGCGTTGCGAGTGGCGGCACCGGCGCGACGAGTTTCTCCGCGGGCAGCGTGGTCTTCTCGAACGGCACCGCGTTGACTCAGGATAACGCGAACCTGTATTGGGATGACACGAACAGCAGGCTCGGCATCGGAACGAACAACCCCCAGCAGGTGATTGATGTTTTCGATTCCACCAATGACGTGAAGATCAAGATACAGTCTACCAATCCCGCCGGGGTCGCCAGAGTGAACCTCACCCCCGCAAATGACCTGACCAAGGCGGTGAACATCACGGCACTGGCGGACGGGAGCATGGAGCTGAACACCTACCTGCAATCACCGTCAGAACTGACGTTGAGGAGCGGGAAGGTTGGAATCGGGACGACGACGCCCAGCCAACCCCTGGACGTCAATGGCAACGCCAACGTTGCCGGCGCGCTCACCGTCACCGGCACCGTCTCCGCCGCCGCCCCCACCGCGGCGGGGCATTTGGTGACGAGAGGGTATGCGGATGCGACGTACGCGCCGGTCAGCGGAGGCGTCGTTTCTGTCTACTCCATCCTCGGCGACGGCATCATCCCGCCGGTGGGCTACACCTACACGGGCAATTACATCACGGCTGTCGGGACGGATGCATGGACCGCCAAGGCAGGCCTGACCACGGCGCGCTGGGCCCCCACGGCCGTTGAGGTCGATGGACCACTACGACCGTTGAGATGTACGATCCTGTGACCGACACATGGAGCCCCAGAACGGCCATGCCCGCGCCGGGACGACGAGGTCACGCCGCCGCCGTTGTCAACGGAAAGGTGTACGTCTTCGCGGGCACAGACGAGACGAATCCGGTCACGACGACCCTGGAATATGATCCCGTTGGCGATTCCTGGGTCAGCAAGACGTCTTGCCCCACGAATCACGCCAATCACCCGATTGCCGCCGTGGTCGACGGAAAGGTCTACCTCATCGGAGGAGAAAACGCCGGATTCATCAGTGCGAACGACGAATACGATCCGGTCTCGGATTCGTGGACAAGTAGGAGCGCCATGCCGACCGCGCGAGACGAGATGGCGGCGGGCGTGGTAAACGGCAAGATCTATGTGGTTGGCGGGAACAACGGTGGAATCATAGCCACTGTCGAGGAGTACGATCCGGTAGCGAACTCTTGGGCGGCGAAGACATCGATGTCCGTGGCCCGGGCGACCTTGGCCGTCGGCGTCGCCAACAGCAGGATCTACGCCATTGGAGGCAGCTCTGGAGGTCCTCTCACGACGACCGAGGAATACGATCCGGTCGCGAATTCCTGGACGACCCGCACGGCCATGACGACGGCTCGGAACGGCCTTGCCGCAGCTACGGTCGCCGGCAAGATCTATCTGATCGGCGGATACAGCGGGACGTGGCTCTCGACGAACGAGGAGTATACCCCGATCGCAACTTTCTACATCCATCGGAAGAACTGAGGGTCCGTACCGCCTCCTGAGTTTTCAGTTTCAGTCGGTGCAAGGAACGCGTCTTGACGATGGGCTCGGCCATCCGTGGTGTCTTGTCGCACCCCCATTCCAGGGAGGCGACAACGGAAGCAACGACGGAAAGACAACAGTGCGCCCTCCCGTCTTCGCCCTTCCTCCTCGGCCCTACGGGCTACGGAAGACAGGTCGGGCTACGGCGGGCAAGTACGGGACGCACTACGGAACGCCGGGTGACCGCTTGTAGTGCGTCCCGTAAGCCGCAGCCCTGAGTCCTTCGGCAGGCTCAGGACAAGGCTTGCCGAAGGGGGCGCGTTGTCTCTGTTGTGACGCGAGCGACTCGCACCGCGGGTTCGGGACCGTATCTCGAGCTCCCGGTCTCCGGGTTGTCGACCGGGGCGGGCCTATCGCGCCGCCTGCTCTGTGACAATTTGAGGTTCAGGGTCGTGGGGCCGGGGCGTCGCCCGGGACGCTGGACCGACCCGAAGGCGACGCTCAAGCCATCGTTCCGGGCGGCAATGCGGTGAGGACCGCCGCTCGAACAGATTCCGAGATGCGCACGGCGTCTCTCGCGGTGGCAAGGTCGGGCCAAAACTCCGCGTCGTACCTCAGTTGGACGGCGTAGGGCGTGAGCGTGGCCAGATCGGCGACGGCGAGGTCCAGGACCATCCCCGAGCGACGACACTCCTGAAGGATTACTTCCAGGTCGTGCGTCCTCGGGATCGGCTGGGCCGACAGGGCCAGAACGGCCTTGAGGTACTTCTCGGCCGCCTGCTGAGCGTGGAAGCAGGCGGTGTCGTAGGGGCCGGCGCCGTCCGCGATGCGCCGCGCGGCGGCCCGATCGCTGTCCCCCTTGCGCATCCAGGCGACGGCCAGCTCAACCTGCCCGTTCATAGAGCACACGTCCCTCCCGGAGCGCGACGGTCGGCATCGCATTCGGGACCTGCGCCCACTCCGCGACTTCGGCGGGCGTGTAGACCAAAATGTCTTTTGAAGGGAAGAGGTCGGCGAGGGCGAGGTAGTAGCGTGGGCTTCGACGGTATCGGGGGGCTTCGCACTCCTCCACGATGAGGAGATCGAGATCACTGTCGGGTCGTGCATCCCCTCTGGCGCGCGAGCCGAAGAGGACGACTTTCAACGGGGAACCGGCCCCCCTGATCTTGCGGACGATCTCCCGAAGGAGATTCTCGGTGATCTCGGGGTAGATGCTGGAGCAGGAAGGCGACATCGACGAAGCCTCGCGGTTTGACGTCATTGTACCCGCTCCATGCCCGGTGTGCAAGCCCGTGATCGTCGTGCGGACCGCATCTTGAGTTTTCCGTTTCACTCGGTGCAAGAAGCGCGTCTTAACGATGGGCTCGGCCATCCTCTGCGCCTTGTCGCACCCCCATCCCAGGGAGGCGAGAGCGGACGCAGCAACGGAAAACAACAGTGCGCCCTCCCGCCTTCGCCCTTCCTCCTCCGCCCTGCGGGCTACGGAGGACAGGTCGGGCTGCGGCGGGCAAGTACGGGACGCACTACGGAACGCCGGGTGACCGCTTGTAGTGCGTCCCCCGCCACACGCATGCCTGCCCGCCATCCGTGTGGCGGGGCGGGCAGGCGTAAGGGCGCGTTGTTTCTGTCGTGAGATCGAACTTAGCCTTACAACGCTAAGCGGTCTTACCAAAGTTTCTTTAGGTTCGATTCTCCGATGACGATCTACAGACTGTCCAAGCCTCTCTGCGCAGGAGGGACCGTCTGTGAATCCGCCCACATTCGTTCGTCGAC
>JACPTZ010000002.1 GCA_016192525.1 Planctomycetota bacterium
GACAGCGTGTACGCTCTTCGACTCGGGGCCGAAACAGCCGGCCCCTCGCTCAGGGCGGGCGGATTGACCTCTCGGGCGTCTCAATGGGAATCGCGATCGGTTCATGAATAATCCGGGCTAAGAGCGCCTATCAGAATGAACTTGTCATCCTGAGCTTCGCCCGCCTCCGTTTGGCGGCCCTGAGCGCAGCGAAGGGGAAGGAACACCAGCTCAGTGCTCAGCCGGTTTCAGACTGGTGATCCTTCGGCCCCGCAGCACGTGCTGCGGGGCGGCCTCAGGATGACATGCTACGGCGGTCATTCTGATAGGCGCTCCAAGTCTTTATAGAGCGGTCACGGTCCGACGTCCAGGCGAGCGGCCAGGAGTCTCTCCCCGCAGGGCGATCACCTGCAGGGGCGGCCCTTGCGGCCGCCCGCCTGTGGACGGGCTGAGCCGCAGAACAGACGGGAGGGGGCAAGCGCCGCCCCTACGCCTCGTCTACCGGAATGCGCTCAGTTCCAACGCCGACGGGACCCCTCCCGGCATCGAGGCCATTCTGGCGGCGTACTCGTCTGACCCAGTGCGTTTCCACTCGGGCGTCACGAAAGCACAGGAAGGCAAACGTCGCAGTGAAGAATTCGGCCAAGACTGCGCTGCCCAACAAGAACACATCGTCCAACTCGTCGATGCCCTGGCTGAGGATGCCGGGAATCGCGGGCAAGACGAGGAGGGTTGTGCCCAGGAAGATGATCCCGGTGATGAGCGACCCCAGGATCTGCACCCAGCGATGGAAAAATCTCCGTTCTATCGCGCACTCCGCACAGATTCGCGGCGGATTGATGTCCCGGGCCGGCTCTTCGTACCCGCCGCAGGGGTTACCGCATCGTCCGCAGAATCGCCGATCGAGTTCGGGGCGCAAAGGGACCCTCCTCAGGTTTGCGCGGTCGACGGGGTTTGCGGGGGATGAGGCGTGCTCTCCGAGTACGGGGATTCGTCCGGAGGCCGGAAGAACTCCATCGCATGGACGGACCTCCCGTTTCAAGTATACCGGCCCGGCCCGGGTCGGAAAAGGGCAAGTTGAGCTCAAAGGCGCCCGCGTTCTCGCGCCAGTCTCAAGTCTTTGCTTACGGGGTTGCCGCCCCGTCCCTTGTCATCCTGAGCCTCGGCCGCAGGCCGAGGCGAAGGATCACCAGCGTGTGCATTTCGCAGACTCCGACGTTGGCGATCCTTCCCCTTCGCTGCGCTCAGGGCGGCCAAACAGCGGCCGGCTGAGGGTGCATCCCGCGTGAACGGCCCTTAGGTTGTCATCCTGAGCGGAACGCCGCCTCCGTTCGGCGGCGTGGAGCGAAGGATCGCCAGCGTAGGCGTCTTTGGGGCGCATCGGCTGGCGATCCTTCGCCTCGGGCTTCGCCCGAGGCTCAGGATGACAGGCCCGGAGGGGGGGGCCGTTCAGGCGGGATGCACCCCCGGCTGAGCTCAGGATGACCATGGTGGGGCGTCGCAGCCCCGCCCAGACGCTTGCCACTTCCGGGATCCGATGACATAATCCCGCCCCATGAAAAGACTCGCGAAGAAGGTGGCCATTGTCACGGGGGGCGGGACCGGGATCGGCCGCGCCATCGCGTGTCGATTCGCCCGCGAGGGCGCGGCGGTGGTCGTCGTCGGACGCCGCCCCGGCCCGCTCCGGGAGACGGTGGCGCTCATCCGGCGCGCGAGGGGTCGCGCCCTCGCCGTGGCCGGAGATGCCGCCCTCTTCTCCAGCGCCCGCCGGGTCGTGGTCCGCACCCTCCACGACTTCGGCCGTCTCGACATCCTCTGCAACAACGCCGGGACGATCCGGCGCCAGCGACCTCTCGCCGACACCGAGGAGGGGGTCTGGGACTCGCTCCAGCGGAACAACGTCCGCACGGTCTATGCCATGTCCCGGGCCGCGATCCCGGCCCTCCGCCAGGCCGGCGGGGGGAGCATCGTGAACATCGCATCGATCCTCGGGTTCGTCGCCATCGAGGGCATGGCGGCGTACTGCGCCGCCAAGGGGGCCGTTCTCAATCTCACCCGCAGCATGGCGCTCGATTACGGGCCGGATCGCATCCGCGTGAACTCGATCTGCCCCGGACTCGTCGAGACCCCCATCTCGTACGTCGATCGTCCCGACTTCGCCCGCCACCGCGCCCTGTACGCGCAGGGTCATCCGCTGGGCCGCATCGGCCGTCCTGAGGACATGGCGAACGCCGCGCTCTTTCTGGCTTCGGACGAGGCGGACTGGATCACGGGGGCGTCGCTCGTGGTCGACGGGGGGTATTCCATTCGATGAACCTCGGCGCCCACATGTCGATCGCCGGCGGGCTGCACCACGCCATCCTCGCGGCGGAGGAAGTGGGCGCCCGCACGCTCCAGGTGTTCACGAAGCAGTCGAGCCAGTGGCGGGCGAAGCCGATCACCGAGGCCGACCTGGTCCGATGGAAGGCGGAGCGGGAGCGGACGAAGATCGGCCCGATCGTGGCCCACGACTCCTATCTCATCAACCTCGGACAGCCGGACGAGACGAAGTGGCGGGAGGCCTGCGAGGCGTTCCGGATCGAGCTGGAGCGGTGCGAGGCGCTCGAGATCCGGCGGCTCATCATGCACCCCGGGGCGCACCTGGGGAGCGGAGAGGAGGCGGGCCTCCGGCGGATCGCCCAGGCGCTCGATGTCGTCCATGCCCGGACCGCGGGCTTCGCGGTCCGGGTGTGTCTCGAGGCCACGGCCGGGCAGGGGACCAACCTCGGGTACCGGTTCGAGCATCTGCGCCGGATTCTGGATCTCGTCCACGAGCCGGATCGGGTGGGGGTCTGCGTCGACACCTGCCACATCTTCGCCGCCGGATACGATATTCGAACGTCGGAGGGATATGCCCGGACCTTCGACACCTTCGACCGGATCGTCGGTCTGAACCGGATTCTGGCGTTTCATGTCAACGACTCGAAGAAACCGTTCCTGAGCCGGGTGGACCGGCACGAGCACATCGGTCGGGGATTCATCGGTTCGGAGGCGTTCCGGTGCCTCATGCGGGACGAGCGGTTCCGGGACGTTCCGATGCTTCTGGAGACCCCGAAGGATCCGGGGATGGAGGTGCGGAATCTTGCCCTGCTTCGGGCGATGCGGGCGGGGGAGACCGCGAATGGCGCGAAGGGGGAAACCGCGAATTACGCGAATTACGCGAATTCAGGAGGCGAACAGAAACAGAAGGGACAAGAGCAGAAGAGACAGAAGCAAAGGCAGCAAGAGCAGAAGAAACAGAAGCAAGAGCAGCAAGAGCAGAAGAAGCAGAAGCAAAAGCAGCAAGAGCAGAAGAAGCAGAAGCAAAAGCAGCAAGAGCAGAAGAAACAGAAGCAAGAGCAGCAAGAGCAGAAGAAGCAGAAGCAAGAGCAGCAAGAGCAGAAGAAGCAGAAGCAAAAGCAGCAAAGGCAGCAGGAGCTGAAGAAGCCACAACAACAGAAACAACAACGGAGGGGACAGCCGGACCGGAAGAGGGCGTCAAAGGGCGGGCGATAGAGGCTCGAGAGGGGATTCCTCACCGCGAAGGCACGAAGGACACGACGAGTGCAGATCTGCGACTTGGCGACTCGACGTCTCTGCGTTGAGCCGGGGCGCGAGTCGCATCGGAGGATGTGATGCCCCGGCCGCACACGATCGAGCTGGAAAAGGCCGTGACCTTCCCGGCCGAAGGGGAGCCGGACGTGGTGCTGCATGGGCAGTTCCTGGCGCCGCCGGAGGGGCAGCCGTCGCGGGTGGTCATCCTCTGTCATCCGCATCCGGTGTATGGGGGCAACCTCCTCCACACCGTCATTCTCCGGATGACGGAGGCCGCGCATCGGGCCGCCTGGGGGACGCTGCGGTTCAACTTCCGCGGGGTGGGTCGATCCACCGGTGTGCACGGCGGAGGGATCGGAGAGCAGAACGACGTCCGCGGGGCGATGGCGTTCGTGCGCTCCCGGGGGGTGGAGCGGCTGGCGCTCGCCGGCTACTCGTTCGGCGCTTCGGTGGGGCTTGTGGTGGCGCTGCGGGACCCCTCGTTGGCCGGGTTCATCGCCCTCGGTCGTCCCGCGGCCCGGTTTGTTCCGCAACTTCAGCCCGAGGGCGGCGCGCTCCGCTCCCCCGCGCTTTTCATGTACGGCTCACAGGATGTGCTCGCCGACGCGCACGGGATGCGCAAGCGCTTTGGCGATGACCCGCTCGCCCGGTTTCGCGTCATCGAGGGGGCGGATCACTTCTTCAAGGCACACGACCCGGTCATCGAAATGCAGAAGGCGGTGGAGGAGTTCCTGGGCGGGTTGGACCGGGCGACGTAGTGCGCCTGTCAGAATGAACTGGTCATCCTGAGCCTGGCCCGCCTCCCCCGAGTAGGCCGCCGCAGGCGGCCGTACCGAGGGGCCGGCGGGCAGGGCGAAGGATC
>JACPTZ010000186.1 GCA_016192525.1 Planctomycetota bacterium
ACCCCTGCCCCCTGCCGTCTGGTGCCCAGTGGGGGAGTCGCACCCCCATCACCTCTTTGTAGGAGAGGCATCCTGCTGTTGAACGAACCGGGCGTAGCGGGCAACGGGGTCGAACCGTCATTCGCGTGGGTATGAACCACGTCGAGGCCCCGCCTCGCCACCCGCGTCGATGTATTCGATGCACCGGTACAGCACTTTGTGAAGCTCCGCTGACTTCCGGTCAATCCGCAATGTGAAACAGAGAATCGGATGTACGAGGTTCTCGCATTGTCATCCTGAGCGTCCGCCGCAGGCGGACGCGAAGGATCGCCAGACCTGCTCCAGGCAGGCGCCTCCTCCAGGTCAGGGCTGGTGATCCTTCACTTCGCCCCGCCGAACGGCTGGCGGGGCTCCGCTCAGGATGACAACGCCAAGGGCGGCACCTCGAACCATCGGATGGTGGGCCTGAGAGGATTCGAACCTCCAGCAACTGCGTTCTGAGCGCAGCGCGTCTGCCGATTGCGCCACAGGCCCGTCCGCGCGCCTGAATCTGGTCGGCCCGGAGGGATTTGCACCCTCATGCCTTTCGGCGCGAGATCTTGAGGCTCGCGTGTCTGCTGGTTCCACCACGGGCCGGGTCGGGGGGTGGGTGCGGGAGGATTCGCACCTCCACGAGCAGATCAAGAATCTGCCATGCTGCTGTTGACATCACGCACCCGGGTCCTGCCTCCGTCCGGAATCGCGCCGGATTCCCCCGCTTAAAAGACGGGTGCTCATCTGCTAAAGCTTCGGAGGCCCGTGAAGTTCAGCCCGCGCCGGATTCGCACCGGCCTCTCCGGCTTGAAAGACCGGGATCCTGCTCCTGGACGAGCGGGCCACGCGCCCCCGCCCGGAGTCGCGTCGGGCCTCGCCGATTAGAAGTCGGCCGTGCTTCTCTACACCACGGGGGCAAGACTGCGGGGGCGGGACTCGAACCCGCACGACCTGATTAACAATCAGGCATCCTACCGGTTGAGATGACCCCGCACCGATCCTGACTGGAGCCGGCGGCGGGGATCGCACCCGCATCCCCCGCTTACGGGGCTGGAATCCTCCTGTTGAACGACGCCGGCCTGGAGGGCCGTGTCGGACTCGCACCGACTCCTGGCCGGTTTGCAGCCGGCCGCGTTCCTCTTTCGCCAACGGCCCGAGGGGGGAAAGGCCCGCACCGATCGCCCTTCCCCCCGCCTGGGTAACTCACTTCTGGCGGAGGAAGAGGGAGTTGAACCCCCAGACGCCATGGCGCCACCCGCTTAGCACGCGGGCCCGGCGAACCGTTATCCGGCTTTCCTCCGGGATTCTGGCGGAAGGTGAGAGAGTCGAACTCCCAAGACCCCTTTCGGAGTCTGTCCCGTTTCGAGCGGGGTGGGCCTTCCACATGCCCAAACCTTCCTAGGTGGGGCGTCCCCCTGCGGAGGCGCCACACGCACCAGTGGGCCTTCAGGATTGAAGTTGTGGGTGGCACGGGCGGCTCGCCGCAGGGCCCGTGCCTGCATGCTCCGGGCACGGGCAGCAAGCTGCCCGTGCCACCCGGCATCTCATAGATTCAATCATGAAGGCCCACTAGCCCATTGCGCGAGTCCGCAAACGCCCACAACACCTTGTTGGATTGATGTCTGCGTGCCAGCCCCCGGAGCCGCCCCGGGATCTCCGGCTTATGAAACCGGCATCCTCCTCATTGGACGAGGCTGGCGTGGGGTGATGGCTGGGACGGCCGGACTCGAACCGGCATGACGGGTTCCAAAGACCCGGGGCCTACCGTTGGCCGACGTCCCAATGGTGGAGCCACACGGACTTGCACCGTGAATTCCGCTGTGCGGGAGCGGCGTGATCCTGTTTCACCATGACCCCGAGGTGGACGGCCCTGGTGTCGCACCAGGCTCTCCTGCGCTTCAGGCAGGCGCTGTCACTGGTTCAGCTGGCCGTCCCGTGGTTGCCCCACCAGGGTTCGAACCTGGATTTCCTGAGTCAGAGTCAGGCGGCCTACCCGTTGACCGACAGGGCAGTGGCGGGGCCGGGAGGAATCGAACCCCCTGAGCGCCGGCTTTGGAAACCGGCCGAAGTCCCCACCTTCTGCGACCCCATTCCCCGAATTGTCAAACAGCCCTGAACCCAACAAAAAAACCCCGCGGGGAGCGCGGGGTTTGGACGGGTCATGGACGTCAGACCGGCCTCATCCCCACGCCACCTCCTTCGTCTGGCGATACCCGCGGTCACTCGCGGCGGACAATCCGCCGAGGGGTGATCCGGAATTCGCCGGGAAGGCGGACCAGCAACCTTGTCGTCTCAGCGACGACCGTTCGACGGTCCCGGGCCTTGAGGATGGGCTGATCGTGTACAAGGGCAGATGCCTCCTGGCTTCCTGTGCCACACCCTTTCAACCTGATCCCGCCTCAAAGGTTCGACTCCGCCCGCAGAAAGTCCGAAATAAGGGCTGTCCCCCTTCGTTGTCCCCGGCCCGGGGGCTCTGCTATACTGACCGCCCGGACGGACGCGCCGGATATCGACCGGGCCGCCCGTCCTCCCTACCCCTTTTGAAAACCGATGTTGCGTCAGGACGGCGAGTGCTACGGAGCCGGAGTCCATGACCCTCGACCCCATCGGCTGGCTCTCCAGATGGATCCCGGAAAAGGCCCAGTATCTCTTCGTGCAGGCCTTTCTGCTGACCGTCATCAGTGCATTTCTCTGGCGCAAGTTCGATGTGGATCCCCGCTTCAGGACCGTCATCTGGTACGAGGAGGTGACGCTCTTCATCACGTTTCTGGTGGTGGTGGCGACGCGGCGGATGCCTGTCGTGCGGGCCACCGGATGGATCAACCTGGCGCTCCCCTGCTTCTCCGCATGGCTCCCCTTCATCCCCGCGGGAGGACTCGACCTCCTGCTCCGTTCCGTCCTTCCGCCGGAGCGTTGCCCCGCGGCCTTCTGTCCGGAGTCGAGACTCGTCCTCGATCAGCCCTGGGGCGGGGCCGCAGTCCAGATTCTCCTGTGTGCCGGCACGGCGGGACTGTGGATTTCCCTCCTGTCGCTGCGGCGCTCCTTCAGCGTGTCGGTCGAGGTCCGGTCGCTCGTCCAGGGGGGGATCTACCGCTGGCTGCGTCATCCGATGTATCTGTTCGAGATTGTGAGCACCGCCGGGTTCACCCTGCTCCGGTTGAGTCCGGTCTCGGTGGCCGCGCTCGTCCTCTTCACGGCGGCCATGATCGTCAGGGCCAACGCGGAGGAGCGGCTCCTCCTGGCGCACGTGCCGGAGTATGCGGCGTATCGATCGAGGACCTGGGCGCTGCTGCCGATCTGGGTAAAGTGACGCATGCCGTGGCGTGAATTCCGAAAGCAGGCGAGGCGCAGGGTCCGGCGATGGCGCCGGGCCGTGGAGTACCGTGCCCTGCGGGCGCTGGGGCTCTCGCTCTGGCCGCTCGTCCGGGGCGCCCCGGAAACCGTGATCCGCGCCGGGGGGGCGCTCGGGTTTCTCTCCCTGGCCGGGACACGGGGCGTGATCGAGCGAAACCTGGAACTCGTTTACGGGCCTGAACTCACCCCGGGTGAAATCCGTTGCATGGCCCGCGCCAATCTCTATCATATGGCCGCCACGTTCGTCGAGTGGCTCGAGATGCTCCGCGCGCGACCGCCGCTGGCGCCCCGGGTCCGGTATGAGGGACGCGAGCACGTGGAGGCCGCGCTCGCCGGGGGGCGCGGGGTCATCGCGATTTCCGCCCACCTCGGGAACTGGGAGCTGCTCGCCGCGTTCATGCGGGAGTGCGGCTACCCGGTCAACGTCGTCGCCCGCCGGATGCACGCCGGCGAGGCGGAGGAGGCCCTCGCCGATCTGCGCACCGGTTACGGGGTGCGCGTCCTGGACCGGGCCTCCTCGCCGCACGACCTCCTGAGGTGTCTCCGGCGCAAGGAGGCCGTCGCCATTCTGATGGACCAGGACACCAAGGTGAGCGGGGCGATGGTCGAGTTTCTGGGTCATCCAGCCTGGACCCCCACGGCGCCCGCGGCCCTGGCCTGCCTGACCGGGGCCCCCATCCTCCCCGTCTTCACCCGCCGTGAGGCGCCCTCCCGCCACGTGGTCTTCGCCCGCCCCCCCTTCACTCCGGACCCCGCGGCCCCCCGGGAAGAGGAGATCCTGCGCCTGACGCGCCGATGCAATGCCGAGATCGGCGAGGCGATCCGGTCCGCCCCGACGCAGTGGATGTGGCTGCACCGTCGATGGAGAATCGACTACCCGGGACGGTCGCGCGAGGCGTGGGAGCGTCACGCCGCCCGGAGGGAACACGCCCGTGGGGATCGCCGGCCGGCGTCGGGAGGGATCGAGTCCCCGTGAGCCTCTCCCCCGCCCCGCCCACCCTGGATCTCTCGGTGATCGTCCCCGTCTACAACGAGGAGGAGACCGTCCCCCGCTACGCCACCGCCCTGCGCCCGGTCCTCGACTCCCTCGGCCGCTCGTACGAACTCCTGCTCGTGGACGATGGCAGCACCGACGGCACCGCCACGGCGATGAAGGCCCTGCAGTCGTCCTGGTCGCAGGTGCGCGTGGTTCGCTTCCGGCGCAACGCCGGTCAGACGGCGGCGTTCGACGCCGGTTTCCGGAGCGCCCGGGGCGCGGTCTTCGTCACCCTGGACGGCGACCTGCAGAACGATCCGGCCGACATCCCCCGGGTGCTCGCCGGACTCTCGGAGGCGGATTGCGTGAACGGCTGGCGGCAGAAGCGGCAGGACAGCTGGCTCCGTCGCCTCTCCTCCCGGATCGCCAACGGCATCCGGAACCGGCTCACCGGCGAGTCGATCCGGGACGTCGGCTGCTCGCTGAGGGCTTTCCGCCGGGAATGCGTCGCCGGCGTCAAGCTCTACAACGGGCTGCACCGGTTCCTGCCGACCCTCATCCGGATGGAGGGGTTCCGGATCAGCGAGGTCCCGGTCAATCACTTTCCCCGCACGGCCGGCCATTCCAAGTACGGCGTGTGGAACCGGGCCTTCCGGGCCCTGCGGGATCTCTTCGCCGTGCGGTGGATGCAGTCCAGACAACTGAAGTACGAGATCGAAGGCAACGAGTCCGGCGTCTGAATCGGACAGGGTCATCCCGGGCGGAGAGGGTACCATGGAAGGATACTGGCACGACCTGATGGTCAAGCTGCTGGAGCCGTTCGCCATCATCGGCTTCCTCGGCCAGGCGATCTTCGGCTCGCGGTTTCTGGTGCAGTGGATCGCCTCGGAGCGGGCGAAGGCCAGCGTCGTCCCCGTCTCGTTCTGGTACCTCAGCCTGATCGGAACCCTGCTCACCCTGACCTACGCCATTCTGATCCGGAACCCGGTCTTCATCCTCGGCTATCTCCCGAATTCCGTCATCTACATCCGGAACCTGATGCTGATCTCAGCGAAGAACAAGCCCCCGGCGGCCCCCGCCATGGACTAGGCCCATGACCGACGGCTCCTCCCCTGCGCTTTCCCCTGCGGGCCATCGGCGGACGCTCGGCCTGCTCCTCGCCCTCTCCGTCGTCGCGCTCTTCTGGGACATCGGGCGGCGCGACCTCTGGAAGCCCGACGAGACGCGGTACGCGCTGATCGCCCAGGAGATGATCGCCACCGGGGAGTGCCTCATCCCCCACGCGAACGGGGATGTCTACTCCGAGAAGCCGCCGATGTTCTTCTGGCTCATCGGCGCGGCGGCGAAGGCCACGGGCGGCACCGTGACCGAGACCTCCGCCCGCCTCCCCTCCGCCCTCTCCACGCTGGGGATCATCCTCGTCCTCTGGGCGTTCGCCCGCCGGGTGTTCGGCGGGGAGACGGCGCTCCTCGCCTGCGTCATCTTCGCCACCAGCCTGGTGGCGCTCGGACTCAGCCACGCCGTGTTCCTCGACATGCCGTTCACCTTCTTCATGACCCTCGGACTCTGCGCGATGTACGCCGGCTACGTGGGGATGCCGGCCCCGACGCCGGAGACCGGATCGGCGCCGGCACCCGCCCTGACCCCTCGTGAGGCCGCGCTCGCGGCGTCGCCGGGGAGCGGCGCCCTCGGCTGGATGTGCCTCGGGTTTGCCGCACTCGCCCTGGCCGCGCTGGTGAAGCTGCACGGCATCATCCTGCCCCCGCTGGTGATCGTGGTCTTCTGCGCCTTCGCCGGACAGTATCACCGCCTGCTCAATCCGCGGCAACTGGCGGGCGTCGCCGTGGCGGCCGCCATCCTGCTGGCCTGGTATCTTCCGGTCCGCGCGGAGGCCCCGCCGGAATACCTGGAGAACCTGATCTTTGGACAGATCAAGAGGCGCGTCCTGGAGCCGGACGAGAAGGTGCACTCCCCCGTCTACTTCCTCTACGTCTTTCCGGGCCTGTTCCTGCCGTGGGTGGTGTTCCTTCCCACGGCCGTCGTTCATCTGCTGAGGGAACGGTACCGTCTCGGACGGGAGGGGGTATGGTTCTGCATCGCCTGGATGGTGACGATCTTCGCCTTCTTCTCGGCGGTCCCCTCGAAGGGACCGCTCTACGTCCTGCCGATGGTCCCCGCGGCGGCCCTGACGGTGGCGGTGCTCTGGAGGGAGTATCTGTCCGGCCCCGCGGCGGAACGGGTGGAGAAGTGGATCCGATGGCCGCTCGGAGTCCTCGGAGTCTTCCTCGCCCTCGCGGGCCCGATCGCGTACTTCATCCTGCGCGACAAGTACCCGAACGAGATCGTCCAGGCGATGGCCCCCCTGCTGGTGGTCGGCTGCGGGGGCGTGCTCCTGCTGGTCCTGTCCTTCTTCCCGGCCCCCCGAATCCAGTTCGTCGCCGTCGCGGCCTTCCAGATCATCCTGCTGGTGGTCTCGCTGCGCTACCTGGTGCCCATCCTCGACCCGAACCGGTCCAACCGGCGGGGAATGGAGGAGGTGATGTCCGTCGTCGGGGACCGCGATCTGATCTCGTACCGGCTGCCGGACCATCTCGTCTTCTACACGCGCCGGGTCCCGCTTCCGTTCATCCAGACCCCGGCGGAGCTGGCCGGGGCCATGGGCCGGACGGAGCAGGTCTACGCGATGATGGATGAGACGGAGTACCGCGATCTGAAGGCGAGGAGGACGATGCCGCTGGAGCTGGTCCGGACCGTCAAGGCGGCGAACAAGACGATCTCGCTGGTGACGAACCGCCCGCCGTAGGGGAGCCTCACGGCGCCTTCTCGAGCAGCCCGAGGAAGGTGGAAAGCCGCGCCTCGCCGTCCGGATTGTACCCGATGAGCCGGCCGAGCTCGGCGCCCTCCGGCGTGAGCACCGCGTAGAAGGGCAGCGCCGTGGTCTGGAACTTCTCCTTCTGAAGCTGCTCCGCGGCCTTGCTCTTGTCCACCCAGACGCGGGCCGTCACGAACCGCTCCAGTTCCCGCCTCACGTCCTTTCGAGACAGCACGGTCTCTTCCATCGTGCGGCAGTTTGTTCAGGAGGCGGCGGTGAACTCGAGGAAGATCGGCTTCTTCGAGGCGATGGCGGAGAGACGGGCCTGTTCATAGTCGTCGAACCACTTCTGCGCGCCCGACTCCCCTCCGCCTCCGCCGGTCCCAAGCTCCCCCGCGCGGCGGGGGGGGAGATACCCCTCCACCAGGCCGAGGTGGGCCCCGAAGAGGCCGGTGAGAAGCCAGAGCCCGATCGTGGCGAAGCACAGTCCGAACAGCATCCGCGTGACGCCGATCGGCGCCGGCGATTCCTCCTCCCCCATCTTCATCAGGCCCGTCAGATAGAGCGCCGAGAAACCGGCGCAGGCGGCCCAGACCGAGAGGACGACCGGACGGGTGAAATACTCCCCCCCCGTCCACTTCCAATCGGCATTGAACAGGAACTTGAACGCGGCCGCGAGTTCGATGAACCCCATGACCACCTTCGTGGCGTGGAGCCAGCCTCCCCCGCCGGCGAACGAATGGGCCATCTTCGGAAAAAGCCCGAGCACGAAGAAGGGAAGCGCCATCGCCGCGGAGAAGGAGAGCATGCCGGCGAAGGGCCAGAGGTAGTCCCCGAGCGTCGCCCAGGCGAGGATGGTGGCCACGAAGGGCGCGGTGCAGGTGAAGGACACCACGGCGAAGGTGAGCCCGAGGGCCAGGGCCCCCACGGTCCCCGCCCGGTTCCGCACCTGCAGTCGATCGGTCAGAAAGGAGGGCAGCGTGATGTCGAACAGCCCGAAGAAGGAGAGCGCGAACACCACGAAGAGGAGGGCGATCGCCAGATTCACCCAGGCGTTCTGGGCGAAGATGTTGACCCCCTCGGCGCCCAGCAGCATCGTCAGGACGAACCCGAGCCCGCAGAAGCTGAGCATGATGCCGAAGCAGTAGACCACGAGCAGCGACAGAGTGCCCGCGTAGGAGCCGCCGGACTGCTTCGTGAAGAAGGAGAGCGTGACCGGGATGAGCGGCCAGACACAGGGCGTGGCGAGAGAGGCCAGCCCCGCGGCAAACGCGACGGCGAGAAAGTAGAGAAAGCCCTGGGCGCGAGCCGCCTCCTCCTCACCCGGCGGGGGCGCGGACGGCGGGGGAGGGACCGGCTTCGGAGGATCGGGCGCCGCCGCCACCGGCGCCCCCTCCACGCGGACCCGCACCGACCACGGCACCGAGTCCGGGGGATCGCAGAACTGTTCCGTGCAGGACATCGAGTGGAAGGTCCCGCGGAGTTCCATCTCGCCCGTGGACGCCGTGGGGGCGATCGTGACCGGCACCCCGAACTCGACCGTCCCCTCGTAGTAATCGTATTCCTGGACGTAGTCCCCGATCTCCAGCCGGTGGTGCTTCGCCGCCGGGGCGCGGACTTCGCCCAGAGTGGCGGGAAGGGAGGCGTCGAGGTCGATCCGGGTCGGCTCCACGTCGGGATTCGGCGTCACGGCGTAGATGTGATACGAGGCGGGGATGGCCACCTTGAGCGTGACCCGGACCACCCCGCCGGGAGGGACCGGTTCCGCCGGGGCGACGGCCTGCACGCTCACGCGACCGGGGGATCCCGCCGGGGCGGCAGACTGGGCCCTTGCGAGCGCGGTGAGGGTGAGAAAGGAGAGCACCAGGGCCAGGCCGAGCCGCGTTCCGCGAATCGGGCGCGCCCCTCCCCCTGTCCCCTCCCCTTCGGGGAGGGGGAAACAACGGAGGCTCCGTCTCTGCCCCCTGGATGAAAGCAACCGGCTCCTCACGTGCGCTCCTGAATTCAAGGGCATCCGCACCTGTAGATACCGCCGATTCCAGCGCCGATTCCGCGCCCGGAAACGCAAACGCGGGCGCTGTCGTCCCGGAACGCCCGCGTCGAGCAAGTTCTTCTACTTCATGCAGACCGCGAGGATCTCCGCCAGGGTGGAGCGCCCCTGCATGCACTTGATGATCCCGTCCTGTTTCATGGTCACCATGCCGTCCTTCACGCAGGCGTCCATCATCTCGGTCGCCGTCGGCTTGTGGTGGATCATCGCCTTGACGGCGTCGGTGGCCACGAGCAGTTCGTGGATGCCCATTCGGCCCTTCATGCCGTCCTTTCCGCACTTGTTGCAGCCGCCCTCCTTGGGGCGCTTCATCATGAGCTCATCGGTGTACTTTTGGGCGTACTTCTCCCAGAAGTCGTCGTTTCCGAACTCCTTCTTCAGCAGCGCATACTCCTCCGGCGTGGGGTGGTAGGCCTCCGCGCAGGAACCGCACACCGTCCGGACGAGGCGCTGGGCCAGCACCCCGAGAAGCGCGTCCGCGAACGAGAAGGGGTCGATGCCCATGTCCAGAAGACGCGTCACCGTCTCGGGCGCGTTGTTCGTGTGGAGCGTGCTGAAGACCTGGTGACCGGTGAGCGACGCCTCGACGCCGGTGGAGGTGGTTTCGAGGTCGCGCATCTCTCCGACCATGATGATGTCGGGATCGCCGCGGAGGAAGGCCCGCATCGCGCGTTCGAACGTGAAGCCGATCTTCGGCAGGACCTGCACCTGGCGCAGCTGGTACTGGGTGATTTCGACCGGGTCCTCGGCCGTCCAGATCTTGTACTCCGGACGATTGAGGAAGCCGAGCGAAGAGTGGAGCGTGGTGGTCTTCCCCGACCCCGTGGGTCCCACCACCAGCGCAATCCCGTACGGCTTTTCGAGGAGTTCCTTCCACCGGTCGAGGTTCCACTGACTGAATCCCATCTTGTCGATCGGCGCCGGCTTGGAGGCCGCCAGGATACGCATGACGATGTCTTCGTTACCGCCGACCGTGGGGATCGTGGCGACGCGCAGTTCGATGTCGAGCTTTCCGAAGTTCTTGAACTTGATCTTGCCGTCCTGCGGAAGACGCCGCTCGGCGATGTCCAGCCCGCACATGATCTTGATGCGGGAGGCCAGGGCGTTCTTCCAGTGCTTTGGAATCTTCATGAACTCGAAGCAGGTGCCGTCCACCCGGTACCGGACGATGGTGTCGGTTTCGGTGTACGGCTCGATATGGATGTCGGACGCCCGGCGCGCGTAGGCCGCCTCGATGATCTGATTCACGAGCTTCACGACCGCCGAATCGTCCTCCTTCTTCTCCTCCTTCTCGTCGACCTTCTTGACCTCCTCCTCCATCCCCATCTTCAGTTCTTCGACAAGATTGGAGTCGATCTCCGAGGAGGCCTGCCCCTCCACGGGCGCCTTCGCAATCCCGTAGAAATGGTTGATCATGTCGATGATGTCGGACTTCGTGCAGCAGCAGAACTTGAGCCCCTCTTTCTTCAGGCGAAGCTTGATCTCATCCTGGCTCTGCAGGTCCTTGGGGTTCTCCATGGCGACGCGGATGATCCCCTTGGCGTCCTTGTCCACCGGCACCCACGGTCCCAACGGAGCGTTCTTCAACATCTCGGGCGCGATATCCGAAATCAGTTCGATCGGAATCTGCATGTCTTTCTCGAACTTGATGAAATCGGTGCGGAAGAAGGTGGCGTAGCACTTTCCGATCTCATCGATCGGCACCTTGAACTCGTCGGAGGTCAGGATGCGCTCCACGGCCTCGTTCTCGGATTGCGCCTTCTTCATCGCCCGTTCGAGATTCTCCGGTGTGATCAGGGCGGCGGAGAGGAGCGCGTCGTACTTCGTCTTCCTCATCCCGCCCTTCTTCTGGCGGCCCAGGGCGACGCTCAGGGTGGTGGCCACCTGGCGGACGCAGTCGAGATCGAAGTCGTTGAACGCGGCGTTTCCGCTCTTGTTGATGAGCTGGATCACGCCGTTCACCACTCCGCCGGCGATGAGCGGAAAGGCCAGGATGGTCCGGGTGTGCTTGCCCGACTGCTGGTCCCACTTCTTGTCGAAATTGAGGTCGGGGTGGATCTTGTGGAGCTCGTCGTCGTTGTACGCGTCGGCGATCATCACCGTCTTGTTGTTCTTCGCGCAGAATCCAGCGACGCTCGAGTTCTCGAGCGCCACCCGGATCTCGTCCACGTCGTCCCCGCGGAGCACCTTCGAGAAGAGTTCATTCGTCTGCTTGTCGAGGGCGTAGATCGTGACGCCCTGGACCTCGAGCAGCTCCATGATGTCGTCGGTGATGTTGAGCAGGATCTCGTCGACGTTCGCGGCGTTGTGAATCTTCTCGGTGATGGCCCGCAGCCGCTTCTGCAGCTCCAGCTCGCGCGCGGTATCCTCGGCCGACTTGAGCTTGGCCAGGTCGGGCGCCAGGCGATCCGCCACCTCCATGAGCCACTTCTGCTCGTCCCCGCTGAATCCGCCGTTCGACCCGTCCGCCGCCTTCCGGTTGATGGCCTGGATGACCCCCTGGACCTTTCCCTTGTGGGCGACCGGCACGCAGAGCACCTGTCGGGTGCGGTAGCCGGTCTTCTCGTCCCACGTCCGGTCGAAGCTGAGCTCGAAATGGTTCTTGCCGAGTTCCGTGGCGTCGTAGGCGTCGCCGATGTTGAGCGGTTTGCAGTTTCGGGCCACGTAGCCGGCCAGGCTGGAGTTCTTGACCTCGACCTCGATCTTCAGGACTTCCTTGCCGTCCATCACCCGCGAGACGAGGGTATTGCGGTTCCAGTCGGCGGCATAGATCGTGATGCGGTCGGCGTGAATGGTCTCCTTGGCCTCGGCCGCCGTTCCGATGAGAAGATCGGTGAGGTTCTCGGAGGAGCGAATACGCTCGGTGACGTTTTTGAGCTGCTGTTCCTTGAGCGCCTTGGCGTCCGAGTCCTTGAGCGTCTGGGGGGGAGGCGCCTTCTCGTCCTTCTTGCCCCCGCCGCCGAATCCCCAAGCCATGAGAACCTCCTGACTTCAGAGGGAAACCAACTCCGGACCGATCCGTCATGTTAGCCGGGAGGACGGGGTGTGTCAAGGTCGCGGCGCGAAACGGAGCCGGGCCTAGGGAAGCTCCCCCACCTTCACCTGGAGCGTCCGATCAGCCCCTCTCCGACGGACCTTCACCGGGACCGTGGAGTCCAGCTCGATCAGGGCGATCTGGTCCCTCAGCTCCCGCGAGTTCGCGACCGGTCGGCCCGCGATCTCGAGGATCAGGTCATCCGTGACGATTCCCGCCTTCTGCGCCGGGCTGCCCTTGATGACTTCGACGACGAACGCCCCCTTCGCCTCCTTGACCTTAAGCGTTTCCAGCAGTTCGGGAAGCGTCATGTCGTAGTAGGCGGCCAGTTGAGGAACGAGATCGGCCGTCCGGACGCCGACGTATCCGCCTCTTCTGATGGAACCCTTCTCCAGGATCCGCTTCAGAATCGCCTGGGCCCGTGCGATCGGGATGGCGAAGGCAATCCCTTCGTTCCCGCGGCTGGAGGTCACGATGGCGTTGGTGATCCCGATCACCTCGCCCCGGATGTTCACCAGAGCCCCTCCGCTGTTGCCGGGATTGATCGCCGCGTCGGTCTGAAGAAAGCCCTCCCGATCCACGCTGTGCTCGGAGTCGCGCCCCACGGCGCTGATGATCCCGACCGACACGCTGGGTCCCAGACCGTAGGGGTTCCCGAGGGCCATCGCCCACTGACCCAGCTCCACGAGGCGGGAGTCGCCGAGCGCGGCCGGACGGAGTCCTTCGGCCTCGATCTTCAGAACAGCGATGTCCGAGACCTGATCGAACCCCACCAGACTCGCCTGAAATTCCCGCTGATCGTTCAGGGTGACGAACGCCCGCTTCGCCCCCTTCAGCACGTGGGCGTTCGTGAGGATGTGACCCTCGGCGTCGACGATCACCCCGGACCCCTGCCCCTGCTGGGGGGGACCGATCTCGATGTCGCCGAAGATGCGGAATCGCGCCCCCTCGGTCCGGATGCAGACGACCGACGGCGCCGCCAGTTTCGCGGCCAGCTGAAACGCCTCGGAGGTGTCGGGCAGCCCGGCGAGCCGGGCCCGGAGATCCGTGGTCGCCTTCTCCTCCGCCTTGTCGGCGGCGACGGCCCGGCGCACCGAGGCGTATCGGGCCAGTCCGAATCCGGCCGCGATCCCGGCCAGTAACACGCCCAGAAGAGTCAGACGACGCATGCGAATCCCCTGGCTGCTCCGAGCCGCTACCTGTTCTCCTCCGCCGGCCCGGCTTCGACGCGGAACACCTCACGCCGGCCTTCGCGGACGACGGTGACTTCAGCCGGGAGACTCCGGGCGGCCTCTTTCCACTGCCGCCGGAACCCGAGGGCGGAAACGACCGACTCCCCGTTCACCTTCAGGATCACATCGTACTGGTTCAGCCCGGCCTTCTCCGCCGGGGAACCCGGAACGACGCTCTCCACCAGCACCCCCTCCTCCTCCGGCAGATCCAGCTGGTAGCGAAGGGCGGGGTCGAGCACCGAAAGCGTGGCCCCGAAAATCGGGGTCGCGCCTGACGATTTCTCAGGGGGCGCCTCCTCCTCGTCGTCCGGCTCCCCGGCCTTCGGCGGAATCGGGAACCGGCGGCGGAGGCGCGGATCGGGGAGTCGTCCCTGCCGCAGATCCTCCATCAGACGGTCCAGATCGCGCATCTGCTCGTCGAACTGCTTCCGCCACCCTTCCATGTGACCCTTGAGGCGCTCGTCGATGCCGGCGAACGGGTCCTCATCGCCGAAGTCGATGCGGCCCCCCAGTCCGGGGCCAAAGTCGATGCGGAATCCGCCGTCCTCCCCGAGGTCATACTTGTCAGCCACCTCCGGATACTTCTCCCGGAACTCCTCCATGCTGTCCGCGGAGTAGGTCTTGGTCGTGGAAACCCCGTTCTCCTCCTCGGTCACCGTGACGGAGACTTTGCCCTCCGAATCCTGGGACATGCTGATCGCGCCGGGGCCGCCGATCCGGATGGAGATCGAACTGCCGGAGGAGCGCCCCCCGCCCGTCCCCGGGAGCCTCTTTCCGGCGGCCCGGGCGTCGGCGCCGCGGATTTCCCGGAGGGCGCTCTTGGCGCGCCAGGCGATCTCGGGGTCCTCGCTCTCCCGTGCCTTCTCCAGCGCCGGGACGGCGAGCGATCCGCGGGAAACCAGTTCATCCGTCGCCGATTCGCGCGTGTCGGCCGAGTCCGCGCCGAGATCCTCAATGAGTTCCTCCACCGTCTTCCCCGATGCCGGCGAAGCGACCGGTGGAGCCGGGGGGTGGTCGTCGTCCGCCACCGCCCAGTTCGAAAAGATCACCCCCGCCGCCGCCAGCCCCAGTCCGACAAAGATGCGGTTCATCATGGATTCCTCCGACTATTTCTCCTCACCGGCGCCGATGGTCACGGTTACCGTCTGACGCGCTCCGCCCCGGATGATCACCAGCGTGGTTTCCGTCCCTGCCGGGGTGGTGACCACCGCCCGATACAGGTCCTGCACCCTTCCAATCTCCCTTCCCCCGTACGACAGCACCACATCCCATGCCTGAAGTCCCGCCCTTGCCGCGGGACCTCCCTCCACGACCTGGGTGAGGACAACGCCCGATCGCTCCGGCAATTCGAGCTGGGCCCTCAGGGCTGGATCGAGGGCCTGGACCTGAACACCGAACCATCCCCGATCCACCTTGCCGTCCTTGACAAGGCGGGACACCACCTCCCGGACCACGTCGCCGGGAAGCGCGAAATTGATCCCTTCGGCCCCGATTCCGGTTCCCGCCAGCGAGGAGGAGGGCGCATCAGTCGGTCGGTCGGAGCGTCTCTGCCCCTGAAAGAGCATCTGCTGGAGCGCACGGGCGATGTCCTCAGGGGTGAGTTCGTTCTTGTCGTCGCGACGCAGCATGTCGCGAATCTTCGCCAGGGCCGCGTTCATGTCCACCTGTTCCGACAGGTCCCTGAACATCCGCTCAAAGTTGGCCGCGGACGGGGCGCGCTGGAAGGTGCTGGCGATGAGTCCCACCATCTCGCCCCGGGTGTTGCACAGAAGACCGCCCGCATCACCGGGATTCACCGGAGCGGTGATCTGGAGCATCCCGGGGAAGGTCCGCTGGTCCGCGGAGGCTACCATCCGGTCGGTCCCGCTGATCAGCCCCTGACAGACCGACTGCTCCAGGCCATAGGGATTCCCGATGGCCAGAACCCAGGTGCCGACGCGAACCCGTTTCGGATCGGCGAACGCGATGGCCGGAAGATCCCGGGCCTGAATCCGGAGGAGCCCGATATTCGTCACGGCATCGGCCCCCACGGGCTCGGCGACATACTGTCGATCGTCGGCGAGCGTGACCTCCACCTTGGTCGCTCCGGTGAGCGCCGCAGCGACGGTCACGATGTATCCGTCCGCGCTGAAGATGACGCCCGAGAACGCAGATCGGACCTTCGGGGCGGCCTCGGAGGGGGGAGCGGTCTGTGGCGCGGGAGCCGGCGCACCGCCGTCGTGGAAGTTGAAGGTCGACTCGATCGCCACCACGGAGGGTCGGGCACGG
Organism: Planctomycetota bacterium; assembly: GCA_016192525.1. Classification (GTDB taxonomy): domain Bacteria; phylum Planctomycetota; class MHYJ01; order JACPTZ01; family JACPTZ01; genus JACPTZ01. Next base: position 15,739 of record JACPTZ010000186.1, read on the forward strand.
TCGACGGCCCCGAGGATCTGCTCCTCGAAGGAGACCGGCTCCTCCGCCGGGGACACGCGGCCGAACGCGGTGAACGCGAGGGCCAGGATCGGGAGCAATCGACGCATGACGGTCCTCCGGGATCAGAAGCGCATCTCCACATCTTCCTCTTCGACAGGACAGGCCTGTTCGATGCGGAAGTGCGGACGGGCCGGGAGCGGAATCTCCACGGTGTCGATCACGCCGGAAGCGTCACCGGACGCCGCGGGGGGCATGAAGTTTCGGAGGACGTAGTTGGAGGGAGCGGTAGAGCTGGAGACGGGGAGCGCGAACGGGGAAAGTCCCGGCAGCGAGGCTCCCAGCCCGCGGGAGGCCGTTCCGCCATTGAACCCGGTGTTGGGGAGGGAAGGAGTGGACACGCGACGATTGGCCCAGAGACCGATCCCGATCCCGATCGCGAACACGGCCGCCACGGCGGCGAGATCGCGAAGGCGGCGCCGGGGGCGGACAGGGAAGGGCAGAACCGGGGCCGGCGCCGGTCCTGCGGAGGCGTTGAGGGAGGCCTCGATCCCGGCCCAGAGGCCTTCGGCGCGGACCGCCCGTCCGAGGGAACCGCTGAACTGGCGGAGCGCCTCGGAGGCCCGACGATAACGGGCCATCTCCTCGCCGCACTCCTCGCAGCCGGCGAGGTGCACCCGCACCGCCTCCATGCCGGCGGCGGGAAGGTCGTTCCCGATCGCGAGGGGAAGAACGTCCCGGATCTTCTCACAGTTCCACATGGCTCGCCTCACTGGCCTCTCTCCCGGCCCGGAAACCGGCGCATCACCCTACCATACGACTCCGGACACGCCCGTGTTTGGCATCAGGACCCGGCGTCACGGCGTCTCCGGCGCGGGGGTCCACACGGAATCGTCGTTCGACTCCGACTCTCCCGCGGACGCCACGGTCGGCTTCTCTCCGTGCCACACCTGTTTGAACATCTTGCGGGCGATGTGCAGGCGCCACCGCACGGTGGCCCCGTTGCAGCCGGTCATGTGGGCGATTTCCTCGCAGGAAAACCCCTGGAGATCGCGCAGCACCAGCACGCTCCGGTACTTCTCGGGCAGGTGCGTCAGCGCCTCCCGTACGTGCTCCTGAGTCTCCCGCGCCGTGGCGCGTTCGTGCGGCGTCCGGTGCGGGTCCCTCACATCTCCAATATCGTCCAGGGAGGCGGCCCGCTGCGGAGACTCGCGGCGGAGACGATCGATGCAGAGATTGACGACAATCTGGTAGAGCCAGGTGTAGAAGGCGCGGTTGAGATCGAATCGGTGGATGGACTTGTGAACGCGCAGAAAGGCCTCCTGCGCGATGTCGCGCGCGGCATCGGCATTGTTGAGCATGCCGTAGGCGATGCCGCAGACGCGGGACTGGTAGCGCTCGACGAGAAGCCGGAAGGCTTCGCGTGAGCCGGCCTGACAGTCGGCCAGCAGGCGTCGTTCTTCGGCGTCCATACCGCGGGGGCGCAGGGTCGTGGGGGAAGGCGGGTCCACAGATTGGGCCCGCGAGACAGCCCAATTATAAACGGGACGCCGCGGGGCGACAACCGAATTTCCCGACGGGAGGCCGCGGGAAGCCCCGGACGGAGAGGGTGGATGTCGGAGGATCTGGGTGGACATCGGCGCTCCGGTTACTTGCCCTCGTCCTTCGCTTCCCCGTTTCCTTCAGTGCGGTCCAGAAGGTCTTTCATCCTGGACTTCGCCTCCTCCGTCTCTTTCGCGGCGGCCTCTTCGGCCTGCGCTCTTTCGAGGAACTTGCGCATCCGGTCGCGGAGTTGCTCCGGCGGCATCACGGCCCCCTTTTTGGGCGGGGGGGGGGGGGGGTTCAAACTTCGGGGTCTTGCCGGATTCCCCCTTGCTCTTCGCCGCCGGCGGCGCCGCCGCGGGTTCTTCCTCCGGTCCCTCGAGGGACTCCTCCTCGCCGCCGCCGCCCGCCATGCCGGGCTCGTCCGGGCGGCGCGCGTAGGTGACTTCAACCTCCCGGGTCTCCTTCTTGCGCAGCACCGAGAGCGTGGCCTTGTCCCCGGGCCGGGAACTCTGAATGATCATCATGAGTTCCTGCGGACTCCCGATCTGCTGGCCGTCGATCCTGAGAATGATGTCCCCGGACTCCAGACCCGCCCGGGCGGCGGGGGCATCCTTCACCACTTCCTGTACCACCACCCCCTGCCCTTCTTCCAGGTTCAACAGCTTGCGCATGGGCGCGGTGACCGGCGTGGTGGCCACCCCGAGAAAGGCGCGGGCCTCGGGATCGTCGGCCGCGTTCTTCGCGGCGGGCCCGGACCCGCCCTCCCCCAGCGATTCATCGAGGAACTTCTTCATGGCCTTCTTCAGACGATCCCCGTCCTCGCGGGGCGGAGCGGCGCCTGACTTCTCTTCCTCGCCGGCTCCCTCGTCTCCTTCGGACTCCGGCCCAAGTTCCTCATCGAGGATCCGGGCCACTTCCTCCAGGATCCGCTTGTTCTCCCGCTCCAGCCGTTCCTGCACGCGTTTCATCACGCGTTCGCGCAGTTCCTTCTTCCACTGGGCATCGCTCTTTTCCTGGGCGAAAAGCGGACCGCTGGAGAGGAGACCCGCCATCAGAGTGACGATCAGCATCCGGATACGCATGGAGATTCCTCCTGGGGGGAGATGATGCAGGGTGTTCCCGTGCCGAATGATACGGGGGGGATGGCCGCGGCGTTGGAGGGTGAAATGACCCTGTCCGCGCCCGCCTCGCAAGTGGTGAGTCAGATTCGCTACTTGCGAGAAGGGCCGGCGCCGTTCGCGCAGAACCGCCTCCCGACGGCATCCCATCGGGGCCCCTCCGCGCCGGAGGAGGCCCGCCAGACGTTCCACCGGGCCAACGCCTCCCGGGGGGTGGGATCCGGTACGGCCGGGGGCGGAAGGTCGGAGAGACCGAGCACGGTCCTGAGCGCCTCCTCCCTCACCAGGCGGGCCTCTCCCGCCGCGGCCAGGAGCGCCAGGGCGTCCAGACCCCGCACCTCCCCCAGCTCGGCCAGGGCTTTCGAGAACTCGAGCGGCACCCACTCGTCCTCCACCGGCCGCGACAGCCCCTCGATCAGCTCCGGAACCGCCTCCTTCGCCCCGAGGCGCGAGAGCGCCTTCGCGGCGGCCTCCTGCACCGCCGGAGCGGAGTCCCGCAGAAGAGGGAGGAGATCCGGGATGACCGACCGGTCCTGCTGAGCGGCCAGCCCCTCCACCGCCCGGGCCCGGACGTTCGAGTGCTCGTCCCTGAGCGCAATCCGCAGATCGCCGAGCGTCCCGCCGATGGAATGCTCTTCCGCGCCGTGACCGTGCGCCTCCTCCGGAACCGCCGGTGGGGAGTGAACGGCGCGCGCCCCGGAGGGCCGCCGCTCCGCCCCGAGGGAGCGCGCAAGGTCGGAGCGGAGAAACCCGACCAGCCCGAACCCGAGCGCGGTGAGAAGCAGGGCACCCGCGCCGGCCCGAACCGCCGCCATCCCCGGCCGCGCCGCCCGGCGGATGTGTCCCGTCACCCCCGCACCGATGAGAATCCCCGCAAAGACGCAGACGATGGCCGGGGCCGGAGGCCAGTCGTATCGACCCGACAGGCCGAGCCCGCCCACCGCCGCCAGAAGTCCGCACGCCCAGCCAATGAGAAGTCTGGCGACCAGCCGCTCCGCGAAGAGCGCCCCGCAGACGGCCGGCGCCACCAGCAGGCAGAAGACCAGCAGCACGCCGGCAATCCGCACCGATGACGTGATCACGACCGCGAACGAGAGATAGAAGAGGAAGTCCCACATCTTCACGTTCAGCCCCCGTTCGGCCGCCTCCTCGGGCCGCGTGGAGATCAGAATGAACTTCGGGTAGAACAGGAGGTGAAAGAGGCCGATCGCTCCATAGAAGATCGTCGTTCGCACGATCTCTGAGGGCGTGACGAACAGGATGCTCCCGGCCATGATGTCCCGCAGGTGCTCGGCCCCATGCGGGTTCTCCGCGGAGAAGAGAATCGACCCCGCGGAGGCGATCGCGAAGGCCAGACCGATGATCGCCTCCTGCGGTATCCGCTCCCCCCTCATCCGCGTAATGGAGAAAACCCACGCCCCCACAATCGTGAAGAGGAGCGAAACGTAGTACGTGACCGGATCGGCGACTTCAAACCCGAACAGAAACGCCACGGTGCTCCCCAGGGCCGCGATCTGCGCCAGGGCCAGATCGACGAACAGCACTTTCCTGCTGATGACGTGCAGGCCCAGATAGGTGTGAATCGTGACCAGAATGAAGGCCGTGATGAGGGGAAGCAGATACCAGGGCCAGTCCGCCGTCATCGCTCACTCTCCGTAGGCGCGAACCAGAAGGTCCGTGACCGCATCGAAAAACGAGACGTAGTCGTCCGTCCCCTTCGCCCCGCCCACCCCCAGCGGCAGCACCACCATCCGCGCCCCTCCCTTCTCCGCCACCATCGCGGCCAGGCGCTCGTCATGGAACGGGTGCGTGGCCACCACCGGGACCTGGCCGCTCCGGATCCGCTCCACCAGATCCGCCAGATGGCCCGGTCCGGGGGTGATCCCGGGTTTCAACTCCACGTAGTCCTCGGGCCTGAGACCGAATCGTTCCAGAAAGTAGCTGTAGCTCCGGTGGTGAAAGACGATCTTCCTCCCATGCAACCGCCGCATCTTACCCATCCACCCGCCAAGCCTCCCTTCGATGGAGGGCCCGCCGTCGGCGGCCGTCGAGCGGAGGAACTCCTCCAGCCCGCCGTCGCGACAGAGCCGCTCCAATTCTCCTCCCCCGACCAGATCGACCAGGTCCCTTCCGAACATGGCCTCGTCCAGGGTGCGGAGGAAGGACTTCCGACGCTCCTCGAAGTACGCCGCGTTTTCCGGCGAGACGCCCTTCAGAGCCTCGCAGACCGTCTGCGCCACCGTGCGGCCGTTGAGGGGATCAGTCATGTAGTGCGGATTCCCGAGCGCATGCACATCCCCCTCCGCCCGGGTCGTGCCTCCCGCAGGAACCTCCAGAGCGGAGATGCCCCGCGAACAGTCGATGTACCCGGCCGATCCGATGTTGATGCGCGGGTTGCGGGCGCTCTCGAGGAGCGGAGGCAGCCACCCGACCTCGAGATCCATCCCGTTGACAAGAAGCAGATCCGCGTCGCGCAGCTTGAGGACGTGGCTCGGCTTGGGGTCCACAAAGTGCGGGTCCTGGAGTCCGGAGGCGATGCTCTCCGCCTGCACCCTCTCTCCCCCCACGGCCTCGGCGATCCGCGCGAAGTCGGGCAGGGTCGCGACGACACGAATCCGATCCTCCGCTTCCAGGGCCTGCATGGAACCGAGCCCGAGGATACACGCGGCGGCAATCAGACACTTCATGATGAAGACTCCTCTATGGGCGTCGTTCTTCGGCGAGAGCCGTCTGACCAGGCTCGGTCTGAAGACGTGGGACGTGGAAGGAAGTCGGTAGCGCAGGCGCCCGTAGCACAGGCTTTCGAGCCTGTGCGTACGAGGTTACCGTCCCGTCCCATTGTCATCCTGAGCCTCGGCCGCAGGCCGAGGCGAAGGATGACAATGCGGTAACCTCGTACGCCTGTGCTACCGAACATACCTTTCAGATCGCCCGTTCTCAGACAGAGCCTAAAACTTGTGCGCCCCGTGCGCCCCGAGCAGATACTCGAACTGCAGGAAGATCCCGTAGGCGCGCGAGTCGATGAGACGCTCCGTGTCGTCCACGTTGACCTGAAGACGGACCTTGCTGAATTCGGAGGGGTACCACGTCAGATTCGGCGAATAGCGGATCCGCCTCTCCCGGAACGGATCCCCGGCGTTGCCGACTCCGCCGTCCACAAAGTCGCATCGAAATCCCGCCACCCAGTTGCGGGTGAATCCCCACTCAATCTGTGCATAGGCCCCCCAGTCCCGCAGAGTCGACGACCTTACAGGGATCCCGGGGATGACGGTGTCGGGCCCCCGGGCCGTCAGCCGGTTTCCGCCGGCATCGACGATGGGGGCGCCGGTGCTGTCGAAGGCGGGAATGTCCTCGCCGGGCGCCGTTTCGTCGGGCGTGGTGAAACGGCCGGCCTCGTAATTCCGCCACATCCACTCCGTCTGGAGCGAGGCGAACGGCCAGCCGTGGTCGTTCGTGAGCGGCTTCCACTTGACGTACGCGTCCAGACCATAGATCGCGGTGGCGGACCGGCCCCCGGTTCCGTTCGGACCGAACGCGCCCGAGGCGCCGAGCACCATCGTCGTTTCGTCGCTCAGGTCGTAGGAGGTCACCACTCGCGGCGTCGTGACGAGGTCGTGAAAGGCGCGGACCGGTCGGGCCGAGATCGGATGGCCGCCCAGTTCCTCCCCTTCCACGCCGAGGAAACTCGCCGCGGTCTCGCCGCGGGCGTTCTGGACCGACACGAGGGCTTCGGCGTAGAACGGGAGAGGCGAAAGCCAGGACAACTGCGCCCCCGCGCCCCGAAGGCCGTCTCCGCCGAGAAAGCGGGTGTTCACGAGGGGCTGGTCGACGAACGACCAGGCGTGCGGATGTCGGGAATTCAGTCGCCCGAACGAGGTGAAGTACTGTCCGCCCTTCAGCTGCAAACCGTAGGGCAGGGCCCGCGTCGTGACGTACGCCTCCTCGACCTCGTAGCCGGTCTCCCCCTCCCGATCGATGAAGGAGACGATGCTGGCATCCCCCCTGAAGTAGGAATCGACCACCCCGCCCAAGGTCAGTTCGAGGTTCTGGACGCTGAATCCCCGGGCCTGCGGATCGTGACCGCCCGCCTGGAGATTGGAGAGCTCATCCTCGGTGGCGCTCGAGAATCCGGCCGCGACGAGGGAATCGAACGAGATGTCCAGCAGCTTGAGAGGCCCGGCGGCCACGATCGGCGCCACGGGAGCCGCCGGGGCGGCTGTGGCCGCGAGGGCCTTCGCGAATTCGGCCTCGAGGTCCGCCCGCCCGGACTTCGGTGGCGGCGTCCCTCCGTCGGGAACGGGCGAAGGAATCGGGGATGACCCGGCGAGCCTGGCCTCGAGACCGGCCAGACGGGCTTCATAGTCCCGGCGCTGGGCTTCGACTCGATCGGTCAGGACGCGAATCTGGCGCTCCAGATCGGCCAGACGGTCGGCGTCGGTGGAGACTGCTTCCTGGCCCGAGGCCGCCTTCGAGCCCGGAAACGAGACGGCGAACAGAACGATGACCATCGCCGCCCGGAGACGGGAGTGCATCGTGAAGCTCCTGAAAGAGATCATGCCGTCGATGGGAGGAAATCCCCGGAACACCCGAGGTTTCCGCCTGACGACAGCTCAGCGATCGCTTTCAGGCGCGGGGAGGCCCGCGAGATTCGGGGAGGGCGAAGTCCGGAGAGGCGGGGAGATGCGGATGGGCCTGGAAGATCTGCTCTTCTCGGGGAGGGGGAAAACCGATCGGGGGCGGCTGGAGGAAGACGGGAACTCCGACGGCGAGGGTGCAGCCGACGCAGTCCTCACCGTGTCCCCCGTCGGGGAGGGAGGGCGCCGAACCCGGCGTCAGGTGACCGGTCGGACAGACCCTCCCGCACGGATCGGCCCCGAGGTTGCCCCCGACGCACGCATGGAGCGGCGTCAGAACGACGGCGATGATCGTCGTCAGGAGGGCAAGGGTGCTGCGGCGGCGGGGAAGACGGCTCACGGTCGGGTCCCGGGCTCCTTCTTCTTAAAGTACGTCGAGATGTGGAACCTGTTGGCCCGGTGACGCGTGCTGGGCGGCGGCCCCATCCGACCCTGTCCCGCGGGCGCGGGATCGGGCGGCATGATGACGAACACCTCTCCGCAGGCCGTGCACACGCCGGGACGTCCGATGAAGAGGTCCGAAAACTTCATCCGCTCCCCGCACTTCGGACACTGAACGATGATCTTGTCTTCGGCCATGGGTTCCGGAGGGCCTTCGCGCGCCATGAATAAGGAGGAGGAGCGGGTCGTAAGCCGAGTTCTGTTCCGCCCCGGCCTTTCGACCGGACGGGGGAGCCATCCATCTGGACACCGCCTCGCGGCGGCGCTCGAACGACCGACCCGAGGGCTACGGCCGGACCGACCGACGACGCCCTCCTATTTGGTCTTTCTCCGGGTGGGGCTTGCCTTGCCCCCGGCCTTGCAGCCGGGGCGGTGAGCTCTTACCTCGCCATTTCACCCTTACCCCCGACGCCGTAGCGCCCGAGGCGGTGTCTTTTCTGTGGCGCTTTCCCGCCCCCAGGGCTTGCGCCCCGGGAGGACTCCCGTTAGGAGTCACCCTGTCCTGTGGAGCTCGGACTTTCCTCCCCCGCGCGCCCGGCGGGCCGCGCGGGAGCGGCTCCCGCACCCGCACCTCCAAATATCAGTCCTCAGGGGCCGGAGTCGCGGGTCCCGTGCAGGGGCGCCCCGCGTCCGGCCCGTCACCCCGAACCTAGCACGCGCTCGGGCCGGGGTCAAGCGGAATGTCCCAAGAGGCCGATAATCTGATGGGCGGCATTGTCTCCGGCGGGCGGAGGCACGGACGTGCGGAGGCCGTGTGAACCGGATTCCTCACTCGCGGCCGACGCTTGGCCGCGCCGAAGCGAACGCCGTGCGGCGGGTGCTCCGATCCGGGATGCTGGTCGGAGGGCCGGAGGTCTGCGCCTTCGAGCGGGCGGCGGCCCGGGCGCTCGGGGGCGGTGCGGCGGTGGCCGTGAACAGCGGCAGCGCGGCCCTGCACGTGGCGCTGGCGGCGCTGGGGATCGGTGCGAAGGACACCGTGCTCCTCCCCTCGTACGTCTGCGCGGCCGTCCTGAACGCGGTCCGGTACGTCGGGGCTCGCGTGGCGCTCTGTGACATCGATCCGGCCACCTTCAACGTCTCGACGGAGACCGTCCGCCGGGCCTGGAGCGGCCGGGTCCGGGCCGTGATCGTGCCCCACATGTTCGGCGGAGCGGCCCCGGTCCGGGAGATCGCCTCGCTGGGGGCGCCCGTGATCGAGGATTGCGCGATGGCGATCGGAGGACGGGCGGCGAACCGCCCGACCGGCGCCCACGGTCGAATCGCCATCGGTTCGTTCTATGTGACGAAGATGCTCACCACCGGCCAGGGAGGCGTGGCCGTAACCCGGGACCGCATTCTGGCGCGTCGGATGAGCGATCTGGTGCAATACGACAACCGCGAGGACTACCGCGTGCGGTACAATTACCCGCTGACGGCGCTCGGGGCGGCCCTCGGACGGGTCCAACTCTCCCGTCTCGGGGGATTCGTGCGGGCGCGACGCCGGATCGCGCGGGCGTATGACCGCGCTTTCGCCCCGCTCCCGCTCACGCGGCCGGTGGAACAGGCGGGCGCCCGGCACGCGTACTACAGATACGTGGTCCGGCTGGGCGAACCGGCGCGTCGGATCGGCCGAAGAATGATGACGCGCGGGGTGGAGGCGAAGCCGCCGGTGTTTCGGCCGCTCCACCGCTACCTGGGACTTCCGTCTCGGAGTTTTCCGGGGACGGAAGAGGCGGACCGATTCGCCCTGTCAATCCCGTGCTATCCGACGCTGTCGAACCGGGCCGTGTCCCGGGTGATCCGGGTCCTTTCGGAGGAACTGTGACGCTTCGAAGCCTGACTGCCGTTGCGCTCGCCCTCTTCCTCACCGGCCTCTCCCTCCCGGGGGTGGCCCGGGCCGAGGACCAGCGCACCGTCGAGTTCGCCAACGGCCAGTCCCGGCACGGAGTGGTCACGCTCGACCCCGCTCAGACCGGGATCTTCTTCCTCCAGGACGGACTCGAGACGGGAATGGAAGTTCACTACGATTGGGCGGACCTCTCGGCCGATACCCTCGTCGCGCTCGGGGAAAGCGGCTACCCCGTTCCCCAGGCGGCCCGGCACCTCCCCTCGGACACCGCGACCGTGATGGAGGTGCGGCCCGTTCTTCCGGCCGTACTGGGGGTGAAACTCACCACGAAGGAGGGGGAAAGCGTCACCGGGATGATCGACGCGCAGTTTTCCACGGAACGCATCGTCCACCTTCTCACCCCTGGAGGACGGCGGGGACCCTTCCCGAGGGACGAAGTGCGGATGGAGTCGGTCTCGCTCGCTCCGCAACTCGTCTATCCGCCGGAGGAACTCTACCGCATGCTCCTGTCGCAGGGAGCCCCGCAGACGGCCGATGATCACCGCTTTCTGGGCGACCAGTGTCTGAAGCTGGGGCTCCGGGAGCAGGCGCTCCGGCATTACGGCATGTACGAACTGCTGCAGGCCCGGGAACGACCCGAGGGGCGCGTCGTGGACTCGCTCCGTCGGATCCGGCAGGACCTCGCCGATGCGGTGCTTCGCGATGAACTCTACACCGTGGGCAAGCACATCCTCGATGAGGAATACGATCGCGCCCTTCACGAGCTGAGGGAGGCGACGGCGCGAGGAAACGCCCCGGAAGGCGTCCTGGCGGAGCTGAACCGCGTCGCGGCGGAGGTCTCGCTCCTGAGGGAGCGAACCATCACCGAGCGTGTCATCGATTCGTGGGAGGCCTTTCAGGACGCCCTCCTGCGCTCCTGGGCCGTCGACCGCGGCCTGGCTTTCGCCGACGCCTTCGCGGCCACGACCCGGTCCGCGACGGCCGAGATTCGCAGGAGAGTGGCGGAGAAGTTCTCCCTCAGCGAAGAAGCCGTCGCCCGGATCTGGGCCGACCGCCCGTCGAACCGCCTTCATGAGTCGTCCTACGGGGACGGGACCTGGCTCGTGGAGATGCCCGATCTGGGGGGACAGGAGGAGTGGTGGACGAAGGCCACAAACGACCGGCGCTATGCCTTCCTGAGAGCGGTGCACGCGGAGGACCAGCGCCGGGTCATCCGTACCGGACACAAGGGCTGCACGGCCTGCGGGGGCACCGGACTCCGGGGGGAGTTCCGGGGAGAGGGCCTCCCCGGCGGGGCCGAGCCGCCCGCCTCCGGCGGTGTCGCCGCCGGGCCGGGACCCCGATCCTGTCCCACCTGCCGGGGTCTCAGGCACGAGCGGTACGTGCTCTACCGCTAGCCCCCCTCACCCCCTCACCCCGTACCTACGCCGCAGAGTCGCGTGCAGCTCGGCGAAGCCGGAAACCTCGTGCGTCGGGGAGGTCCGTCCCTCGATGTGAAAGTACTTGCCGGGACGTCTCACGCGCACCGTCTTCATCCCGATGGCGTTCGGGGGATCGATGTCGGCGAGGGGCGAATCGCCGACATAGAGACATTCCTCCGGAGCCACACCGCACTCCTCGCACGCGCGGAGGTAGATCTTCGGGTTGGGCTTCGAGATTCCAACCTGGTCCGAGATGAAGATGGCCGTCGGCGTGAACAGCGGGTAGAGCCCCAGTCGAAGGAGTTTCTCGGCCTGCTTGATCGCGAGACCGGCCGAGACGACGCCGCGGATCAGCCGGGTGCGGGCCAGCCTCAGCAGACACGGCCGGACGTCGGGGAAGGGGGACAGGTCCCGCACCTTGGTCTGGTGATAAGCCACCACCGCCCCGGCCACCAGGATGGCGGGGTTGACCCCCTCCCAGGATCGTCGCGGAATTCGCTGCAGCAGCTTGTCGAAGTGGTGTTCGTAGTTGCTCGAAAACTCGGTGATGCACTCCTCGAGTTCGCGGGTGAGTCGGGCCTGCGGAAGGCGCACGCCCAGCCGCCTCAAGACGCGGATCGAATTGGCGCGCGCCTTCGCGGCGAAGGCGGAGGTCGAATAGAGCGTGTCGTCGATGTCGAAGAAGAGGGCGCGAAGACGAGCCATGCCGCGAGTCTATCATCCCGCGGGGCGGCTGTGAAAAAGAAAGGGGCAGGCGGCCTCGCCGGCCCCGGGGTGTCGCCGATGAGCGTCCGTCCGTCAGTACGGCATCGCGTCGCGCGAGCGGTTGGCCTCGCGCTCGCCGAGGTCGATGATCTCGGCCTTGATGAGGATCATCAGGCTGCGCGCCTCCTTGTTCCGGGCGCGACGCTTGAACAGGGCGCCGATCACGGGGATCTTGGAGAGGAACGGCGTTTCCGACGACTGGTCCTGATCGAAGGCCTCGCGCATCCCGCCGATCAGAATGATCCCCCGATCGGGCATCGTGACCGTGCACTGGGCGCGCTGAAGGAAGACCACCGGGAGCTGAATCGGCGTGTATCCGGCGGCCCCGGGAGCATCGACCGGAACGCTGATGTCGATCTCGCGGAGTCCACGGAGGCTGGCCACGGCGGGCCGCAGTTCGAGGGTGATGAACTTCCGGTCGTTGGAGATGATCGGCCGCACGTCCAGCACGAGGCCGTCCTGCACGGTGGCGATGATCGGGTCGTAGATGGCGGCGTCCTGCGCGATTTCGACGTCGTAGTCCTGGATGTAGGCCCGCTGCTCGGCCACGGCGATGTTGGCGCGCTGCGTGTTGAACACAGTGACGCGGGGCGCCGTGAGAATGGTGGCCTTCTCCCCCTTGCGGAGAGCGCGCAGGACCGTGTTCCAGGCATACTCGCTGAGGAGCGACCACTGGATGCCGATGCCGCCCGCATTCGTGAGATTCCGGCTGGTCGGGAAGGCGCCTCCCCCCGTGGAGCCGGCGGTGACGACATCGAAGGGATAGGAGGTCCGGAATCGGGCGTCCCACACGTTGTTGCTGATCTGCTTCTGGCGGAAGATGCCGGCCTCGACTCGGTCGATTCCGTCGACGACGTCCGTGAGGGTCACGCTGTCGTTTCCGCGGAACTCGAACGAGATGTCTTCGAGGAAGTTGTCCTGGACCTCGAGGAATCGCGCCTCGATGGTGACCATGGAGCCCGCGAAGCTGCGCAGGTTGCTCAGGAAGTCCTGGATCTCCTTCTGCACCTGGGGCGTGTGCAACACCAGAAGCTGACCGTTCGCGGTCAGGGCGACGGAAACTTCGTTGGAGCGCTCGGTCCAGGAGTTCGGTTCGATGTTGGACTGGATGAGGGCCACAATCTGCTCTCCCGTCACGGGGGCGGCCTGTTCCTCCGTGGGACCGAAGCCGGCCCCCACCCCGCCGCCGCTGTCGGCGCCGGGAGGGAGAAGCTCCACGTTCGGCCCCGCAAAGTCGGTGAGGGGGCGGATGATGTCGCGGACGTCGTGCAGCTGAAGCACCGGGGCGCCCTGGGCGAGCTCCGGCTTGGTGATCGTCAGGACCTTGTTCTGGAAGGTATAGGCCAGCCCGTACTGATCGAGGAGCAGCTTCAGGACGTTCTTCAGGACGAGATTGGTCACCTGGAACGAGCGTCGCTCGTCGGCGAGGTTCTCCTTGACGACCTCGGGGGAGAAGATGATGTTGATCTGGGCGAAGTCGCGGATGAAATCGACGATTTCCCGGAGCGAGGCATCGCCGAAGTCCAGGTCCATCTTGAGGGTCTCGAGCTTGGTCTTGACGGCCAGGATCTCCGGAGTGTCCTCCTCCCGGACCCCTTCGCCGGTAAGACCGCCCCGCTCGTGACGCTTCTCCACCCAGTCCTGCCAGTACTGCTCGCTGGGGAACTTCAGGACGGTTTCGTCGTTGTAGGAGATCTTGGCCTCGTCGATCCCCTCCTGGAAACGTTTCCACGCCTCGATCTTCCGGGCGAGGTAGTCGACGTAACGGTGGTTGTGCCGGGCGCGCTGGGCGTCCGTCCGCATGTCCTTGGCGTGCTGAAAGTCCGGATTGATTTTCAGGATCTCATCGCAGAGTTGCTCCGCCTTCTCGTAATGCTTGTCCTCGAAGTTGTGGAGCGCCTCGATGAACATCCGCCTGACGGTGTCCTTCTTCTGATTGAGGCGACGCTCCTCCTCCGCCGCGGCGAGGCGGTTGGTGGCCTCGTCGTTGATCCGGCTCCGCTCCTCCTCCATCTCGCCCTTGAGGACGCGGGTTTCCTGGATCAGAAGCGCCAGTTCCTCACGCTCCTCGGCGAGCCCGATTTCATAGGGGGTGAACTTG
>JACPTZ010000184.1 GCA_016192525.1 Planctomycetota bacterium
AGTCCCCTCGACAGCTGGGCTGGATACGATCGGTGCCCTCCGAAGACGCGGCAAGCACGGGGTGAAGGACCCTTCGAGCCCCTACTCGAAGGGGGAGAACAGCAGAACATTGCCAGTGTAGGCGTCCATCTTCATTCTGCCGGTTCCGCCAATTCCACCCATCTCACCGATGGAACGACTGCTCGGTTCGACGTTTCGATCCGCAAGGGTGATAGCACCCCATTCGATGTTCCAGATCAGAGTTCCCTTTGCCTTGTCACCGGCATCCCACGCAACGTCTACTTGCAAAGTGACTGTTGGGCCACTGAACACCTTCATCTTGGGACTGGCGCCTCCCAAGGACGGCCGCATCGCTTCCTCCCAGATCTGCCGCGCCCGCGCTTCGTCGACAAACACAGGACCGTAGAAGGCCAAGCGCGGTTCCAACCTCTCACCGCGATTACGATTGAAGAGCAGAATCTCAGAGCTGAAAGGATCGACGTATATGGTTATGGGAACTTCATTTACACCGATCTCGCCGAACTCGCGGTACGGGGTCTGTAGATAGGTCGAGTAGTACCAAACCGAAGTCTCCTTATCGCGCTCCTGCCCCCGCTTCCCGTAGGAGGTCCAGCCGGACCTCGCTGCCTGGTAATTCCTGGATCGCCAATCGGACACGAAATCGTGGAGGAATCGCTCAGCCAATTCCCGAGCCTTGTCCAAAGTAATGGCGGAACCGCTCTGCACTTGGCTCTCAAACCATGAGTCGAGATCCGCCATGGGAATCTCCTCGGGCATGTTCTTGTCCGGGCTACTCCCCCACCGGACAAGCGCCATTGACGGCCAGTCTACAGTGAAACCGCCACAACCCCAGCTGTGGTCCGCCTCGCTCCATTTCACGGAGGTTTCGACCCTTCGCCGCCACGCCTCATCGAAGAGTCTCCTTGTGCCGCTCGCCTTCACCGCTGCCTCATACAACTCTAACATCCCCTGAGGCAAGGCTGAGTCATGGTCAGGATCTCCCGGCGTGCGACCCGAGATCCTCGCATCGGGTGCCTCCTCGTGCCGTGAGGGCCGCTCCGGGCACCCGATGGACGGACTGCCGGTCGAATTCAAAAGGGAGGAAGAGACGAGGGGGTTGTGACTTTCGTTCCCTGCAGGGGCTCTTCGGTCCTTGTCCCAGAGGCTGTATAGTGCGGTGGCCAAGCCGACAGCAACGAGCGCCAAGGTCCATACCACGATTCTATGTTTCTCGTTCACGCCGGGATCCTACTTGCTGTGGTTGCCGTACCTCGGGAGATCGCGCAGGGAAATCGTCGAGGGGTCGATCCCATTGGCCTTCTTGATCTTAATCTCGCTGCTGTCTTCAGGCACTCCAACTTCGGTCAGTGTGTCATTGAAACTCCGTTCCAGCGATTCGGGTTTTCCGGTGGCCGGATCATCTGCGCCTTGGTGCTGAAAGAGGACCTTCAAGAACTTCTTCGCGTGGCCGGGGGCGGCACTGTCGATCCACCCGATCGCCACATCGGCGCCGCGGTCCACGCAAACGTCCAGCATGGACTTCCCCTTCAGATTCCCATGGACAACAGGGAGGGGTGCCGCAGACCAGCATGCTCCGATGACGACGAGTTGCGTCTCGCGCATCTGTTGCGGAAAATCGTAGACGTGCTTCTTGAGGGAGGCGAGCCACGGATCCTTCTTCGCTTCAGCCACCAAAGGGGTCAGGACTGCGGAGAACTTCGTTATGTCTGCAGGCGTGTCTTGCATGGTTCCAGGACCGGAGTAGTTCAGAAGGGCATTACCGACTGAATGGCCCAACCAAACGAAGATCGAGCTCGCCTGCCATTGTCCCAAGACCTTTCCGGGGGCCTGGTTCTTGTCTGCCGAGGCGTCGTATCCCCTACCCTCCGGACCCAGCTCGGTGAGCTGGACGGCGCGCTTGTTGAGTCCGAGGTCGGCATCTCCGATGCCAAAGCCATCGAGTGCGCCTTGGGTGCATCCGACAGGCACGGGACCTCCATGGAAAATCACGCTGATGTAGCCCGCTGGGTAGACACTTCCGAACAAAGAAGCATGCGGCGGCTTGACCGTCATCGGCGGCAGGTCGCCCCGCATTCCCCCCAAGGGCAACGGATGGCCGCAGGCAAGCGCAATGAACTCGAAGTAGTACTTCGTCTCCGCGCCCCGAACGATCAGCCGCTTGGCGTCGCCTGTGTCTCGGCCGTCCCAGGTCACCTCCGCGACCTCTCCCTTGAAGGGAACCATCTCGTTGAAGACGTAGGGATCCTCTTTCAACGCGTTCTCCGGACGCGTGTAGTAGTTTCGCGCCGCTTCATCCCCCGCGTCGTACCGCACGCGAATCCGAACCTCCTTCGGCTTCTCCTTGCACCACTCCTTGGGCGGGTCCGGGTGCTTGTCGAGTTCGATGCGAATCGCGATCTTCCGATCCTTGACCTTGGTCTCGTTGTTTGACGTGGTCATCTCGACCGGTTCGAATGGGGTCTGTAGCAGGTTGTGCTTCGGGTCGGCGTCGTCCTCGACGACGACGTTCTTCAGGAACCACATGTGCTGCACCTCCTCCGCTCGCGCTCGGGAACGCTCCCCCAACCCCGACACCATCAACAGCAGGCCCGCCGCGACCAGAAACCTCCGAGTCGTCATGACCGCCTCCCGATGGATGAGTCCCGGGACACCCACATCGAGAGACCATGATAGTGTGTGGTCAGTCAGTCAGTCAGTCAAGCGGAATCCTAATCCTACAACGCTACTTTGCGAACACGGCGCGCGACGCAAGTTCAACCGAGGTCCCGAGTAGGTCGCCTCTTCGACAGGCTCAGGGCAGGCTCCGGCGACCGTAACAAGGGACCGGCCCTGCGAGCGGGCGACATCCGCCGGCCCCGTCCCCTCGTTACGGCCCCGCCGGACAGATGGCGGGGCCTACTCGGGGACTCGGGTGGAAGGTCGGCCCGGCAAAGTGGCGTTGTAGGACCAAGAGACGTTCCGCATGTGCCCAATCCACGCGGCGCCTCCCGATGGCGCCGCGCCCGCGCCGAGACGCGATGCCGCAAAGCCGGCTTCAACGGACGCTCCGCGGCGTCGATCCCGCTCCTGGGTCTGTCTGAGAGCGCGGCGGCCTTGACTTGCGGTTGACCCCGTGCCGGCATCCGCCCTCGTCACTCAACCGCGAAACCCCCATGCCCCATCGCGATTCGTTCGTCCACCTCCACAGCGACTACTCGCTCAGCGTCAACGAACGGGGTGCCGGACGAGCGGTGGGCCGTCGGAGGCCGAGCCCTTCAACCCCTTGCCTCGGCATGATGGCGAGTCTATAATGCGTGCATGAGCCGCGAAATCTGGGTGGATGTGAAGGTGTCGAATCCGAGCGTCCCGAGCCGCTCCGTTGGCGTGCGAGCCTTCGTTGACAACGGCTCGACCGACAGCGCCCTGCCCGCGGTGCTGCTCCGCAAGATCGGGCTGAGAGCACGCGGAGTCGAGCGATACGAGATCTGGGGCGGGAAGACCGTTCGCCGGAAGTACGCCTATGCCGAGTTTACCATCGGACGCCGATCCGGACCCGCGAAGGTCACGTTGGAACCTGCCCACGAGGTTCCGACAGTCGGGACGACGACGCTTGAGGCCCTCGGATACGACATCGACATGAAGAACGGGGGGCTGCGTTCCTACATCCCGCGCGGTCCCACCCTCCGACGCCGCCCTCACCGTCCCCTGCCCTGACCACCCCCATGCCCCACCGCGACTCCTTCGTCCACCTCCACCTCCACAGCGACTACTCGCTCCTCGACGGCGCCTGCCGGATCGACGGCATCGTCGAGACCGCGAAGAAGCACGGCATGCCGGCCGTGGCCCTCACCGACCACGGCAATCTGTTCGGCGCGATCGAGTTCTACCGCAAGGCCCTCAAGGCCGGGATCAAGCCGATCGTCGGGATCGAGGCCTATGTGGCGCCGGGGAAGCGCACGCAGAAGGACCAGCGCGGACCGCACGAGGCGGCCCAGCACCTCACCCTCCTCGTCCGAAACGAAACCGGCTACCGAAACCTCCTCAAGCTGTCGTCGATCGCCTATCAGGAGGGCTTCTACTACAAGCCGCGGATGGACAAGGAGATCCTGGCGAGACATTCCGAGGGGCTTCTCGCCCTGAGCGGATGCCTCGCGTCCGATGTTTCGCGGGCGATCAAGGCCGACCGGATCGCCGACGCGGAGGCCGCCGCCGGGCAGTATCGCGACATCTTCGGCAAAGGGCACTTCTACGTCGAGGTGATGTCGCACGGACGCGACGACGAGCGCGCCGTCGGCCGGGAGGCCGTCGCCCTGGCGAAGCGGCTCGATCTACCTGTCGTCGGGACCAACGACGTCCACTACCTCCACCCCGAAGACGCCACGGCCCACGACGCACTCCTCTGCCTCTCGACGGGCAGACTCGTCAGCGACGTGGAGCGGATGCGCTACGAGCCCCGCGAGTTCTACTTCAAGTCCAGCGCGGAGATGAAGGCCGCCTTCCACGATCTCCCGGAGGCGGCCACGAACACGCTGCGCGTCGCCGAACTCTGCGCGCTCGACCTCGATTTCAAGGACAAGCACCTCCCGCGCTTCGCGCCGCCGGACGGGCTCGACGCCCCCACCTATCTCGAGCGGCTGTGCGAGGCAGGACTCAGGGAGCGATACGCCCACCTCACGCCGGAAATCCGCGAGCGCCTCAAGTACGAGCTGGACGTGATCGGCAAGATGGGCTTCGCCTCCTACTTCCTCATCGTGTGGGACTTCATCCGGTACGCCCGGGAGCAAGGCATCCCGGTGGGCCCCGGGCGCGGGTCGGCGGCGGGGAGCCTCGTCTCCTACTGCCTCGGAATCACCGACCTCGACCCGCTCCGGTACGGCCTCCTGTTCGAGCGGTTCCTGAACCCGGGCCGGTACGAACTCCCCGACATCGACATCGATTTCTGCCAGGACGGTCGGGGACGCGTCATCGAGTACGTCCGCCGCAAGTACGGAGAGGCGAACGTCTCCCAGATCGTCACCTTCGGAACCATGGCGGCCCGGCTCGTGGTGCGCGACGTCGGCCGGGTCCTCGGCATCCCCCTCGGCGAGGTCGACGCCCTCGCCAAGAAGATCCCGGCCGTCCTCCACATCAAGATCAAGGAGGCGATCGAGAGCGAACCCGACCTGAGGAAGGCCTACGACGGACAGCCGCGCCTCAAGGAACTCTTCGACATCTCCATGCGGCTCGAAGGGCTCCACCGCCACGCCTCGACGCACGCGGCCGGGGTGGTGATCGCCGACCGTCCGCTCACCGACTACGTCCCGCTCTACGTGAACGACGGCGAGGTGACCACGCAGTACCCGATGGACGTCCTCGGCGAGATCGGCCTGCTCAAGATGGACTTCCTCGGGCTTTCCACGCTCACGATCCTCGACCGGGCCTGCGCCCTCCTCCGAAAGACCCGGGGGAAGTCGATCGACCTCCGCTCGATCCCGCTCGATCATCGCGAGACGTACGCGATGCTCGGGCGCGGCGAGACGCGGGGGGTCTTCCAGCTGGAATCGTCGGGCATGACGGACCTCGTGCAGAAGATGAAGCCCGACCGGTTCGAGGACCTGATCGCCCTCCTCGCCCTCTTCCGCCCCGGGCCGCTCAAGAGCGGGATGGTCGATACCTACGTCCGGTGCAAACATGGGCTCGAAGAGCCGCAGTACCTGCATCCGCTCCTGAAGCCGGTTCTCGAGACCACGAACGGCGTCATCCTCTACCAGGAACAGGTGATGAAGATCGCCCACGTCGTGGGCGGCCTCACCCTGGCCGACGCCGACTCGCTCCGCAAGGCGATGGGAAAGAAGAAGCCGGAGATCCTCGCCCGCTTCCGCGACCAGTTCGTGCAGGGGGGAAGGAAGAACGGCGTCGATGAGGCCACCGCCGGGAGGATCTTCGACCTCATGGAGTTCTTCTCGGGGTACGGCTTCAACCTCTCGCACAGCGCCGCCTACGCGATGGTGTCGTACCGGACCGCCTGGCTGAAGGCCAACCACCCCGTCGAGTTCCTGGCGGCGGTGATGACGGTCGAACGCGGCAACACGGACAAGATCGTCGACTACATCGACGAGTGCCACCGCCTGAAGATCGAGGTCCTGCCGCCGGACGTGAACGAGAGCGAGGTCGATTTTACGGTCAGCGCCGCTTCCGCGGCGCACTCCAGCGTGGACGCGAAGATCCGCTTCGGCCTCGGGGCGGTCAAGATGGTGGGCGACAAGGCGGTGGAGGCGATCCTGAAGGCAAGATCGCGGGTCCAGCGGTTCACCTCGATCTTCCAGTTCTGCGAGGAGGTGGACCTCCGGGCGGTGGACAAGCAGGTGATGGAGAGTCTGAACCGCGCCGGGGCGTTCGACTCGCTGGGGGCGAGGCGCTCCCAGATCGCGGGGGCGCTGGAGCAGGCGATGGAACTCGGCAACGCGCACCAGCACGACCGTCGCGTGGGGCAGCAGACTTTTTTCGACGACGGCGGCGCCGCCGGGTTCACCGGCAAGCACCCTCCCCTGCCCGATCTCCCCGAATGGGGCGAGGGCGAGCTGCTCGCGAACGAGAAGCAGTCGCTCGGCTTCTACGTCACGGACAACCCGCTGACGCGGCACGCCGAACTCCTCCGATGCTACGCCACCCACACCACGAAGGCGCTGGCCGGTCTCCCGGACGGGACCGATGTCCGGCTCGGCGGAATCGTCTCCAGCACCCGAAGCGTGGCGATCAAGCAGGGCGCCAGCGCCGGGAAGCGAATGAACATCATCCGGTTCAAGGACCTCGAGGGGACCTGCGACGCGGTCCTCTTCCCGGACGAAAAGGAGAAATACGGCCCAAGCCTCCGGGAGGACTCCATCGTCTTCATTCACGGCCGGCTGACGCTGCGACGGGAGGAGCCGAGCGTACGAATCGCGAGTGTGCTCCCGGTCGAGCGGGCCCGGGAGTCGCTGACGGGGCACGTGACGGTGCGCCTGTCGCTGGCGGGGCTGGACGAGGGAGTGGTGGAGTCGCTCCAGGGGGTATTCGCCTCCCATCCCGGACCGGCCCCGGTCTTTCTTCGCGTGATCTCCGAGGACGGGGAGGAGGTGGCGATCCGCGTGGCGAACAACTACTTTGTCTCGGCCTCGGAGGCCTTCGTGACCGACGTGGAACGGCTCATGGGGTCGGGCTGCCTTTCGTTCACGCCGAAGCCGCTCCCCCCGCGGGAGGAGCCCAGATGGAAGCGGAGGGCGAAGGAGGCGGGGGCGGAGTGAGCGCGGCGGGTCATCCTGCGAGCCTGAAGGTACGAGGATACCGCATTGTCATCCTGAGCCCCGTAGCACGTGCTACGGGGCGAAGGATCACCAGCGTCGGAGTCTGCAAACCGCATGCGCTGGTGATCCTTCGCCTCGGCCTGCGGCCGAGGCTCAGGATGACAAGTGAGTGGGAGTGACTGATGCGCGACGTGACGGCCGCCGAGATGCGCGAAATCGACCGCCGGGCGACCGCGGAATTCGGCATCCCCTCCCTGCTGCTGATGGAAAACGCGGCGCGATCGACGGCGGACGTCGTCGCGGGAATCTGCGCCGACGCGCGCCGCGACTGCACGGAGGCGCGGGCCGCGGCGCGCGGCCGGCTCGGGCCCGTGCACGTGCTCTGCGGTCCGGGGAACAACGGCGGAGACGGATTCGGCGCGGCCCGACACCTCCACAATCGGGCCCTTCCCGTCGCGGTGCATATCTTCGAGTCGCTGGACCGGTTCAGCGGGAAGGACGACAGCGCGCGGCAGCTTGAGATGGCCCAGAGGCTCGGACTGCGCATCTATCACTGGCCCGCCGAGCAGCTCCCGGTGGCCGCGGGGCTCTGGAGGCAGGGCCGGATCTGCGTCGACGCCCTCTTCGGAACCGGCCTGCGACCGCCGCTCCGGCCGCCCTACGACGAGGTGGTCCGCGCGCTGCAGGCGATCCGCGCCCCCGTGGTGGCGCTGGACCTGCCGTCCGGTCTGGACGCCACCACCGGGGAGGCGCCCGGTCCGGCGATCGAGGCCCTGGCCACGATCGCGCTGGGGCTGGCCAAGACCGGCTACGCCCGCGACGCCGGCCCCCTGCACACGGGGGAAGTGGTGATCGTGGACATCGGGCTGCCGCGGCCGCTGGTGGTCGGATAGCCATGATCCATCGTCTCCTTCTCCTCTCCGCCGCCGTTGGGGCGGGCCATACCCGGGCCGCCCAGGCCCTCGAGCGCGCCTGCCGCACCGCGTTCCCCTCGATCGAGGTGATGCACAAGGATGCGCTGGACTTCCTCGGAAGACTCGTCAAGAAGGTCTACATCAGGTCCTACCTGGCGGCGGTCAATCACACGCCGGAACTCTGGGGCTACTTCTACCACCACGCCGACCGCATCGATCCCGCCAGCAGGCGGGCCCGCGTCTCGCGTCTCATCGACCGCGCCAGTTCCGGACGGCTGGCCCGCCTCGTCCGCCGGTTCCGGCCGGACCGCATCGTCTGCACCCACTTCCTGCCCGCCAGCCAGTTGTGCGAGCACCGCGGCGCGGACCGGGTCGAGGTCCCCGTGGACGTGGTTCTCACCGACTACGATGTGCACGAGATCTGGATCCACCCCGGCGTGCACCGCTACTACGCGTCGACCGGGGAGGTCCGCGCGCAGGTGATCGCCAAGGGGATTCCGGCCGGGCACGTCACGGTCAGCGGGATTCCGATCGATCCGGTCTTCTCGAAATCGCGTCCGGCGGCGCGGGCCAGACAGGCCTTCGCGCTCGATCCGGATCTGCCCGTCGTGCTGGTGATGGGCGGGGGCTTCGGCGTGGGCGACATCGAGGAGGCCGTCCATCGACTGCTCCGCCTGGGCCCCGCCTCGCAGGTGGTCGTCTTCGCGGGACGGAACGACCGCCTCCGGCGCCGCCTTCTGCAGGAATCGGTACCCGGGGGGCGGAGGCTGTTCGTCCAGGGATTCGTCTCGAACGTGGACGAGTGGCTGGATGCAGCTGATCTGGCGATCGGGAAGTCGGGCGGGCTCACAACATCGGAGTGCCTGGCGAAGGGGGTGCCGCTGGTCGTCTTCGCGCCGATCCCCGGACAGGAGGAGCGCAACGCGGACTACCTGCTCGAGGTCGGCGCCGGGGTGAAGGCGAAGGACCTGGCGACGCTGGCCTATCGGGTGGAGCAGCTGCTCACGGAGCCGGAACGGCGCCGGCGCATGAGCGAGGCCGCGCGGGCGGCGGCGCGGCCGGGCGCCGCCCTTCAGATTGTGAGTGAGGTGTGCGGAGCGGGGTCGCCTTCCTGACGGGTGATCCGTCACGGCCAAGTCCGCGGGTAAATCCGTCCGTCCTGAGCGAGGGCGCGGCTCCGTCGCCGCGCCCGAGTCGAAGGACGAGTCGGCGGCCGCGGCCCACCCACCCTTCGACTCGCCCGCCAGCCGGAGGCGGGCTCGCTCTGGGTGGGCGGATTTACCCGCCGGATAGGCGTTGACAGATCACTAAGGTGCATCAACGAAGTTCGGGGCCAGGCGCCGATGAATCGGCCCGTCCGCCCTGAGCGAGGCGCCCGCCATCTGTACGGCGGGCGCCGAGTCGAAGGGCGGGCCCGCGGTGCCGTCCTTCGCCTCGCCCGCCAAACGCCTGTCCGCCATCCGTGTGGCGTAGAGGCGAG
>JACPTZ010000003.1 GCA_016192525.1 Planctomycetota bacterium
GGGCGGATCGCCGCCCTGCGGTCATCCGTGGAGAAGGAACTGGAGCCCCTGTGGGGAGCCAGACCCGGCGACGAGAGCCGTGGCGCCGAGCGCCTCCGCTCGCTCTTCGGCGTCGACGCGGTCGCCGTCTGCGCCAGACTCCTCCGCGAGGCGTCCGACCCCTCCCGGGCCGATACCCTGTGCGGCCTGCTTCGACGCCTGACCGGCCTCGATCTGTCGCTCCCCGTCGACCCGACGACTGACGGGGACGCCGCCCGCGCCCAGAACCTCGTGGCCGATCAGTGCCTCCAGTGGTACAACGAGCATCGGCCTTGACCCTTCGGAAACGATTCCATGACTGAAATGATGGAGGTGGGTATGCGCTCTCTCGGCTGGTCGGTGGCGGTCCTCTTCGTCCTGCTCCCGGCCATCGTCTGCATCGGTCTGGTCCCCTCCGCCCGCGGAGACGGCGGGACTCCCTCCCCGGACGGCCGGGCCCTGCCGCCGGGCCTCACCCGGAAGGTGCTGCCCAACGGCCTCACGATCATCCTCAAGGAAAACCACGCCGCCCCGGTCCTCACCATGCAGGCGTGGTGCAAGGCCGGATCGATCCACGAGGACAAGCTCCTGGGCTGCGGCATGTCGCACTTCGTCGAGCACATGCTGTTCAAGGGGACCGACCGCCGCGCCGTCGGCCAGTTCGCCCAGGAGATCAAGGCGGCCGGGGGGGACCTCAACGCCTACACCAACTACGAGCGGACCGTCTTCCACATTCACATCCGAAGCGGCTTCTTCGATCAGGGGCTGGATGCCCTCTCCGACGTGATCCGGAACTCGGCCTTCGACCCCGCGGAGACGAAGAAGGAGCAGGAGGTCGTCATCAAGGAGCTGGAGGCGAACGCGGACGATCCGGACCGGCAACTCTACTATCTGTTCAACGAGACGGCCTATCAGGTCCATCCGTACCGGTTCCCTGTGGGCGGCTACGTCGACCAGTTCCGGCAGCTGACGCGCGAGGACCTCGTCGCCTACTATCGCGAGCAGTACGTCCCCGGCAACCTGGTCTTCATCGTGGTCGGCGACTTCGACACGGCGACCGCGCTGCCGAAGGTCGAGAAGGCGTTCGCCGACTGGAAGCCCCGGCCCGTTCCGACGGTCTACATCCCGCAGGAACCGAGGCAGCTCAACCGCCGGGACGCCGTCCGCGAGATCGAGGGCATCGCCACGGCCAAGGCGCGCTGGGGTTGGCACACGATCTCCCTCACGCATCCGGACCTCTACGCCCTGGATGTATGCGCGATCGTCCTCGGGAGCGGACGCGCCTCACGGCTGTCCCGCGCGGTCAAGGACCGGCTCGGTCTGGTCACGGAGATCAGCGCGGGGTCCCACACCCCGCTCGACGCCGGCATCTTCTCGGTCGACGCCACCCTGGTCGATCCGTCGAAGTTCGAGGCGGCGGAGGCGGCCATTTTCGCGGAAATCGAGCGCCTCCAGGCGGAGCCGGTGAGCGCGGAGGAACTCACGCGCGCGAAGAACATCGTCGCCGCCCAGTTCCAGTTCAACCGCCAGACGGTCGAAGACGAGGCCGCCAATCTCGGCAGCAACGAGATCGTCGCGCACGACATCCTGTTCGACGCGAAGTACGTCGAGGGGATCCGGGCGGTGCAGGCCGCCGACCTTCAGAGGGCCGCGCGGACCTGGCTGGTCCCGGAGAGCCTCACCTGCACGCAGATCCGGCCGGTCGGCAGCGGAACCGCCTCCACCACCGCCGGGGGCGGCGGCGCCGGCCTGGCGATCGAGACGAAGCTCTACACGCTTTCGAACGGGATGCGCCTCGTGGTCCGGCGCAACCCGAACCTCCCGCTGGTCTCCGCGACGGCGGCGTTTCTCGCCGGCGTCCGGGTGGAACCCGCCGGGAAGAACGGCGTCTCGAACTTCATGGCGCAGTTGCTCACGCGGGGAACCGCCTCCCGCTCCGCCGACGACATCGCGCTGGCGGTGGAATCGGTGGGCGGCGCGCTGGGGGCCACGGGGGGAAGGAACAGCTTCCTCGTCTCCACCAGCATGCTGAAGGAGCACTTCGGACTCGGACTCGAGCTGCTCGCGGACGTGATCCAGCGCCCCGCCTTCGCGGAGACCGAAGTGGAAAAGCTCCGGGTGGAGCTGATCTCCGCCGTGAAGGAAAGTCTGGAGGACGTGAACCGCATCAACGGCCGGCGATTCGCCCGCCTCCTCTACGGGACGCACCCGTACGCCCTGGCGCCCGAGGGGACGCCGGAATCGCTCGCCGCCATCCGCCGGGAGGACATCCTGGCGTATCACCGCCTGTGCGCCCGTCCGGACAACAGCGTGCTGGCCATCTCCGGCGACGTTCAGCCCGACGAGATGCGCGCCCTTGTGGAGAAGGCCTTCGCCGGGTTCGCGAAGGGAACGGAGCCGCTTCCCGCGGTCCCGGCGGTCCCCGCCGTGACCCAGGCGATCCGGGAGGAGGGATTCAAGGAAGGGAAGCAGCTCGGGGTGGCGATGCTCGGCTTCCCGAGCGTGAGCGTGAAGGAGGCCGACCGCTATCCGCTGGAGGTGCTCGCCTCGATCCTCACCGGACTCGGGGGACGTCTGTTCGAGGAGGTGCGCGGCAAACAGGCGCTCGCCTACAACGTCGGATGCTTCTCGAATCCGCAGCTTGATCCCGGCTACTTCGCGTTCTATGTCTTCACGAAACTCAGATCTCCGATCTCCAGACGAACGGGTCGCAGGCCCAGACGATGGCGCTCGACGAGCTGTACGGGCTCAGCTACGACGACCGCTCCCGCTACCCGGAACGGATCGAGGCGGTCACCCGGGCGGACCTGATGCGGGTGGCGAAGCAGTACTTTGTGCCCGAGAAGTCCGTCCTGGCGATCACCCGTCCTCCCGAGGCGACGGTCCCCACCGGGGCGGAGAACAACAAGTAGACGCCGACCATGCCCTTTCGCTTCACCACCTCCGGCGAGTCCCACGGCAAGTGCGTTCTTGCCGTCCTGGAGGGCCTCCCGGCCGGGATGCGGCTGGACGTCGCCGCCATCGACGGGGACCTGCGCCGCCGTCAGGGAGGGTACGGACGCGGTCCCCGGATGAAGCTGGAGAAGGACACCGTTGAGGTGCTGAGCGGGACCCGGCGCGGTCGGACCATCGGCAGTCCCATCACCCTGCGGATCGAGAACCGCAAGTACATCATCGAGACGCTGGCCCCGCTCACCCGCGTGCGCCCCGGCCACGTCGACCTCGCCGGCAGCATGAAACTGGGCGTCCTGGACGGCCGCTACGCCGCGGAACGGGCCAGCGCCCGGGAGACGGCGGGCCGGGTGGCGGGGGGAGCGGTGGCGAGACAGTTCCTCTCCGCCCTCGGGATCGAGTGCGTCGGATTCGTGATCGGCGTCGGAAAGGCCCGGGCGCCCTCCCCACCGGAATCGTTGAGCGCCGATCTGCTCCGTCGGCGACGCGACGCCTCCCCGATCTACTGTCCCGAACGCGCGGGAGAGGGTCGCCTCCTGGCCGAGATCGATGCCGCGCGGAAGCGGGGCGACACCCTGGGAGGGACCTTCGAGGTGCGGGCCCTGGGGGTGCCCGTCGGGGTGGGGAGTCACGCCCAGTGGTGCGACCGGCTGGACGGCCGGCTCGCGCAGGCGCTGATGGCGATCCAGGCGGTGAAGGCCGTAGAACTCGGGTCCGGGCTGAGGGTGGCCGGACTGGCCGGATCGGAGATGCAGGACGCGCTGCGGCTGCGCCGGAACCGGGCCGTCCCGAACGCCGGCGGCGGCTACGGTCGGAAGACGAACCACGCCGGCGGGATCGAGGGCGGGCTGGCGAACGGGGAGCCGATCGTGCTGCGGGCCGCGCTCAAACCGCTCTCCACGCTGATGCGCCCCCTCCGGACGATCGACATGCTGACCGGCGAGCCGGCGCTCGCGCAGGTGGACACATCGGACGTCTGCGCCATCGCCCCGGCCGCGATCATCGGCGAGTCGGTCGTCGCCCTCGTTCTCGCCGAGGCGGTCCTCGCCAAGTTCGGCGGGGACTCGATGGACGAGGTGAAGCGGAACCTCGCCGCCACCCAGCGGGCGACCCGACGCAGGTTTTTCAGATGAGCAACCCCTCCCCGGCTTCGCCGCCCCCCCCCCCCCGGCGCATTCCGTCGTTCCGGCTGACGCTCCGCCTCTTCTCCTACGCCCGCCCCTACGCGGCGCTGATCCTCGTCACCGTGACGGTCATCGCCGGCTACTCGGCGCTCTACTCCGGCCGGGCCGTTCTGCTGCGCCCCTTCATGAACGAGGCGCTCGTCCCGGCCGACTGGGAACGCCTCCAGTCCCTCTTCGTCCTGGCCCTCGCCCTCACCGCCGGCGTGGCCGTCCTCGACTTCGTCCAGTCCTACCTGACGCGCTACATCATGTACCGCGTCCTCGTCGATCTGCGAAACGACGTCTTCGGCCACATCCTCCGCCTCTCCATGCGCTTCTTCTCCGGAACCCGGGCCGGCGATCTGATGAGCCGCCTGACCTCGGACATCGGAGTCACCCAGAACGCCCTCGAGTTCGTCTTCGGCGACCTCCTCCTCCAGCCCTTCCTGATCCTCGGCGCGCTGGCCACCGCCTTCTACCTGAACTGGCAGCTCGCCGCGGCCGTCTGCCTCGGATTCCCCCTCTTCTGGTTCCCGATCGCCGCCCTTGGAAAGGGCGTCCGGCGATCCAAGAAGCGGAGCCTCGTGGAGCTGGGCTCCCTCACGGAGGCGATGCACCAGATGCTGACCGGAATCCGCATCGTGAAGTCGTTCCGGATGGAGCATGAGGAGCACGCCGAGTTCGCGGCCCGAAATGAGCGCTTTCTGGGGAAGTCGCTGAAGGTGATCCGGAACAAGGCCCTCTCCGAGGGGATCACGGAGCTGCTCAACGCCCTCGGTCTCACGGCCGTCGTGTTCGTGGGCGGCTACTTCATGGTGCAGGGCCTCTTCGGCCTCAAGCTGGAGGGCAACCGGCCGGATCTCGGGACGTTCGTGGCCTTTCTCGTCGTGATGGTCGCGCTCAACCGCCCGGTGAAGGTCCTCACGCGCTCCTTCAACACGCTCCAGGAATCGCTCGCCGGGGCCGAACGCGTGTTCGAGATCATGGACCTCAAGCCGGAAATCGAGGACGTCGCGGACGCCGTGGACTGTACCCGGGTCTCCCGCAGCATCGAATTCAGGGAGGTCTCGTTCGCCTATGGAGCGGAGCCCGTCCTGCGGAAGGTCTCGGTTCAGGTGAAGCCGGGGGAGGTCGTCGCCATCGTCGGCCCGAGCGGGGCGGGAAAATCGACGCTGCTCGATCTGCTCTGCCGGTTCTACGATCCCACCGAGGGCGCGGTGGAGGTGGACGGAGTCGACCTCCGCCGCCTCCGGCACGAATCGCTCCTCGATCACGTCGCCGTGGTGACGCAGGACACGTTTCTGTTCAACACCACGGTCGCCGACAACATCCGGTACGGCCGCCGCGGGGCCGTCCAGTCCGAGATCGAGGCCGCGGCCCGGGCGGCGAACATCCACGAGTTCATCCTCACTCTCCCGCTCGGCTACGAGACGGTCGTGGGCGAACGCGGGGCGCAGCTCTCGGGGGGTCAGCGCCAGAGGATCGCCATCGCCCGCGCCCTCCTCAAGAACCCGAATCTGCTGCTGCTGGATGAGGCGACCTCTGCGCTCGATACGGAGTCGGAGCAGATCGTCCAGGAGGCGCTCAACGCCCTGATGCGCGGCCGGACGACCTTCGTGATCGCCCACCGGCTCTCGACGGTCCAGCACGCCGACCAGGTGCTGGTGCTCGAGGAGGGCCGCATCGTCGAGTCGGGTCGCCATGAGGAACTGCTGCGCCGGAACGGCGTCTACGCGAAGATGTGGGCGCGGCAGTCGGCGCCGGTTGCGATTGCTTGACCGGGGGGGGCGGAGAACGTAAAACGTAAAACGTAAAACGTAATTCAAAAGAGGGGATGACGCGAGTCTCTCCCTTACGCTTTACGTTTTACGTTTTACGTTTTACGCTCTTACGTTTTACGTCTTTACGTTTTACGTCTTTACGTTTTACTTCCCGTCCGTGCCACGCCGCCTTCGCCATCAGGCATCCCCTTCCTGTGAGACCGCTGCTTCAGGAAGAGAGACAGAGGAGCGTCCCATGCCCATCACTCACGTCGGCGTCGTCGGTTGCGGTCTCATGGGGTCCGGAATCGCGCAGGTGTGCGCGGACCGGGGCTTCCCGACCGTGATCATGGAAGTCACCCCGGAGTTTCTCGACAAGGGGCTCACGAAGATCCGGACCGCCCTCGGCCGGGCGGTGGAGAAGGGCAAGATGTCGGCGGATCAGCGGGACCGCACGCTCGGGAAGCTGCGCGGCACCACCTCCCTCGAGGGGCTCCGGGAGTGCGACCTCGTGATCGAGGCCGCCACGGAGGAGATCGCGGCCAAGCGGAAGATCTTCTCCACGCTCGATTCGCTCTGCCCGGCCCAGACGATCCTCGCGAGCAACACCTCGTCCCTGTGCATCACCGAGATCGCGGCCTCCACGAAGAGACCCGACCGCGTCTGCGGGCTCCACTTCTTCAATCCCGTTCCGGTGATGAAGCTGGTCGAGATCGTGAAGACGCTGACGTCGAGCCCCCAGACGATCGAGGCGATCCGCACCTTCTCCGCGGCGCTCGGCAAGTCCACCATCCTCGCGATCGACACGCCCGGATTCATCGTGAACCGGATCCTCGTTCCGTATCTGCTCGACGCCGTCCGGATGCTGGAAAACGGGGTGGCGACGCGGGAGGACATCGACACCGGGATGAAGCTGGGCTGCGGACATCCGATGGGGCCGCTGGAACTGCTCGATTTCGTCGGCCTCGACACCACCTTCTACATCGCCAACATCATGTTTGAGGAGTTCCGGGAGGCGCGCTACGCTCCGCCGCCCCTTCTCAAGCGGATGGTCCTGGCCGGCCACTTCGGCCAGAAGTCCGGTCGCGGCTTCTACGACTATTCGGCCCGGTAGGCAGGAGAATTCCCCCCATGTCGAGCCGCCTGATGCCCGCTCTCCTGCTGACCGTCTGCCTGGCGGGCCGGGCGTCCGCGCAGAGCGTCCCCCCCCCCGCACCTCCGGATCCGCCCCCCGCGTTCGCCCCCTTCTCCCTCACCTGCACCGCCGACCGGTCGGAGTATCTCCTCGGGGACACGGCCTGGCTGACGGTCCGCCTCGAAAACCTCACCGCCGAGCCGCAGAAGGCGGTGGAGCTCCGGTTCGACCTCCGATCGCTGTCTTTCGACTGCACGATGGGGGACCGCAAGTTCAACTTCGGTCTGCAGCGCGCGAACCTTCTCGATTGCGACTGGCCTCCGCTCGACCTCCTGATGATCCCGCCGAAGGGGTCCGTCCAGGCCGTGGTGGACTGCCCGCTCATCAAGCCGGGGGCGTGGACCTTCACGGCGCTCTATCAGGGAACCCCGAACCCGGTGCGCTCGGCCCCCGCCGCGGTCACGGTGAAGCCTCCTGAGGCCGGACGGGAACTCCTTGCCACCCTGGTCACCAGCAAGGGGAACATCGCCGTCCGGTTCTTCCCCGACGACGCCCCCAACACGGTGATCAGTTTCATCCGGCTGGTCCGCGGCGGCTTCTACACCAACCGGATCTTCCACCGGGTGATCAAGGGGTTCGTCATCCAGGGAGGCTGCCCGTTCGGGAACGGTCAGGGGGGTCCCGGCTACACCCTCCCGGCCGAGTTCAACAAGCGCCCGCACGTCGAGGGGGTGCTCTCCATGGCACGCACGTCCCAACCCGACTCGGCGGGATCGCAGTTTTTCATCTGCCTCGGACCGCAGCCCAGCCTCGACGGAAAGTACTCCGTCTTCGGCGAGGTCGTCCAGGGGATCGAGGTGGTGCGCGCCATCGGTGAGGCCGAGACGGCGAAGCCGCAGGACCGGCCGGTCACGGAGCAGAAGATCGCGAGCATGTCGGTGGAAGTGAAATGAGGGGCGCCCGATGAACTTCGAGAACCTGAAGTACGAGACCCGTGAGGGGATCGCCTTCGTGACGGTCAACCGGCCGGAGAAGCTGAACGCCCTCAATGCGAGGACACTGGAGGAGCTGGTCTCGGTCTTCAGCCATATCGACGGCGATGAGGCGGTCCGCGCCACGATTCTGACGGGCGCCGGCGAGAAGGCCTTCGTCGCCGGGGCCGACATCGCGGAGCTCGCCGCCCTCACCGCGCTGAACGGCGCGGAGGGCGCGCGGAGAGGACAAGGGGTGTTCGGGGCGATCGAACAGTCCCCGAAGCCGACGATCGCCGCCATCAACGGCTACGCCCTCGGCGGGGGATGCGAACTGGCCCTCGCCTGCACCCTGCGGCTGGCCTCGGAGAATGCGAAGATCGGGCTTCCGGAAGTGAGCCTCGGAATCATCCCGGGGTACGGCGGGACGCAGCGTCTCTCCCGTCTCGTGGGCCAAGCCCGCGCCGCGGAGATGATCCTCACCGGCGACCCGATCGACGCCGCCACGGCGGAGCGGATCGGCCTCGTCAACCGCGTGGTGCCCCGGGACCGGCTCCTGCCGGAGGCCGAGGCGCTCGCGAAGCGGATCCTGACCCGCGGGCCGCGGGCCGTCGCCGCCGCCATCGAGGCCATCCGCCACGGGCTGGACATGCCGCTCGCCCAGGGTCTGGAGCATGAGGCGGTGCTCTTCGGCGCCCTCGCCGCCACCCGCGACATGCACGAGGGGCTCCAGGCCTGCC
>JACPTZ010000004.1 GCA_016192525.1 Planctomycetota bacterium
CGCGACCGCATACACGGCCACCCCGAACGGCTCCTTCGTCGACACCGCGAAGGCGTCGAGCAGCGCGCAGAGATCGGCGGGCGGGAGCTTGGACCAGTCGATCGTCCGGCGCCGCCCGTCTCCCCCCTCCAGGATGACCGACGACTTCGTCGCGCTCAGAACCCGGAAATCATCGCCGCCGAGCGGGGCGGACTTGGGTGATCCCTCCGCCTTCCGGATGGCGTCGAGCAGCGCCTCGAAGGCCCGGAACTGCTCCCCCATCTCGGCGAGGCGGTCTTCCTCGGCCGAACGGGCGATCCCCGGGAGCATCCGGTCCACCAGCGCCTTCTGCTCGGAATGCGCCCCGGCGAAGTCGGCCCGGGAGAGAAACTCCTGTACACGCCGCTGTGCCGCCTCGATCTCCGGCGGACCGGGCGGCGCCGGCCGCGCCGGAACCGTGGGGCCGGGGGTGGGTCGCACGACCTCGGGCTGTCGGATCGACGAAGACTGGAACAGGGAGCGCCCGATCAAGACGATCGCAATGACGGCGGCCGTGGTGAGAACGAGCGGTCCGAGCCAGGAGGGGAGACGGGGGGCGGCGGGCGTCGAAGGCGGCGCTCCGGCGGCCTGGCCCGGGGCACGGGCGGGCAAGCCGCCGGGGGCACGGGCGGGCAAGCCGCCCGTGCCACCCGGGAGTTCGGGGGGGGGAGCGGCGCCGACGGTCGGGCGTCGCCTCGGCGCCGGTCCCGCCGGCGACGGCACCGGGATCGGCTTCGCGCGGCCGGGGAGGATCGCCTCCACCTGCTCCTCACGCATCCATCCCCGCCAGACCACCACGTCACCGATGCTGCGCGACAGTCCCAGCGACTTCAACCGTTCGCGCAGGGCCAGGGCCTCGTTCACGTCTGCTGCGGAGAGCCCGCCGGCGGCGTGAAGCCCCTGCTCGAGCGCGGCATCGTCGGCCCGCTCGAACTCCGGCATCCGCAGGTGGAGCCGCTTCGGGAGATTCTGCTTCGCCTGCACCAGCGCGCAGAGCGAGTCCAGGGCGGTCCGATGGAGCGCCCCCTGGGCGAACAACACCTCTCCGAGATGGAGGCGCAGGGCCGCCTCATGCGCGACGCGCCTCTGGAGGTCGAGCGCGGAGACGATCTGGGGCGGCGTGGCGACCCGGTTCGCGATGGCCAGTTGCGCGAAGAAGAGATGATCGGCGGTGCAGATCGAAGGCGACCTCGCCGCCTCCCCCGACGGCGGCGGCAGCCGGGGCGGGCAGATGGGCGCGGTCGCAGAGGACGTCGCAGAGCAGGACCGGCAACCCCAGTCCGCGGACCTTCTGCTGGACGGCGACGGCGTCCGCGTGCGCGGCCGCGGGAATGAGGTGATTCTGCACCGCCATCTGGGCGACGCGCTTGTCCTCCTCCGCCGAGAGCCGCAGCGCGTGGAGTGGGGGCTCGTAGGGAACGACGCGGGCGGTCTTGCGGGCCTCGGTCCTGAGCGCCTCGGCGTGCTCGACGCCGATCGCCCGCTGCGCCTCGAGGACCGCGAGGAGATTCGATTTCACCCCGCAGGCCAGCACCTGACGAAGGACGCTGGAGGCCCTGGCCACCGCCTCCGAGGAGGCGTGGCCGTGCGTTGCGGCCAGGTGGCCCAGCAGCTGATCCGCGGGCGGGAGTTCGGGGAGCGCCATGGCCCTCATCAGGAAGACCGAACGGAACGTCGAGGTCCGCAGAGAATAACGAAAAACAAAAAAAAACACAACACAACAGACGGCTCAAATGCGCCCACGTTTTCGCGTCAGTCTCAACTCTGTGTCATTCTGAGCGTAGCCCCGCAGCAGGTGCTGCGGGGCGTAGCGAGGAATCTGACCGCTGAGCGGTTTCTCCACTCAAGAACTCTGGCGGCGCGAGTTTTCGGGAACAGGGCCAGGGGAAGGCGCCACTGAGGCCAAGGGAAGGCGCCACTGAAGGCCGGAACAGATCCCTCGTCGCTGCGCTCCCCGGGATGACACCGAATCGTGGGCGCAATTGAGGAACAGACGGGAAATCATGGCTGGTGAAGGGACGGGGCTCGGCAGATCCTGGTGATCCGTCAACGCTCATTCGGCGAGCGGCCGGTGAATCCATGGGTCGCCGGGTGGCACGGGCAGCTTGCTGCCCGTGCCCGGAGGGTGCAGGCACGGGCCCTGCGGCAAGCCGCCCGTGCCACCCACAGCTTCACTCTTGAAGGCCCGCTAGGGCCGCTTCAGGGCGGCACAGTAAACCGTCAGGTTCTTGCGCCAGACGGTGGGCCAGCGGCGGCTGCGGAAGGCGGCCTTGACAAGCGAAAGAAAGGGCCAGCGCCACGGGAGGAGGGCGGGATTGCGCTCCACGGCGCGGGCGGCGGTGAGCACGTCGGGGGAGTCGATCCGGGAGGAGAGCGGCGCCCGGTTGCCGAGGACCGCGAACTGGCTCTCCATGGCCGCCAGAAGAAGCTCCGCCTCGTCGGGGTCGATCTCCGAAACGTCGTCGAGCGCGACATCGAACGTGATCAGTGCGATCCCCCCGGGTCGGAGCACCCGGACGAACTCGGCGAGGACATCCTCGTACCGGCCGGTGTGCTCGAGGACGGAGATGCAGTACAGGGCGTCGAACTCCCCCGCCGGAAAGGGGAGCGAGGCGATGTTCGAGGGGTGAAACGAAACCTGCGCCGCGGTCGGCTCGGTCGCCTTCACCCGGTCGAACAGCGCCGGGAGCGTGGGGTCCAGATCGACGCACGAAATCCGGGCCCCGGGAAGCAGTCCCGCCAGATGGTACGGGAAGAACGTGATGCCCGATCCGGTGTCCAGAATCCGCGGATTCGGCCCGAGGTGGGCCTTCAGGGCGGAGGCGACGAAGGGGTACTCCCACTGACGGCTCCACTGGTGGAGCGGGTCGCGCACCCAGTTGTTGCTCCCGCGGAGAAACTCGTGGCGGGCGAGAAAGGCATCGGAGAACTGCTCCATCCCGGTGAAGAGCGGTGAGGCGAGCAGCCGGTCACAGGCGTCCATCGTCGGAACGCCGTTCGGCAGAGGCGGGGCGGCGGGTTCGGGACTCACTTCGGGGCCTGCTCCCTCTGCCGGTCGCGGGCGCGATCCCGGTTCCGTTTGGCATTCATGATCTGGCGCCAGTCGGTCACGCCTTCGGCCATGATCGCGAGGTAGTCGGCCGCGTCCACGCCGATCTGGGGATCCTCGACGAGCCCGCCGAGGTGCGGCGAGGCGTCCCGCCCGCCCATGCGGACGAACGTCGACAGGAGCCGGCGCCGATACTCGACATCCCCGGCGACGGCCAGACCCTGGCCGATCGCGGGGAGGGCCATGGCGCGCGGACCGGCGCCCTGACGGGCCAGCGCCTCGACCGCCTCGAGCCGGACATCCCCGTCCGGGTCCTGTCGAAAGGCGTCCAGCAGGGCCTGGGTCGACATCCCGCTCCCCCCGGTGTCCCTCAGCGCCCGCGCGGCCTCGCGACGGACTTCCGGATCGGCGTCGCTTCGGAGCAGATCCATCACCACGCCCACGTTCTCGGGCTGCCCGGGGCCACGTCCGAGCATCCGCACCGCCTCCGCCCGCACCTCACCGGACTGGGCCCCCCTCGCGACACTTCGCAGGGTCGGTCCGATCTCGCTCCACTCCGCCTGCCGGAGCGGCTCCATCGCCGCGACGCGACGATCCTCCGACGGGTCGCGGGCGACTACGTCCAGCATGGCATCGGTCACCAGCTTGCGCATCGCGGTGAGCGTGGCCAAGCGCGGATCATCGTCATTCCAGTCGTTCGACGCCTCATCGAGGGCGTCTCCGAGGGCGTCCCCGAGCCACTCGAGGACGGCGGGATCGGAGACCCTCCGGAAGGCGGCCACGTACTCGGGGGCGAGAGTGGGCTCCTGGACGAGAAGATCATACAGCAGCCCGCCCAGATACTCGGCCTTGCGTTCGCTGCCCTCCGCGCTGGCCTTCTCAAGCTCGGCGAGCAGGGTCGGGAGGTGCTTGAGCGCCTCGGGAGGAAGGGCGGCCAGAGAGCCGTCGCGGGCCAGATCCACCGGATCGCGCTCCGGTGAGCGCACGGGATCGGAGGACCCGGCGTCCACGACGCCGGACTCGGGGGCATCCAGGTCCGCCTCCGCCACGGGAGTTCCCGGGTCTCTGCCGGTCGAGACCGCCGCCCCCCGCGGACGGACTCGACCGTCCGGACCCGTCTCGACCGGAGGCTGGGAAACCGTCATCGAGCGTCTGGAAGCCGGGTCTCCGGCCGCCGCTCCCGGCTCCTGAAGCGCGGCGCTCCAGCGTCCGACGACGGCCCCGAGGGTTCCGCCGATGAGGAAGGCCACGATGACGACGAGCCGGGGTGACCCGGGGGCGGAAGTGGAGGGGGACATGAGGCGGATTCTAGATGAAGGGGACGCGAAGCTCAAGAGTCAATGCGGGGCCTCGCGCAGCCTCTCCTCGACCTCGCGGAGGATGTCCGTCGGCGGCTCGTGCCCCTCCTCCCTCATCCGCCTGAGGATCCGGCGGGTCTCCTCCGCGTTTCCGAGGGCGGCCTCGCACCGCAGGAGTTCGGTGAGGGCCTTCGTGTCGCCGGGGGCGAGACCGACGCAGGCGCGGAAATCGGCCGCCGCCTCACGCCAGGAACCGAGCCTCATCCAGGCGTACCCGCGGCTCCGGAGGACTTCCGGGACCCGGCGGCCGTCCACTTCGATGACGTGCGTGTACTCGTCGATCGCGGCGCGGAGGTTTGCCTCACCGCCCTGCCTGACGAGCGACAGCGCGAGGTTGTTCCGGATCACCCACTCTCCCGGCATCCGATCCAGGATCCGACGGAAGTCGGCGGCGGCTTCCGGGAAACGGCCGAGTTCAAAGAGGAGCATCCCCCGCCGGTCGAGCACATCCGGGAACTCCGGCTGAATTCCGAGGGCCCGCGTGTAGTCAGAGAGAGCCTCTTCGGGACGCCCCGCCTCCAGCCGACAGGCCCCGCGGTACCACCAGGCCCAGGGGTTGCCCGGAGCGTCCGCGACGGCGGCCTCCGAGAAGGCGAGATCGTCGGCCCACACGGCGTTGCGCCTCCACGTCGCCGCCAGCCCGGCGCCGACCGTCAGAACGAGCAGAGCGACCGCGCCGAGGCGCGCCCTCCGTCGACTCATCAGCGCCTCGAGCGTCACTCCGACGGCGGCGCAGACTCCGACGCTCGGGAGATAGCAGAATCGCTCCGCTTCGATCGTGCCGATCGGCACGATCCCGGCCACCGGCAGGAAAGAGACCGGCACCCAGATCAACCAGGGGAGCGCCCGACCTCCTCCCCTCCAGACCGCCGCAGTAACGACGAGGGCCGCCGCGAGCGTGACCGCTCCCGCCACCACCCGGCCGTCGCTCCAGGAGGCCGGCCATGCCCCGGGGTCGGCATTGACGGCATAGTGCAGCGTGAGCGGATGCGGCCAGAGCATCAGACGCAGGTAGTCGCCGAAAACGGCGACCAGGGTGCGGAGTCGCGTGTCTGTTGCGGCCGACCCGAAGGCATCGCGCGTCGACGCCACCCCCCCCAGCACGAGATATCGGATCAGCAGGTACGCCCCGAGGACGAGGCCCGCGACCGCATACTTCGAGTACCGTGCCCGGCCCGGGGAGGGACCGGAGTCCCGGGTCAGATCGAAGGCGAGCCAGACGAGCGGCAGGACGACGGCGTTCTCCTTCGAGCCGAGACCCAGGGCGAAAGAGATTCCCGCGGCGACGAGCCAGAGGCGACGCGCCCCGGGTGGGGCCCGGTCGGCGCGCCGGCCGGCGCCGAAGGCCAGGAGGAGCCCGAGGGCCGCCAGGAGTTCCGACCGCTGGACGATGGAGTTCACGGCGTCGGTGTGGATCGGGTGGACGGCGAAGAGCATCGCGGCGATCGCCGGGAAGGAGAGCAACCCCCGCCCCACCCTGGCGGCCGCGCCACAGGCCAGATAAACTCCCAGCGACGCCAGGGCATGCAGAATCAGATTGGTGGCATGAAACGTCCTCGGCCTCCCTCCCCCGAGCACGTGATCCATCGCCAGGGTCGACACGGTGACCGGGCGGTAGAGCCGGTCGGCGGCATCCTCCCCGCGGGTCCAGTACGGCGAGGTCAGGAGGCGGGGCAGATTCGAGAGCGAGCCGAGGTCGGGACTCTCGACGATCTGGGGGAAATCGTCACAGACGAACCCGTGTCCGAGCGTGTTCGCGTAGGCGGCGATGGCCAGCAGGGCGACGACCAGCGGGGCCGGCCAGGCAGGGTGCGGTCCGGGGGCGGGGGGAGGCGCTTCGGGCACCGGGGCATTCTAGCCCCTAGCCTCCGGTGTGGCAATTGCACGAGCAGTTGCCGCGGGGGGTGCTCTTCGCCCGGCCGCAGGTATGGCAGGTGTCGACGACCCCGGGGCGGCTCCATTCGGCGCAGCGGTGGTCGTGGCAGCGTCCCGCGGGGGTCGGCTCGCAGTGGGGGCAATCGGGGTGAATGACGGGGCCGGTGGAGTGCGGTCCCCAGGTCGGCCGCGGGACGAAGTGCTGATATCCCGTGTTGCAGCAGCCTCCGGCGATCCCGACGACCGCAAGGAAACCGAGCGTGGCGGACAGGCGCATGGGCGACCTCCGATGGCAACCGAGGGCGCCGTCCGCGTTCCGCGGCTCCATGGCGCGGTCCCGCGAACGGCGTCTTTCTACATCGGCGAGACGGTCGCGGGACTGTAGGGGGCCCGCGGGGCAAAAAAAGAAGCCCGGTCGGCGGGAGAATCCCGCCGGCCGGGCCTTCGATGCGACGGTGAGCGACTTACCGCGACTGATAGTACGACTCGTACGCCTCCTGCGCCCGGGTCTTCCCGGTGTTGCCCCGGCTGTCCTTGTCCTCGCCCGGGCAATAGTGCGAGTGGCCGCCGTACCCGTGGCCGCAGGTGCCGCAGGTCTTGTGGCCGCAGCTGTCGTGACCGCAGGAATAGGACGGACAGCCGTGTCCGCACCCCTGACGGCCCCAGCACGAATGATGGCTGTGTCCCAGACATCCGCTCAGGCACACCGCCACCACCAGCGACGCTCCCACCCCCACCAACCCCTTCAGAATCCGGCTCATCGTCCACCTCCACAAACGGAAGTGAAGAAACGGGTCTCGCCCCGCGGGTTCCACACCCCGGAGCCCTGCCCCTTCCCGTGCCGGTGCGATCTCAATCCGCCGTCACCTCGAAGACGCCGATCTCCTGTTCGCGTCCTCTCAACTGGCGCTTTCCCAGCGATTTCGCCGGCACCGCCCCGTTGAGGAGCGAGTGCGTCTTCTCCCCGATGCAGAGCGTGTTCGG
The DNA here is from genome assembly GCA_016192525.1 of Planctomycetota bacterium. Classification (GTDB taxonomy): domain Bacteria; phylum Planctomycetota; class MHYJ01; order JACPTZ01; family JACPTZ01; genus JACPTZ01. Next base: position 7,285 of record JACPTZ010000004.1, read on the forward strand.
CTGGGCGAGCGCCTCGAGGCGCGACGCGATGTTGACGGTGTCCCCGAGGACGGTGTATTCCATCAGCTTCAGCGAGCCGACCCATCCGACCAGGACGGTCCCGCTGTTGATCCCGACGCGGAGATTGTAGTTCACCCCGGACGGCGCTGCGGAGAGGAGCTGCGGTCTCACCCGCAGCACGTCCTGCCCCGCCTTCACCGCCTGGATGGCGTGGTCCGGCTGGTCTCCGGCCGCGCCGAAGATCGCCATCACCCCGTCCCCGATGAACTTGTTCACGCTGCCGTGGTGTTCGAACACGATCCGCGCCAGGTTCTCATAATACGCGTTGAGCAGGCGAGACACCTCGGGCGGAGGGTTCTTTTCGGAGAGTTTGGTGAATCCCTGGATGTCGCAGAACAGGACCGTCACCTGGCGCTCCTCGACGCCGAGCGACACCTCCTGTTCCAGGATCTTGTCCACGACCTCGGGCGGATGCAGCCGCTCGAGGTTGGCGCGCATGACGGCCTGGTCCTTGAGCCGGGCGTACAACTCCTCCTGCTTGATGCGGATGGCGATCTGGTTGGCGATCGCCGTGAGCAGCTCCAGGTCATCCTTGGTAAAGGCCTTGGTCTTGAGGAGGTTGTCGACGTACACCACTCCGAGGACGTCCTGCTTGTCCCACAGCGGAACGCACATCGCGGCGCGGATGTTGTACTGGATGATCGAGAGCCCCATCGCGAAGCGCGAGTCCTCCTTCGCGTCGTTCGTGAGGATGGCCACCTTGTCCTTCAGGACCCGGCTGGTGATCGTGCGGCTGACCGTCATCTCCTCGGGGTCCAGCAGCCCGCGGTCGCGGTGGCGGCAGACCCGGGCCACAAGATCGTTCGAGGCGGCGTCCTGGAGCATCACGACCCCGCGCTCTGCGCCGACCTCCTCGAGGCTGATGTGCAGGGCGACGTCGAGAATCTCGTCCAGCGTCGTCGCCTGCGTGACCGCCTTGCCCAGCTGGTAGAGCAGGAAGAACTTCTTGTCGACCGCGGGGGGACCGCCGGGGCGGACCGTACCGACCTCCGCGGCGGCCTTTGCTCCTTCGGCGGGGGGGGCCTCGGCGGGGGCCGCCGTCTGCGCCTGCGCCCTCCGGCTCATCTCCTTCCAGGAGACGCCGCGCGCGATCGACTCGCGGACGTCCATCTGGAGGTCTTCCGACATCTCGCCGATCGGACGGACGATTTCGCTCGACCCGTACAGGTTCTTGGCGATTTCGGAATCGGTCTGCTTTCGCGGCGCGGCGGGTCGGGCGGCCGTCTCGTCGCGGAAGACGAGAACGGTGTCCCCGATCAGGATCTCGTCGCCTTCGTTGAGCGATTGGGGCTTCTCGACCTTCCGGTTGTTGACGAAGGTGCCGTTGGAGGAGCCAAGGTCGCTGACGACGAACGAGGCGCCGTTCTTCCGAACCTCGGAGTGCTTTCGGCTGACGAGCGAATCTCGCAGTTCGAAGTCGTTGTCCGGCATGCGGCCGCCCGTGACGGGCTTGTCCGTGAGGACAAACTCACGACCGGCGCTGGCACCCGACTTCACGATGAGCTTGGGCATCCCGGTTCAGCCTCGTCGAAACAAGTCTTTCTTCTACTTCATCCGGGGGAGGAGTGTCAAGGTCAAGATGGCCCGCCAGCGACGGCCTCATTCGCTTCCCCTCGGGCCGACATTATGGTGCAATCGGCCCCGCTCGTCATGACGGAACCCACGATCCCCCCGTCCTCCCGATGGCTCGCCGGCGGGCTCTTCTTCGCCTCCGGTTCCGCCGGCCTGATCTACCAGGTCGTCTGGACGCGCGAGGTGACGCTGCTCGTCGGCGGAACCACGATCGCCACCGGCCTGGTCCTGGCGCTGTTCCTGGGCGGGCTCGGCCTCGGGGCGTGGCTGGGAGGACGCTGGACCACCCGGCACGGCGGCTCCCTCCGCCTTTACGCGATTCTGGAGGCCGCCATCGCCCTCTGCGGGGCGCTGGCGCTCCCCGTCCTCCGCTCGCTCGACGGACCGATCGGCGCCCTGTGGCGGGCGTGCGAGCCGCATCTGACGGCGGCCTCGGTCGCGGCCTGCCTCGTCGTCGGAGTCGTGCTGTTCATCCCGACGCTGTTCATGGGCGCCACCCTGCCGGTGCTCTGCCAGGCCTTCATCCGCCGGCACGACCAGATCGCGAATGAGACCGGACGCCTGTACGGGCTGAACACCCTCGGCGCCTCCTTCGGGGCGCTCGTCACCGCCTTCGCGCTCATCCCGGCCTTCGGAATGACAACCTCGGCATGGATCGCCGCCGCCGTGAACGGCGCCGTGGCCGTGATCGCGTGGCTCGCCGGAGGCAAGCGCAGCCTCCGGGCGCCCCCCCCCGCCCCCGCCGAGGCCGGGGAGGCGCCGGTTGACGCCACCCCGTCACCGCGCGTCGCGGCCGCTGTGATCTTCGGAGTCTCCGGCTTCTGCGCGCTCCTGTACGAAGTGGCGTGGACGCGCACCCTCTCGCTGGCGGTCGGCTCTTCGACCTATGCCTTCGGCGCGATGCTCTCGGTCTTCATCCTGGGGCTCGGCCTCGGCGGGCTCGGGGGGGGTCGATGGGCGGCCCGACACCGTGGATCGCTGGCGACCCTCGGGTGGCTCCAGGCGGCGATCGGCTTCTCCGTCATCGCGGGCCTCCCGCTGCTCGGGCAGGTGCCGCTCTACCTGCTCCGGCTCCCGCCGGAGGTCGGGCGCTCCTTCGGGTCGTGGACGGTCGTCATTCTCGGCTGCGCGGCCGGGGTGATGCTCCTCCCGGCCTTTGCCAGCGGGATGATGTTTCCCGTCCTGAACGCGATCGCCGTCCGCGATGCCGGCCGGATCGGGCGGTGGGTGGGGGTGGCCTACGGCGTGAATACGTTGGGCTCGGTCGCCGGCTCGCTGACGGGGGCCTTCGTGCTGCTCCCTCGGCTCGGGCTGGAGGGAACGCTGGCGTTCGCCGCCGCCCTTCAGGTCGCTTCGGCGGCCGTCACGCTGCGCCTCGCCTCCGCCTCGATCGGAGCCACCCTCCGGGCCGGGGCGCTCTTCGCGGGGGCGGCCGCGGCCCTGGCGCTGTGCCCGCGCTGGGACCCGGCCATCGTCTCCAGCGGAGTCTTCCTGAGTCCGTACTGGGCGGAGGACCGTAAACTGGAGCAGGACCCCGAGGAGGTGCGGGAGGCAGTGAAGCGCGGAATGGGGACCCTCCTCTTCCGGGCCGAGGGGGCGCACGGCTCCGTGGTTGTGCACGAAGTCTCCTCCGGATCGCGCGTGCTCCGGATCAACGGCAAGAGCGACGCGTCCGAGAGCGGGGACATGGCGACCCAGACCCTGGTCGCCGTCGCCCCGCTGCTCCTCCGGCCGAACCCGTCGGAGATCTTCGTCCTCGGACTGGGAAGCGGAGTGACGGCGGGGATCCTGGCCGGAATGGAGCCCTCACCCCGCGTGACGGTGGCTGAGTTCGTGCCCGAGGTCATCGAGGCGGCCCGCCTCTTCGAGAAGGTGAACTTCGGCGTGAACGACCGCCCGAACGTCGAGATCCTCCCGGTGGACGGTCGCGCCTGTCTCGCCTATTCCGCCCGGACGTACGATCTCATCGTCTCGGAACCCTCGAATCCGTGGCAGGCCGGGATGGCGCATTGCTTCACTGACGAGTTCTTCCGGATCGCGCGGACCCGGCTCCGCCCCGGGGGACTGTTTGTACAGTGGGTGCAGGGGTACGGGCTCGGCGACCGGGAGTTCACCCTGCTGCTCGAGACCTTTCGGGACGTCTTTCCCTGCGTGTACGTCTGGGAGGGCGCCCCCTCGGTGGACTTCATCCTGGTGGGATCGGTGGATCCCCCGGAAGCGTCGTGGGCCGCCGCGCGCACGCTGCTGGAGACCCGGCACTTCCGCGAGATCGGAGCGACACTCGATCTCGAGTCCCCCGGGGCGTGGCTGGGTTTCTTCGTCGGAGGACCGGACGCCTGCGGACGGATTCCGCCCGGCGGCGAACGGCACACGGATGACCGGATGCAGATGGAGATGAGGATGGCGCGACTCCTCAACCAGAACATGTGGGGGAGCCTCGGGCCGCTCCTCGTCCGGCTTCTCGAATCACCGGAAGTCCTTTACGCCGATGTGCCCGCAGCCGAAGCAGCCCGGCTCCGCGGGGTGCCGGCGATGCGACGCGCCATGTATGAGGCGCTCGCCGCGCAGTACGACCGACGCCACGACGAGGCCATCTATCGCTTCGACCAGGCCTGGCGCGCGTTCCCGCACGGTCCGATGGGACCCCTGGCCGCCTCGCTCCGCGTCATCCGGGCGAAGGCCCGCCTCGAGGACGGAAACCGGGAGGCGGCCCTGACCGACCTGGACGCGGCCCACAATCTCGCGCCGCGCGACGAGGAGATCGCCCTCCTGCGGGCGGAGACCCAGTTCCGGACCGGCCGCGGAGCGGAGGCGCTGGCCTCCGCCGGCCGCATCTCGGGGAGCCGCTCCGCCCGGGCTCGAGCGGCGGATCTTCGCGGGTTGGTGCAACTCGATCAGGGAGATTTCGAGGCCGCCGTCCGCGAGTTCCGCGAGGCGCTCGCGCTCGGGTCCCGGCAGATCTCCACCCTGTTCAACCTCTCCGGCGCGCTCCGGGAGCTCAAGCGACCCGCCGAGGCGCTCCCCTTCCTCGAGGAGGCCGCGACGCTTTCCGAGGGATCGATCGAAGTGCTCACCCTGCAGGCGGTCTGTCTGGAGGAGGCGGGGCGCCCCGGAGAGGCCCGCGTCGTCTACGAGTCCATCCTCGGCGGTGAGCCGGTCCACCCCATCGCACTGGCGGGTCGGGGACGGACCCTCCTCGCCGAGGGGCGTGTCCGCGAGGCCATCGAGGCGCTGACGCGCGCGATCGCCGCCCTGCCGGAGGACGCCTCGGTTCTCCGGGAGCGGGCCAAGGCCTACCGGGCGCTGTCCCCGCCGGACGAGGAACGGGCCACCGGGGACGATCGACGGGCGAAGGAGCTTGAGAGGTGACCTTCCTCGACCCGTGCGGCGGGCCGGAGTGCCGGTATTTGTCACAGATGAGCGCCCGCCCGCGACCCGCCGGACAGCTCGTCACATCATGTGTCCTCCACAAGCGTTGAGTTCCAAGCCTCAGGAGCGGTTACGCCCTGGAGGCATGGCCTTTGCTCGGAAGGGTCCATCCCGCGCGGGGGTCGGGTGAGAAGGAGGCGCCATGAAGCGCACGGCCGGATTCACGCTGATCGAACTGATGATCGTGGTCGCCATCATCGCCATTGGTCAGCACGGAGGCGGCGTGGCGCCAGACCGACTCGGACGGCAACGGCGTCCAGGACTACTGGGTGTACGACGTCGCCGGATTCTACGGGATGCAGGATGCGTCGCAGAAGATCCTGAAGTTCATCGACGCGAACTTTGCCAAGGCCGATGCCTCCCGTCGAGTCTCGTACGCGAACAAGCCCACCTCCAACGGCACGGCCTGCGTGGCGCAGGCGAAGTCGGGGTACAAGTTCCGGGCGATGGTATCGGATGACGGGGGCGGCACGCCCACGGCGTACCGGGTCAACTACGTGCCGAGCCAGAAGGACATCAGCGTACTGCGCCATGGCACGACGAACGGCTATGCCACGGCCACCAATGCCCTGTGGTTCGGATTCACGGCGATGCCGGACGCCTACAACACCAACGGGATCCGCGTGTTTGTGGTGAACGAAGAGGGAGTCATCTACGGGGTGGATGCGGCGGGCAGCACCTTCAAGAGCACCTGGCCGGGGACAGACCCGACACGGAACACGGTTAACGGTCGTTTCTGGGCCGTGGTTCAGTAGACGGCTCCATGACACTCTGCGGCACTGACGTACGACCGGGCTGCCGGGATTTGTCACCTTCCAGGCTTCCGGCCTTTCCACACTTTCTGCACGTCGCAACCTGGCTGGATCGCTTGCGTTGGGAGGGCCGGTGTTCGAGGGGAACAATCTGACGCGGCACGACCTTTGCGAAAGTAGCCCCCCCAAGCAACCTGATCCTTTGGCCGGCGGCGGGCGAAGACCGATTGATCGAGGAAGGAGGTGAACGAAGACACGGAATGCGCCTGCTCATGGTCTTCTGAGTGTTCCCGATTTTTCCAACCCAAGGAGAGACAGCAATGAAGAAGGACAAAGGCTTCACTCTGATCGAGCTCATGATCGTCGTGGCCATCATCGCGATTATCGCGGCCATCGCGATCCCGAGCCTCCTCCGCTCCCGCATCGCGGCCAACGAGACCTCGGCGGTGGCGGCCCTCAAGCAGCTCGTCAGCACCGAGTCCACGTGGCGCCAGACCGATTCCGACGGCAACGGCGTCCAGGACTACTGGACCTATGACCTCGCCGGCTTCTACGGAATGCAGGATGCCTCCGGCGCGATCCTGAAGTTCATCGACGTCAACTTCGCCAAGGCCGACGGCTCCCGCCGCGTCTCCTACAGCGGCAAGCCGACCACGAACGGCACCGCCTGCGTCGCCATCGCCAAGTCCGGCTACAAGTTCCGCTCCATGGTGAACGACGACGGCGCCGGCACCCCGGCCGCCTACTGCGTGAACTACGTCCCGTCGCAGAAGACGGTCTCCGTCCTCCGTCACGGCACGACCAACGGCTACGCCACGGCCTGCAACTCGTACCTCTTCGGCTTCACGGCCATTCCGGACACCTACAACACGACCGGAATCCGCATCTTCATCGTCTGCGAAGAGGGCGTGATCTACGGCGTGGACGCCGGCAGCAACACGTTCCAGACGACCTGGCCCGGGACCGATCCCACGGCCAAGACCAAGAGCGGCCGCTTCTGGTCGGTCGTTCAGTAAGCGCCTGATCTGAGTTCTCATGTACGGGACGCCGTCCGGTTTTCTTGCCGGGCGGCGTCCCGGCTTTTATAATCCCGCCCTTCGTTCTGTTGCCGGCGCGGGAGCTCGAGCATCACCATGACCCACCCCTCACGGAATCGCGGATTCACCCTCGTTGAACTCTCGATCGTCATCGTCCTCATCGCCATCATCATCACGCTGGCCGTGCCGAGCCTCCTCCGATCGCGGATGGCCTCCCACGAACTCTCGGCGTGCGGCTCCCTGCGGGCCCTGGTCGGCACGCAGGCCTCGTGGAGGCAGCTCGACTCCGACTCGAACGGAAAGCAGGACTACTGGACGGTGGACGTGGCCGGATTCTACGGCATCCAGGACAAGTCGGGGAGCCCCCTCCGCTCCATCGAGATCACCCTGGCCAAGGCGGACGCCTCCCGGGTGGTCTCCTATTACGCCAAGCCCGCCATTCCGCAGGCGCGGGCCGGGTACCGGTTCCGGGCGCTGCTCGGAGACGCTGCGGGGTCCTACCGGGTGAATGCGATCCCCACCCAGACGGCGGTCACGATCATTGCCCCGGGCACTCTGGCCTGTCACGAATTCAGCTACGCCTTCATGGCGATGCCGGACACCTACAACGCCACCGGCATCCGCAAGTTCATCATGAACGAGTCCGGAGTGATTTACGGCGTGGACGGGGGGGACAATTCGTTCATCGCCACCTGGCCGGGCAGCGATCCGACGGCGGTCACCCTGAACGGCCGCTTCTGGGCCGCCGTGCAGTAGCCGCCGGAATCAGCGCTGTTCGGTGAGCATCTGGAGGTTGCTCAAGACGTCGTCCAGGAGCGCCTCGAGATCAATCGCCGCCCCGCTCCCCGCCGGAATGCCGAGTTCGCGCGCGTAGAGAAGGTGTTTCAGCGCGGACTGAAACGCCTTCACGGCGCGCGCCGGCTGATTCTCCACCCGACGCCGCACCCCCTCCACGACATCTTCCCTTCCTTCGCGGAGGTGCGTCTCGGGATCCAGCCGGAGGTACGCCTCATCCGGGCGCGACGCCACGCTCGCGACATCCTCCGCCGCATCGAGATCGCGCTGTTCCTTCTCGAGCGCCTCGGCCGACCGCATGAACGCGTTGCGGAACTCGTCGGTCCGACCGGGAAGGAGCGCCAGGGATCGGGCCGTGGCCGCCATCGTGGAGTCGATCGCCTTCACGCGGTTTCGGGCGCCCGACGTCTCCGCCCGCCCCTCGGCGGCCCGCATCCACGCCCGAAGATAGTAGGACTTGGCGACGTCGGCGAGATGCCAGCGCTGCAGCCCGTCGGCGCAGGCGCGGGGGACGGTGGCGTCGCGCGCACGGGCCGGGTCCTCGGACACACGGGCCGCGCGCCGCGCGAAGATGTCTCCCACAATCACGTCCCGAACCACGCGGAGCCAGGGCTCAACGCGTTCGTCCGGAATCCCCCCGAGTTGCGTATCCAGCACGAGAAGCTGGGAAAACGACATCCCGAGGAAGTCGGGCGACGGTCCGCGTTCCTCCAGAATCCGGGCGAAGGCGGCGCAGCCTTCCCGCTGATCGGCCGGAAGCGCGCCATGAACGGCCGTGGCGTCGAGAACATGAAAACGGTGAAAGACGGCGGCGCTGAGCAGGGTCTGTTCGGGATCCCGTCCCGACTGGGCCAGCTGGCCGAGCGCGGCGCAGTAGCGGGCCAGGGCCTCCGCCCGGCTCCCCCGATCGGCCATGAGGTCGGCCGAGTCGATCTGCCGCGCTGCTTCACGCGCCGCGGTACGCCTGCCGCGATCGGAAGCGCACCCGACGATGACCGCCACGAGGAGGGCGGCGGCCAGAACGGACCACGACCTCCCCGGCCTTTTCGACTTCATGCGTGCGACCTCCGTTCCTATCATCGACGAGGAGCGGGGAAGGGTCAAGCAATCTGTTCGCCGCCCGCCTCGTCAGGGCTTCCGCAACTCCCGCTCGGCCTCCCCGTCGCCGGGCGCCAGTTCGAGGACCCTCTCCCAAGCCGCGCGGGCCTCTCCCCGGCGCCCCACCCGGTCGAGCACCCGCCCCAGATTGCGCCACCCGAGGACGAAGTCGGGCTTGCGCGCCACGGAGGCCCGGAACTTCGACTCGGCTTCCACCGCGTCGCCCCGGCGGTCCGCCCACACCCCGAGGTCGTTCAGGGCCTGGGCCCCGATCTGCCCAGGGTCGGTGTCGCCGAGAATTCGCCGGAGCTCGACCGCCTCCTCCTCCCTTCCGTTCCTCACCAGCACGAAGGCGAGGTTCGACATGGCCATGCGCCCGATCTCCGAGTCCCGTCCGAGGCGAACGGCCGCCCTGAATTCGAACTCCGCGTCGGAGAGCAGCCCCGCCTTCGCGCAGGCGTCACCCAGGTCGTTGTGTGCCCGCTGCGAGCCCGGAAAGACCTCGAGGACTGAGGTCCACAGCGCGATCGGATCGCGATAGTCCCGCACATGTGACCAGGTACGCCCCAGAGCCACGGACCCGGCGACCATGACGAACAGGGCCGTGAGCGCGCTCCCCCACACCCTCGATGGAACCCGCGCGACGAGGGCCCGAAGCGCCATGGCCGCCATCACGCAGACCCCCACCGACGGCAGGTACATGAACCGCTCGGACTGAAAAATGAAGATCGGAACGATCTGGGTCACCGGACCGACGGTGACGAACCACCAGAGCAGCGCCAGGCCCCAGGGGCGCGACCTCCGCCAGGCGAGGATCGCGCCGGCCAGGAGCGCCAGAAGCAGGGCGGCCGACCGGAGGCAGGCGGGGTCGGAGAAGCCCTTCAGGATCACCACGGGGTAGTCGCCGGAGAGCCGCGCGGGCCATACGAGCAGACGCCAGTAGTCGGCGAGGACGCGCACGGCCGAGGCATAATGGACCCCTCTGTCCCCGGTGATGAAGTCGGCGCGGGTGCCGTCGTTCGGAAGCCCGTAGAACTTGGCGGCGAGATAGCCTCCGGTGAGGGCGGCCGTCGCCGCGAGGACGGCGATCAGCGTCCGGCGGGATACGGGTTGACCTCCCTCCCCCCCCGTCGCGAGCATCCAGAGCAGGGCGGCCGCGGGAAAAGTCGCCGCCATCTCCTTGGCGGCCAGCGCCAGCGCGCAAGAGACGCATACGGCCGCCAGCCATCGGCGGGAACCGGTCTGGGCGAAGGCATCGATGCACAGGAGCCCGAGGAGGTAGAACGCCGTGCAGAGCGGGTCCTCCCGGGAACTGATGTAGGCCACCGCGTCCACGTGGATCGGGTGCACCGCAAAGAACAGGCCGGCGACCCAGCCAACCCCCTCCGCTCCCGTCCATCGGCGGGCCACCAGGAACACGAGCACCGAGGCGACGGCGTGCCAGAGCAGACTCTGGAGGTGGAAAGCCCAGGGTCGGTCGATGCCGAAAAGCACGGCATCGGCCATCGTGGAAAGGACGAGCAGGGGCCGGCTCGAGTCGGGCCATTTCCCGGAGCGGTACTCCTCTCCGAAGAAGCGAAAGAGATTCCGCCCGTCCTGGATGAAGTCGTTCCGGCGGATGCACCAGAAGTCATCAAACACATACCCGCACCGGAGGGCCCCGGCGTAGGCGGCAAAGACGACCACGACGATGGAGCAGGCGAGCGCGAGCGTCCGCGGACGCTCCCGGGACACGGACTCCCCGGGCCGAACCTGGGGAAAGATCGGCAGACTTTGCCTTCGCGGGCCAGCCATCCCAGGGCCACCAGGGCGAGGTCCTTCTGGACCTTGAGCGCGGTGGGGAGTTTGGCCATCGTGAGGCGCTTCTGCTTCCCAATCGTCTCCCAGAGTCTGCCGGCCGTGATTCCGATTTGAGGGCTCAACATGACGAGGCACTCCTTGATGGGCTTGTGGGCGTCCCCCCCTACGGGGAACCGAAGGGCAGCATGATACGGCCCCCGGCGCGGAGACGCAAGCATTTGGGGGGGGAAAACAGCACGGCCCGGCACAGGGCCGGGCCGGAGAACTCACACTTGAACCGACNNNCCGGATTCGACGCCGTCTACTTGCAGTTCTTCGACTCCCCGCCGTGCGGGAACTTGCCGTCCTTCGCGCACTTCGCCTTCAGTTTCTTTCCGCACTTCTTGCAGTTCCCGGGGGCGGTCCCGTCCGAAGTGTCGCACTTGGTGCAGAGGTAGTTCACGGCCGTTCGATCGGCCACGGGCTGCATCGACTTCTTGCACCCGCGGCAGGACTCCTGCTTCCGGGCGCTGGTGCCGCAGGAGGCGCATCCGAATCCGGTCTTGTCGCAGAACCAGGCCGCATGAACGCTCCCCGCGTCCTTCGGGCACTTCTTGTCCTTCAGTTCGTTCGGTTTCAGGTACCCCTGACAGTTGTCGCACTGGAATCCGTTGACCACACTGGCCAAGTTACAGGGGGTCGGCTGCCCTCAGCCCCCCGCCTCCACCGTCCGGGCCGCCCAGAGGGCCGCCACGCTGAGGAACAGACCGATGACGGAAGTCGTCAGGCCGGCGCGCGCGATGAGCTTCATGGGACCTCCTCCGGAGTGGAGCGGCGGGCGAGAGAACGAACAACGGGAGCCTATCCCGAAGCCGCCCGGTTGTCAAGGACGATTTCCGGAATTGTCGGACATGTTCGATCGTTGACGGGGCGCCGGCCCGATGATAGGATCGGTCGCGTTCGGGGCGTAGCTCAGCCTGGCTAGAGCGCTTGGTTCGGGACCAAGAGGTCGCAGGTTCGAATCCTGTCGCCCCGACCATCCCTCCCCGTGATATAATGCCCTCGGCAGAGTCGCCCGGCCCCCGCCCGACGAGTGCGCCATGGACGAATTCGAGTCCCTCCGGCGGGAAATGGTCACCGAACACCTCGCCCGGCGCGGGATCAGCGACCGGCGGCTCTTGGAGGCCTTCCTTCGCGTCCCCCGCGACGGTTTCGTCCCCCCCGATCGCGTCCACGAGGCCTACGCCGATCATCCCGTTGAAATCGGATATGGCCAGACCACGTCCCAGCCCTACATGATCGCGGTGATGCTGGACGCCCTCCGCCTGACGGGAACGGAGCGCGTCCTTGAAATCGGCACCGGCTCGGGGTATCAGACCGCCCTCCTCGCCCTTCTGTCCCAACGCGTGACGACGGTCGAGCGCCTCCGCGAACTGGCGCAGACGGCCCGCCTCCGACTGAACCGGCTGGGCATCCACAACGTGGATGTCTACATCGGCGACGGCACGATGGGATGGCCCGATGCGGCTCCCTTCGACCGCATCGTCGTCGGGGCCGGGGCGCCCCATGTCCCGAAGGCGCTGGTCGAACAGCTCGCCGAGGATGGCTTCCTGGCGATCCCGGTGGGAAGTTCCCACCTTCAGACCCTGAGGCTGGTCCACAAGAGGGGAGGCCACGTGGAGGAGCGCGATCTGGGGGCCTGTCTCTTCGTCCGACTCGTGGGTCGCGACGGTTGGGCCGGGAACTGAGGCATGATCTTCCACCTCATCTCCGGCCTCGCGCTTGCCGCCTTTTGCATCGGCTACGCCCTTCGGCGCCGGCGCCGGATTCACATTCCGCTCATGCTCGCCGCCGGACTCACCGACCTCGCTGTCGTGATCATCCTCACGATCCAGCGCGACCCGTTCGGCACCCTCGCCCGTTCCTCCCCCGGCATCCTCTGGGTCCATGTCTCCCTGGCCCTCCTCTCGCTCGTGCTCCTCGGCCGCCAGGCCTGGACGGGTCGCCGACTCGTCGGGGATCCCGCCGCACGCGCCTCCCACGGCCGGCTGGCGGTGACGTTCCTGGCCTGCCGGACGCTGACCTTCATCACGGCGCTGATGGTGACGCCGGCCTAGTGGGCCTTCAAGATTGAATCTATGGGTTGCCGGGTGGCACGGGCAGCTCGCTGCCCGTGCTCGGAGCGTGCAGGCACGGGCGGACAAGCCGCCCGTGCCACCCACAAGTTCAATCTTGAAGGCCCACTAGATCGCTTCCCGCAGCAGCACTTTGAGGATGCGCCAGGTGTCCGACACGGGGCGGAACTTGCTGGCGACGCCGTAGATCGTCCGGACCGGCACCTCGTGGAGGGAGTGGCCGCGTCTCAGCGCGGCGAGGAGAAGATCGGACTCCGCGTCGTACCGGTCTCCGCGGATCGGAACACGACGGAGCATGCGGGTCCGGAGCAGACGGAAGCCGCACTGGGAATCGCGGACGGTACGGCGGGCGATGAGCGAGACGAGCCGGGAACTCGCGCGATTGGTGAAGCGACGCGTGAGCGGGACGGTGTCGACGTTGAGGGTCCGGGTCCCGAGTACGATGTCGGCGTCGGAGGCCAGGGCGCCGGCGAGGAGATGGGGCACGTCGCGGGGATCGTGCTGTCCGTCGCCGTCGCAGGTGAGGACGGCGTCGAAGCCGTCCTGCAGGGCGAACTCGACGCCGGTGCGGAGCGCGGCCCCTTTGCCCCGGTTGCGGTCGTGCCGGAGGACGGTCGCCCCCGCCGCCGCGGCCTCCTCGGCGGACCGGTCGCCCGATCCGTCGTCCACCACCACCACCTGGGCGACGTGCCGGCGCAGTCCCACCACCACGGAACCGATCCGACCCGCCTCGTCGAACGCCGGCACAATCGCGCAGACTTTCACGCCGCTCGACCTCCGCCGCTCACTTCACCTTGATCTCCGGCATCGGCTTCAGATCGAGGCGGAGTTTCCGCGCCAGGGTGAGGCGGATGGTCTCCGCCTCTTTCGAGAGGTAGTCCGCCTGACTCTGGAGACGGTCGATCTCGGCCATCGCGGCGTTCCAGTCGGCATAGAACTTGGGGATTTCCTTCATGAGATCCCCTCCGCCGAACGCCTCGGCGCCGCTCTTGAGTTTTTCGATCAGCTTCAGGATCGACTCGTAGATGGCCGGATGGGCGGCTTTCAGCCATTCCCCGCCCTTGTCGTAGGCTGAGGTGATGATGGAGGTGAGCGTCGGATACTCCCGTTTCCACCCCTCGAGTTTCTCGAGGGCGGCCTGCCACCAGGGGTGGGCTTTCTTGAGGGCGGCGATCGTGTCATCCACCTTCTGTCTTTGCTCGTAGACGTCGGCGACCTGGTCGCGCCAGACGACGAGCTGGGCCTCGGCGCGATCCCCGCCCAGGGCCCGGATCCGGCTCGCCGCCTGGCCGTAGTGCGTCGGCGTGCCGACGGCCGCGAGCCCCTCCCAGAGCTGCTTCGTGGCCTGCTTGACGGAGGAGAGGGCCGCGAACCAGATGAGCAGCCCGAGCACGACGATGAGGCCGAATCCGCCGAGGACGACTCCGGTCGAAACGGTCTTCATCGGCGGCGCGGCGCCCGGAGGGGCGGGGACAGGAGGAGAGGAGTCGGACATGGGAATCTCCCTGGGGGTCGGCGGTTGAACGGCCGGCATGATACCTCCGAAGCGCGTGGCGCGCAACAGAGAGACGCCCCAAACGGCCTTTGTGCCCCCCCGTATCACTCGCATGTTCCACCCGGTCCCTCCCCCCTCACGAGGTGAATCATGATGCGTGCGCGCCGGATGCTCCTCGCCTTCCTGGTCCTCGTTCTCTCCGGCGCCGTCGCGGCCCGCGCGGCGGACAAGAGCACCGAGAAGAAACTCAAGTACGTCTCCACCTTCCTCGAAGAGGTGCGGCACCACCTGATGGAATCGTACATCGACGGCGACAAGATCGCCGAGACCGACCTCCTGAACGCCTGCATCGCCGGCATGAAGGACGCCATGGCGCACGACGACTTCGAGAAGGTTCCGTCCGAAACGCGCGACGCCCTCAAATCCTCCCTTCCCGCCCAGCCGGCCGAGGTGGACGACGTGGTGGACGCCCTGCGCTCCTTCTGCGAGGCGCACGCGGATCACGGCGTGGACCTGGAAAGACTGGCCGATCATGGGGCGCGGCGGATGGTGGCCTTCATCAAGGACCCCTACTCGCGCCTGTTCGAGACCAAGGACATCATGAAGCTGCTCAACCTCCTGAACGGCGGCGAGCGCGACAAGTCGATCGGCATCTCGATCTCCAATGAGGACGGCGGAGACTACAGGGTGGGATACGCCATGTACGGCTACGCCGCCTACGAGGCCGGGATCGAGATGGGCGACACCCTCCTCTCCATCGACGGCAAGGACCTCAAGAAGATGCCGATCAAGGAGGCGAACGAGATGCTTCAGGCGGAGCCGGGGACGAAGCTCACCCTCAAGGTGATGCGCGACGGCTGGCTTCACCCGTACGAATTCCAGGTCACCCAGAAGAAGAACAAGTCGAAGGACGTGATCTTCAAGATGATCCCCGGGAAGATCGGCTATCTCCGCATGACGATCTTCGACATGAACCTCTCGGAGGCCGTCCAGAAGGCCCTGGATCGGATGCGGCGCGACGGGATGAAGGCGCTCGTCCTTGATCTTCGGCACAATCCGGGCGGGGCGCTCCCCGCCGCCACCGCCGTCGCGGACAAGTTCATCGGGGGGAACAAGCTGATCACCTACACCGAGTCGCACCTCAAGCTGGACATGCCGGAGATCGTGCGGATGCTCCAGCAGCAGGGGGTGGAGGGCCATCAGGAATTCCGGGCGAAGGACGGCTCGCCCTTCGAGAAGATGCCGATGGTCGTGCTGGTGGATCACGCCAGCGCGAGCGCTTCGGAGATGCTGTGCGGGGCCCTCCAGGACACGGGTCGGGCCATTCTCATCGGCGAGACCACCTACGGAAAGGGCGTGGGGCAGTCGCCGGTCCCGCTGTTCAAGAGCGGCGGTCTCATTCCGAAGCGGTTCCTCTACATGACCGTGATGCGGTACTACCTTCCCACCGGTCGATCCATCCACCACCACGGCGTGGAGCCGGATCTCACCGTCGCCCCGGAGAAAGTCTCCGGGGAGAAGTTCGAGAAGCTCTGGCAACTCCGCCACGGCGGGGCGCTGACGAACTACCTCGACGCGCACTTCGCGGCGAACCGGGAGACGTTCAAGAAGCTGGCGGTCTACGACGGATTCTCGGCCGAGCCGTATCCGGAGTTTCAGGCTCTGGTGCTGGAGGTGACGAAGGGGAACAAGATCGCCCTCTCCGCGGACGAGATCCGGCAGGAACTGCGCCGGGCCGTCCGGGAACGAATCCAGATCGAGGGCTCGTTCACGTACGCCTACGACCTCCAGGGGGACGTCCCGCTACAGGCCGCCGTCGTGGAACTCGCCGGACAGCTGGGGGAGAAGTAGAGACTCGTTCTCAAGTGCGCCCGCACTTTGGATGTCATCCTGAGCGAAGCGGCCCGGAGGGCCGCGAAGCGAAGGATCACCCGCCTGAGCGGCTCTCGGCTTCAGGGCGGGTGATCCTTCGCCTCGCCCTCCGGGCGAGGCTCAGGATGACAGGTTGAATCGTTGGCGCCTTGGAGGAGACTCGTTCCGTTGCCGCCTGCCGCCGCGGGTGCTAGACTCCCCATCATGACGCGATGGCTCACGGCCCTCGTCCTGATCGCCCTCCTGGCCGCCGGCGCCTACGGGGTGAAGATCCGGTGGCTCGCTCCCAAACCGGTCCCCGTCCGCATCACGGTCGCCGTCATGGCGCCCGTGGAGGAGACGGTGACCGCCTCCTCCGTCGGCACCGTGAAGCCGGTCCGCGAGGTGGTCTGCTCGGCGGAGGTCACGGGGAAGATCCTCCGCATCCACGCCCGTGAGGGGGATCGCGTCCGGGCGGGCGCACAGACCATCGAGATCGATCACGCCGACACCGACGCCCGGCGGGCGGCCGCCCAGGCCGACATCGCCGTCGCCCGCGCCGAACTCGCCCGCGCCCGGGTGGCCTCCCGCAACGCCGAGGAGGAGTATTCCCTCATCGAGCATCAGCGGCGAGAGAGCGTGATCTCCGAGCAGGAGCGCCTCCGGGCAAAGGCCGCGCGGGACGCCGCCACCGAAGCCATCCCGGTGGCCGAGGCGCGCGTCGCGCAGCTCGAAGCGATGCTCCGGACGCTCGACGTCGCCCTCGCCCGCGCCACCATCACCGCCCCGTTCGACGGCACCGTCACGCAGCTCTGGGTCGAGGAGGGGGAATCGGTCACTCCCGGGGCGCGCCTCTGCGAGGTGATGGACCTCTCCCGGAACCACGTCCGCGCGCCCATCGACGAGGTGGACATCGGAAAGGTCCGGCTCGGTCAGCCCGTGCGGCTCCAGTTCGAGGCCTTTCCCGGGGAGACGATTTCGAGCACGGTCACGCTGATCACCCCGCTCATCACGACCGCCATCGAGAAGAACCGGACCGCGGAGATCGAGGCCCCGCTCGACGACCCCGGCGGACGCTACAAGGTGGGCATGTCGACCGACGTCACCGTCGTCACCGCCTCGAAGCCGACCGGGCTCGCGATTCCCACGAAGTCGATCCGCGACCGGACGACGGTGCTGGTGGTGGTCGACGGCCGGATCGTCTCCCGCCGGATCCAGGCGGGTCTGGCCAACTGGGCGACGACGGAAATCCTCGAGGGGGTGACCGCGGGGGAACAGGTGGTGTCGCTCCTCGATCTGGAGGAGGCGGAGGAGGTGGAGGGCCGCGAGGCGGTCATCACCGGGACGGAGACGATGCCGGAGGCGAAATAAGCCGGTTTCATGATTCTCGACGTCCATCAGGTCACCAAGGAATTCCCGCTCGGGGCGGAGACGGTGCGCGCCCTGCGCGGCATCGACCTCTCCGTGGAGCGCGGCGAGTTCGTCGCGATCATGGGGCCGTCGGGGTCGGGAAAGTCGACCCTGATGAACATCCTCGGATGTCTCGACACGCCGACCGCCGGCACGTACGCGCTCGACGGGGCGCCGGTGGAGACCCTGCGGGACGATGCGCTGGCCGCGATCCGGAATCGCAAAGTGGGGTTCGTCTTCCAGACGTTCAACCTCCTCCCCCGCTTTCCCGCCTGGAAAAACGTGGAACTGCCGCTGACCTACGGCGGTCTGACGCGCCGGGAGCGCCGCCGACGGGCGGAGTCGGCGCTCGAGTCGGTGCAGCTCGGCCACCGTCTCGGCCACCTGCCGAACCAGCTTTCGGGCGGCGAGCGTCAACGGGTGGCGATCGCCCGGGCGCTCGTGAACGGGCCGGCGGTGCTTCTGGCCGATGAGCCGACGGGGAATCTCGACTCGAAGGTAGGGGCGGAGATCCTCGCCCTGTTCTCCCACCTCAATGCGGCGGAGGGGGTGACGATCGTCCTGGTGACGCACGATCCGCTGGTGGGGCGGGCCGCCCGGCGGATGGTCCGGCTGAAGGACGGCCTGAAGGTGTCGGACGAACGCGATTCGGACCTCACATGAACCTCCTCGACTCCATCACCCTCGCCTTCGAAACGCTCGCGGTCAACAAGTTCCGCGCCACGCTCACCATGCTGGGCGTGGTGATCGGCGTCGCCTCGGTGATCGTCCTGGTCTCGATCGGGGACGGGGCGCGCGAGTACGTCGAGTCGCAGTTCCGCGCGCTGGGGACGAACGTGATCATCATTCTGCCCGGAAAGGCGCACACCTCGGGCGGACCGCCGATGGTCACCGCCTCGGTGAACCCGCTCACCATCGAGGACTCGCTCGCCCTTGCCGAACGCTGCCCGAGCGTGCACCTCGTCTCCCCGATCGTCCTGGGTTCGGGCACCAGCAAGTACATGAACCGGAGCCGCTCGTGCCCCATCATCGGGACCACGCACGAGTTCCAGGAGATCCGGAATCTGAACGTGGAGATCGGGCAGTTTCTGCCGCCGAACCTCGACCGTTCGGAGCGGCGGGTCTGCGTCATCGGGCGGACGATCCGCAAGGAGCTGTTCGGGGAGGAGAACCCGCTCGGAAAGATGATGACGGTGGCCGGAACGAAGTTCCGGGTGATCGGCATCATGCGGAAAAAGGGAATGAGCCTCGGGATGGACCTCGACGATCTCGTGTTCATCCCGGCCGGATCGGCGGAGAAGCTCTTCAACGCCAACGGGCTGTTCGAAGTTCTCGTCTCGACGCGATCCGCGGACCAGATCGACCGCGCGCACCGGGAGGTGAAGGAGCTGATGCTGCGCCGTCACGACGACAACGAGGACTTCACCGTGAACAACCAGGCGGACATGCTCTCGGTGCTGTCGAAGGTGCTCGGGGCGATGACCTACGCGGTGGGCGGGATCGCGGCGATCTCGCTCCTCGTGGGAGGGATCGGGATCATGAACATCATGCTCGTCTCGGTGGGAGAGCGGACGCGCGAGATCGGGATCCGCAAGGCGGTCGGCGCCCGCCGGCGGGACATCCTCGCCCAGTTCCTCGTAGAGTCGGTGACGCTGAGTTCATTCGGAGGGGTCCTCGGAATGTCGCTCGGAATCGGATCGGCGCTGGGCGCGAAGGCCGTCTTCCCCGCCATGCCGATCGTCGTCTCCCCCTGGACGATCGCCACGGCGGCGATCTTCTCGTTCGCGGTCGGGGTCTTCTTCGGGGTCTATCCCGCCCGCCGGGCGGCGGCGCTGAATCCGATCGACGCGCTGAGGTATGAGTGACGGCGGGGAACTTGGCCATCAGACCTCGACACCCGTCTCGGCGACGAAGGCTTCAAGAACCTTGGGGACCGATCCCAGGACCTTGCGGCCAATAGCACGCTACGGGTAAATCCTGTACATCATCCTCGGGAACGGGATGCACTCCCGCACGTGCTCGGTGCCGCAGATCCAGGCCACGGTGCGCTCGATCCCGAGGCCGAAGCCGGCGTGCGGGACGGAGCCGTAGCGGCGGAGGTCGAGGTACCACTCGAAGGCCTCCTTCGGGAGCTGGTGCTCGGCGATCCGGCCCTCGAGGAGGGCCAGATCGTCCTCGCGCTGTCCGCCGCCGATGATCTCCCCCACCCCCTCGGGCGCCAGGACGTCCACGCAGAGCGCCTTGTCCGGGGCGGCGGGATCGCGCTTCATGTAGAAGGCCTTCACCGAGATCGGGTAGCGGTGGACCATCACCGGCTTCTCGTGCCGGAGCGAGAGCGTGGTCTCGTCCGGCGCGCCGAAGTCCCCGCCGCCGAAGGGCGGGATCGGCGGATTCTGCGCGGCGCGGGTCTCGTTCAGGATCTTCACCGCGTCGTCGTACGAGAGCTTCGGGAAGGGCGGCTGGATCTTCTCGAGCGGCTTCGTGTCGCGTTCGAGGATCTTCAGTTCCTCCTTCCGGCGCTCCAGGACCCGCTGCACGATGAACGAGATGAACTCCTCGGCGAGCGACATCACGTCGTCGAGCGTGCCGTAGGCGATCTCGGGCTCCACCATCCAGAACTCGGTGAGGTGGCGGCGGGTCTTCGACTTCTCCGCCCGGAAGGTGGGCCCGAAGCAGTAGACCTTTCCGAAGGCCATCGCGCCGGCCTCCATGTACAACTGCCCGCTCTGGGAGAGGAAGGCCTTGCCCTCGTCGAAGTAGTCGAGGCCGAAGAGGGTTGTGGTCCCCTCGCAGGCGGCGGGGGTGAGGATCGGGGCATCGACGAGGACGAACCCGCGACCGTCGAGGAAGTCGCGGACGGCACGGACCACTTCGGCCCGGACCCGGAGCGTGGCGTGCGGCTTCCGGGAGCGGAGCCAGAGGTGGCGCTGCTCCATGAGAAAGCCGACGCCGTGCGCCTGGAGCGCGATCGGATAAGGCTGGGCCGCGGCGACGAGCTGGACGTCCGAGGCGCCGAGTTCGTACCCCCCCGGCGAACGGGCATCCGCGCGGACGGAACCGGTGACCGTGATCGAGGACTCCTGCGGAATGGCCTCCACCCGCCTGAACATCTCCTCCCCCACCTCCTTGAGCACGAGCACCGCCTGGACGATCCCGCTCCCGTCGCGGACCTGGAGAAACTGGATCTTCCCGCTCGACCGCCGGTTGTAAAGCCAGCCGCGAAGGGTGAGCGTCTGGCCATCGTACTTCGAGAGTTCCGCGATGGTGGCGAAGGGCATGAATTCTCTCCGGGAGCAGGAGGCGCGCGGGGAACGTGAAGGCAGGGATGATAGCAGGGGGCCGCCTCGTCTCAAGAACTTTCACGCGCCGCGCGGGCCTGATTCTTTTGCCCCTCTCCGCGGCCGGGTGGTAGGATGCCGTTCCGCCGCGAGGAGACACCCCGATGACGCTCCGTGAAGAGCAGCAGATGGTCCTCGACCTGGTCCGGGAGCTCGCCCGGGACGAAGTCGCCCCGCGGGCCGCGGCCATCGACCACGACAACGCCTTCCCGGAGGAGATCTTCGCCCGGTTTCGGGAACTGAACCTGCTCGGACTCCCCGCCCCGGACCGATACGGCGGCATCGACGGCGACCCCGTCCTGGCCTCGCTTGTCCTCGAGACGATCGCCGAGGCGAGTCCGAGCGTGGCGGTGGTGCTGGGCCTTCACTGGTCCGGAGTGCTCGAACCGGTTCTCCAGTTCGCCTCCGAGCCGGTGCGGGAGAGCTGCGCGCCGAGGCTGGCGAGGGGGGAGGCGCTGGGGGCCTGCTCCGGCTCTGTCGCCTGGGGGGCCGGCGCCCACCCGACCCCCGGTGCCGCCGCCGCCGGGGTGTTCCTCTTCGGGCAACGCCCGGCGGGCTCGGACCCTGAGCACATCGAGTGGTCGCTGCTGGACCGGGAAACCGCCGGACTGATGACCCTTCCCTCGACCGACCCGCTGGGCTGGCGGGGCTCCGGCTTCGCCTCGCTGAAACTGGAAGGAGCCCCACCGGCCGGGCGCGCCTTCCCGACGGACACCCGATCCGACATGACGGCTCAGATCCGCAACGGCGTGGCCCTCGCCGTCGCGGCGGTAGCCCTGGGAACCGGCCGGGCGGCCCAGGCCAGGGCCCTGAAGTACGCCCACGAGCGTCGGCAGTTCGGCCGGCTCATCGAGGAGCTTGGAGCGATCCGGCAGATGCTGACCCGGTCCGCGGCGGCGCTGGACGATGCGGAACGGGCCGTGCGGGAGGCGGCCCGGACGCGGGCGGAGGGGGGAGCCTGGGGCGCCCTGGCCCTCCAGTCGCGCCGACGGGCGGCGGAGGCCGCCGTCCTGGCCTCCCGGAACGCGATCCAGGTGCACGGCGGGTACGGCTACATGGCGGACTATCACGTCGAGCGGGACGCCCGGGACGCCCAATGCGCCGTCCTCTTCGGGGGCGGCGAGGGCTCGTGAACCGGCACTTGACCCATCTCTGCCCCGGCCAAGGTTTTCCTCACCCTCCCCCCGCCGAATGACGATGATATGATGAAGAGAGTCGATGCCGGAAACCCCCGGCCTCGAACGGGAACCGATCGCCCGCGCAGGCGGGTGAGGCGAGGCGTGCGGCGCCATGGAACTCAAAGACTACCTGCTGATCTTCAAGCGGCGGTGGGTGCTCTTTGTCTTCGTAATCGGGGTCATCCTCAGTTTCGAGATGATCTTCCTCTACCGGGAGAGCCCGCGGTTCCGGGCGTCCGCCCGGGTTCTGCTGGACACGGCCACCCCCCAGGAACTGCTGCTGAGCCGCCTGACCGGCGATTCCCCCTCCCGCTATGTCAATCTCCAGACGCGCCTCGCCCTGCTCCATAGCGTGCGGACGGCGGAGGTCGCCCTTCAACTCCTTCGGGGCCAGCAGGAGATCCCCACCCGTCCCTCGGAGACCGAGGAGGAGCGGCAGAACAACCCGTTCGCGCGCCTCTCCGAGGAACAGCGGGCCCAGCGGATGCTCTTCTACGGGGAAGCCAATCTCCTTCCGCAGGACATCCTCGACACTCTCATCATCGAGCGAAGCGAAGAGAATTCCATGATCGACGTCGTCTCGGAGACCGACCGGATGGAGACCTCCGTGGACTTCGCCAACGCCATGACGGCGGCGCTCCAGATCCGGGTGCGGGAGATCATCACCAACCGGATCGCCGACTCGGTCATCCTCTCGAAGGTCAAGCTCGAATCGGCGATCACCGAGGCCGAATCCCGGCGCGAGGCGCTCGCCCGGCTGCGCGCCGATCTGGGACTCGAGTCCAACGTGGTCAGCTTCGAGGAGCAACTCCGGGTCCTCCTGCAGGGAAGGGAGAACCTCCACTCGCGGATCACCCCGCTCCGGGCGGATCAGACCGCCCTCGAGGCGGAACGGAAGTCATTGGCCGACGAGCCCATGGACTATCCCCCTCCGGAGCCGGTCCGGAGCAACGCGATCGAGTCGCTCCAGAGCCAGATCACGGAGACGGAGCTCCGGCTCGCCGACGAGCGTCT
>JACPTZ010000220.1 GCA_016192525.1 Planctomycetota bacterium
CATCCTGAGCCTCGGCCGCAGGCCGAGGCGAAGGATCACCAGCGTGTGCGGTCTGCAGACTCCGAAGCTGGTGATCCTTCGCCCCGCCGGCCAAACGCCGGCCGGCTGGGCTCAGGATGACAGTGCGGTAACCTCTTACGGACTGACTTGTTCGGAGGATCCCGTTTCCGGGCGCCGCCGGATCGCGCTACTTGATTACATTCCAGTTCCGGCCGTTCACCGTGGATGAGGTAGGATCGGTCCCCGGCCACTGCAGGACCGGCACGTTCGAGCCGGTGTCGACTCCGTACATCACCCCTTCCTCGTTGACGATGATCGTCCGGATTCCGGTGACGTCATAGACCTCGGGCACGGCGCAAAACCCGTATTTGGTCGAGTGGCATGCGCGGAGCCGGACGGACTCGTCCGGCCTCGCCAGCCCGGCGGGGAGGTCGAGGGGAACGGCGGCGTAGGGACGTCCGGCCTCGTCGAACTCCATCGCCCGGTAGAGATACCCGTCCCACGCCCGCGGAGTCCTGGGCTGTCCCTCGTAGCGGGTCTCCGGGCGCAGATCGGCGTCCGCCTGCATGCGATCGATGAACTCCAACCGCGTCCCCTGTTTGTCCTTCATCCCGTAGAAGGCTGCAACGTCAAGCGTCCAGTAGTCCAGCACTCCGTTCCCGTCGGAGTCTGTCTGTCGCCAGGTCGACTCCGTGCTCACGAGGCACTTCAGCATCGCACAGGCGTGGGTCTCGTTCCGGGCGATCGGGGATCCCCAGAGCGGGCACCGCACTCGAGCGAGCAGGGCCAATACGACGCACGTATAGATCAGGACGAGAAGCAGATCGGCGAGGGCGAACCTCGGCCGCGGGACGGCCGTGGGAGAAGACAACGCGGGGCCCCAATCCCGCGCCAGACGGCTCACGTACACCGCGACGATTCCGTTCACCAGCGGCGCCACGACGAGGTATCCGAAGAGCCACGGCCACCAGACGGTGAATCGGACGGGGTAGTCCAGCGCCTCATGGAATCCGGCGAGGGCCGCGAGGTGGATCAGGGTGAGCACCACCGAAGCGTCCGCCATTGACGAGGGGAAACTCATCCGGACATGATACGCGGCGGCGCGTGGGTTGTTCGACTGACCCGTCCGTGGCGGCGCGATTCATCGCGTCATGTGCGGCGATGAATCGTCGCACAACGAACACTACGCCTGCTCCACTCCAGCCCCCACGGGGAGCGGCTCGCCGTCCGGCGCGGGGCACGGGGCTGCGCGGCGCGCGTGCGCCATCGGAGCGACTTGATCCCGAGCGCCGGCAGAACGAAGTTCACGCCGTAGTACGTCATCAGCAGTACCGGAAACCCGAGCGACGAACACATCGCCACTCCGAATTCCCGCAGCCATCCGGTGAATCGCCCATGCAGGACCGCGATGTACCAGAGGAGCGTGATGAGCGCCCACACCTCCTTCGCGTCCCATCCCCAGTAGCGTCCCCACGACTCGCTCGCCCAGACCGCGCCGAGGATCAGTCCCGTGGCCAGCAGGAAACATCCCACCTGCTCCACCCGGTAGAGGTACCGCGCCAGCCCCGGCAGGGCGGACTTCTTCCCCGGCGCGAAGCCCGCGAATCCGACGTAGACGTGCGCCAGCCCCGCCGCCAGCCCGATCGCGGCGTAACTCAGCATCATGCAGAGGACGTGATAGATCAGCCAGTACGACTTGAGGACCGGCACGAGGGGGTCGATCGACGCGCTCAGCGGGGCGCTGTCGGCGAGAATCAGGGTGATCACGCTCATCACGGAACCGACCATCGCCAGGGTCCGGGTGCGGTAGATCGCCTCGAAGATCAGCGCAAAGAGCACGAGCGCCCACGCCGCGAAGATCATCGACTCGTACATGTTCGACACCGGCGCCCGGCCCGCGATCGCGATCCGCATCCAGAGCCCGTAAGAGTGGAGGCCGAACCCCGCCAGCAGGGTCGCCACCGAAAGTCCGTAGAGGAGCCGGCTGCGGGACGGCCATGAGAGGGCGAGCAGCAGGGCCCCCGCCAGGTAGACCGCCCAGGAGAGCAGGAAGGGGCGGAGCGAGTTGTACGCGACTTCCAGGCCGAGCGCCTCCGCCGGGGGGTAGGCCTCCGGATGGAGCGAGCGAAGGTCGGCCTTCAGGGTGGCCGCCGCCTTCTCGAATCCCGCGGCGTCGTTCTGCGTAAAGGCCCGCGCCAGCCCCGCCAGATCGCCGAAGATCCTCTCCTGCTGCTCCGGCGGATAGCCCTCCATCCGGTCGATCGTCAGCCAGTCCCCGCTCCCGGAACCCGGAGGCGGAGGAACCACCCGGAGCGACGTGCGGCTCCCCACGCCGGCCACGAACGCGATCTTGTTCCAGACGGCCAGGGCTTCCCGCTCGAGGCGCGGCATCGATCTCCGGGCCTCCTCATCCCGGTCCTTCTCCGAGGCGGTGTTGGCCAGCTCGAAGAACCGCGGCGTGGTGATCTCGGAGCAGGCGAACCAGCGCCGCGCGGGATCGATCCCCAGCTCGGCCTTCAGGGGCAGGTAGTCGATCTCGACGTTGTGATGGTCCACGAACGCCTCCGGCTCGAACACGAGACGGAGCAGCGTCAGGATGGCGTCCTCCGCCGGGGCCTGGGCGGCGTCGCCGAACGACGGGTCCCGGAACTCCCGTTTCCCGGTGAGGTAGGCGACCCCCTCGATCGCGAAGGTGTCGAGCGGCTTCACGCGGCCTGAACTCAGGATCGCGAGATCGCGCAGGATCGAGACATCAACGGCCCCCACGCGGCTCTCGAAGGACGGGATTCCGCCCCGGTCGCGGGGCGCGGCGGGCGCAGAGAGCGGGCGGGCCCCGTCGTCGGCCGGATCGACGGGAGGATGGCCCGGCGGAAGCCCCGTCGATTCGCGCGCGGCGGCGCCCCCGTGCGGGTCGATGGGGGTCGGCCCCGGGTCTTGGGCAAAGAGCAGCCCCGAGCACGCGATGAAGAGGACGATCGGGTGGATGAGTTTCATGGACACGCCTCGTACCGTAACAGGGCATCGCCCCTACAAGACCATCTCAGAAGCCCGCCGCAGGGGCACGGCGGCGCCGCAGGGGCACGGCGAGCCGTAGGGGCACGGCGAGCCGTAGGGGCACGGCGGCGCCGTGCCCCTACGGACGGGCACTCTTGAGATAGCCTCCATGTCATCCCGAGCCGGCCGCCCTCCGTTCGGGCGGCCGGCGGGGGATCCGACGGCTCGCAACTCTCCCGCGATCAGATCCGGCCGCGGGGCGCGTTGCATCAGGTGCGGATTCCTC
>JACPTZ010000192.1 GCA_016192525.1 Planctomycetota bacterium
ATCGCAATGGGAGGCTTCTTCCATGCGCCCAACGAGAGAGCGTAAACCGCTCTTCGTCCGACAAGAGGATTGGGAGTGTTGTTCTCAGGCCGCATAGGATAACTCGCCGCGCGGTTATATGTCAATGTATTTATGGGACACTAGACTAGGTCGGTTGCAGGGCCGGGGCTTCCCCCGGGTCGTCCGGTTTTCGGATTGCGTGCTCGCTGCGGAATTTCCGGGCCATCGGCCGGTACTTGTTCCCAGGGTCATTCCACCCCATCCATCAAGGAGCATGCCATGAGGCCCACCCGAACCCTGTTCGTCGCCGGCGCCGCCGTGCTGGCCGTCCTCGTGATCCCGGCCCTGATCGGCTCGTGCGCCCGGCGCGGCCCGCGGGCGGGAGGCGCGACGCCGACCGGCCCGACCTACGGGGATGGCGTCATCGGCGATCCCATCGTGGACGGCGCCCTGGTTGTCTATCCCGTCATGAACCCCCGGGCGGCTCCGATAGATGTGCTCACCTTCGATGAGGCCGTCGCAAAGGGGCTGGTGGTCGTGACCGAGCGCGGCGGTCAGGGCGGAAACAGTCCGGGGGTCGAGGCGCAGGTCAGCAACCGTAACAACGATGAGCCGGTCCAGGGTTCCCCCCGGGAGAATCGGCCCTTGCGCCAGACCCAGGCGGGCCAGCCCCCGCCGCAGCAGGAGGCCGGACAGACCGCCATACAAGTGGATCTCTGTGGAGACGGACAGACGATTCAGCTCCAGACCCGGGGCGGCGGCGATACGGTGAACACGCTCCTCATCGAGAACCGCAGCGACAAGCCGGTCTTCATCATGGCGGGCGAGATCGTGAAGGGCGGTCGGCAGGACCGGACGATCGCGCAGGACTCCATCATCCCTCCGAAAAGCGGTCCGGTGGACATCAGCGTGTTCTGCGTGGAGCACGGGAGGTGGCAGGGTCAGAGCAGCCGGTTCGATTCAGCGGGGCTTTGCGCCGACAACAGCGTCCGTCAGAAGGCGCTCGTGATGAAGGGGCAGTCGCAGGTTTGGCAGGCGGTGGCGGAGAAGAACGACAAGGTGGCGAAACAGATCGCGGCTCGGTCCGACCCTATCCCCGGCACGGAGCAGACGGGTATCGCCCTCGAGGGCGCCCAGACGGGGACCTACCTCGCCGGCGCCTCCCATGCGGCGATTCAGAAGCGCCTCGATGAACGGCTCGCCACGATCCTGAGCCGGCTTTCGCGCCACGAGTCCGTCACCGGATTCGTCGTGGCGCTGAACGGGACGGTGGTGGGGGCGGACATCTTCGCCGGCCCCTCGATCTGCGCGAAGATGCAGGAGAAGCTGCTGAAGTCCTACGTCTACGACGCGGAGACGAGCGACGTTTCGGCGGCCCGGCAGGCGCCCTCCTCAGCAGAGGTTGCGAAGTTCCTGAACGACGTCGCCGCCGGGAAGGCCACGATCGAGCGCCGTTCGCGGTACGGTCTGAACCGGGCGAACGAGAACGACGTGGCGGCGCTCTACGTCCTCCAGGACGGCGAGAACGGCGCGAAACTGCACGAGTGTCTGCAGAGGAAGTAGGGGGGGATGACGAAGGGCGAACGACGACGGATGAAGGAAGGAAACGAATTCATGAGTTTTCGCGCCTTCACGGACGAGAGAGCGTTCATGCGAACCCCGAGGCCCCGAGTAGGCGCGGCTGTTCACGGGCCGTAACGAGGGGCCGGTCCTTGGGGCGTGGCCGTTTCGCCTGTCCCGCCCCTCGTTACGCGGCCTGCGGGCCGCTACTCGGGGCTACGGTGTTTCTTTCAGGAATGATCCGGGCCAGGGTGCCTCAACGAAGTTCGGGGCCGGGCGCCGATGAATCGGTCCGTCCGCCGTGAGCGAGGCGCCCCGTAGCACGTGCTGCGGGGCGCCGAGTCGAAGGGCGGGCCCGCGGTGCCGTCCCTCGACTCGCCCGCCGAACGCCTGTCCGCCATCCGTGTGGCGGAGAGGCCGGCTCGCTCAGGACGGGCGGGTGGCTGGATTCTTTCCCGACTCAGCTTGGCGCCGCAGCGTATGACCAAAGAGGAATGACGAAGTGAGGAGTGACCGACCGTCGTCACTCCACCCTCGCCTTTCGTCATCCGGAGACACGGGGCTCGTCCGATTCAGGCGCCTGCTACTTCCCCTTCTCCGCCTCGTCGAGCAGCTTCATCACCGCTTCCTCCATCGCCTCGTTGCGGAGGTTCTTGTACCGGATGACCCCCTTCGCATCGAGAATGTAGATCGTCGGCCACCCCGTGACGTTCCACTCCTTCGCGATCGGCTGTGTGGTTTCGTCCTGCGACTGGCGCCAGGTGATGGCCTGTTCCTTCAGGATCTGCTGGAGGCGATCACGGCCTCCCTTGTCGCTGTTCAGCCCCAGCAGGGCGAATGGCTTGTCCTTCAACCTCTCCACCATCGCCTTCTCGTGCGGGAGCATCGCGCGACACGGGCCTCACCAGAAGCCCCAGAAGTCGACCACCACCACCTTTCCGCGATAGTCCGAGAGCTTGAACGTCTTGTCGTCCTGGTCCTTCGCCGTGAAGTCGGGCGCCGTCTTCCCGATCTGCAGGTTGTCCAGTTCGAAGAGGTACCCTTTGGCCTGGGTCGCGTAGCGGGTGCCCGGGTAGTCCTTCGCGAGGCTTTCGAGAAGTTCCCGGGCCTCGGTCTTCTCCTTCGCGTCGCTCGAATCGTCGTCGCAGATCATCGTGGCGAGGGTGAACATGGCCGCCGCCTTCGCCTCCTTGACGGACGACCTGTTCATGATCTTCCGGAGCGCCGATTCTCCCCGGTCCGGGAGCGAGTAGGCGCCGTACCGGAGCGCTCCGGCGACGGCCTCCATCTTCGGCGAGGGGAGGTGGTTTTCGACGGCGTCCTCGACGGCCCCCGCCAGGGCCTTCTGTCCCTCGGCGCCGGCGAAGCGCGCGTTCTGAATGATCCAGAGATCGGCCTCGGCGCCCGCCTCGCTCTTCCGGCCCTTCTTCGCGAGGTCCTGGAACTTCGCGAGGAACTCGATGGAGGGGTGGCGGCCCGCGTTTCCCTTCTGCCGGGCGGTGTTGTACTCCTGCACCGCCGCCTGGTAGTCGGCGGTGAGCTTTTTCAGCTCGTCCTCCGGTCCCGCGGCCCAGGCGCGCGGGAGGGCGATCGCCCCGAGGGCGAGACCCACGACGGCGATCCTGAACGGCCCGTGCATCGTGCACCTCCTTTCGTTCGTTCGGGTGGTCTGTCCGGGGCATCATACCCGGACCGCGGGGGGCGTCAAGTCACAATCCGGTTCGGGCGATCGGGCCGTGCGGCCTCGGGCGAGGATTTCTCCCCTCTCCCCCTGAGGGGAGAGGGGAGCAACGGATGGCCGAATACAACGGCTATCCGACGGGCATTGGGGCTAAGCAGCCCGAGGTAATTCTCTGCACCCTCCCTCTCGGTGGGACGCTGCACTTGTCATCCTGAGCCCTGTCCGCCTCTCCGCCACACGGGTGGCGGACAGGCGTCCGGCGGGCAGGGCGAAGGATGACAATTCGGCGCCTCGGGCCTCGCTGAGACTCCAAGTCCCTGCGGACGGCAGGGGGGGCAAGTATCTAGTTCGGGCTGCTTAGCGGGCCCGGCGTCCCTCGCGCTCCTCCTGCAATCGGGTCACCTCGGCATAGATCGTGGCCGAGTGAATCCGCCCCTCCTCGAAAATTTGCACGTAGTCCCGCGCATCGGGACCGATCTCCGGATCGTCCCGGTACTTTCGCACGAGATCCAGCGAGTCCCTTCCCTTCAGTCGAACGACGGCATCCAGAAGCGTCCGGCGCAGCGACGGCATTCCGGGAGCCGCCAGCGCCTCTTCGAAGGAGGGCAACATCTTGAGCGATTCCTCCCGCCCGCGCCATTGGAGCCAGGTCCAGACGACCTGCTTCCGGACCGATTCGTCCCGGTCCTTGAGCAGCGCCTCCCGGGCGAGGCCGAGCACCCTCTGGGAGTTCCCCGTCGCATTACGCTCTCTGTGGCGGTACAGCAGCATCCCAATCGCCGCCCGGCGCGCCGAGGGATCCGCATCCTGCGTGGCAGCCGCCCATACCAGCGACTCGTCGGAGGGGTCGGACTGCGGTCGGAGGCGGTCCAGGGCGCGGATACGGACTTCTGCATCGGGATCGAGGGTTGCCAGCGATCGGACCAGGCGGGCCGCGGCGGCCGCGGCTTCCGCAGGATCCCAGTCCGCTCCGGCGAGTCCGAGCGCTGTGGCCCGTTTCTCCGGGTCCACCGAGGTGCGGGCCGCAATCGAAAAGAACTCACGCACCCGGTTGCGGACTTCGTCCAGGGCCGGCCGGCGCGGATCCTCCCACTCCCAATCGTCGTCCGCTTCATCGAGACCGGTGTCGAGCGCGCGGGACAGCGTCTCGAGGAGAGTGGGTTCGTCTGCAGAGTCCCACATTTCCACCACCAACGGGGCCGCCGACGGGTGACACCGGATCAGGTCGGTCAGACGGCCGCGGAGGTAGTCGAGCGCGTGGGTCGGCCGGGAGAGGTCACACCCACGCAGGTCTGAGAGGATCTGCTGGAGGTCCTCTGCCGGAGGCTCGAACTCGGACTCCACCGCCTCCCCGACGGAAGGTCCGCGTGTCGGGGAGGGTGGGGGGCCTTCGACAGGGTCCGGCGCGCTCGTGGCGCCGGGGCCGTCACCTGATTCCCCGGGACGCGCTCCGGTCGCGAAGGGCGCCGGGGGGGGAGGATGCACGGACGCCCGCTCAGGGCTTCCTCCATGCTCCGGGGTCGGGATCTCAGGACGAATGAACCCGCACGTGGCGCCGAACAGGAAGGCCAGCGATGCCGCGAGGGTTCGCCAGAGCAGGAGGCGCGAGGGCATCATCGATGCTCCTCCAGAACTCCGCGCGCGGCTTCGAGGCGACGCTTGAAGTGGCGAATCCACGGCTCCGGGACCTCCCCCCGATCGAACGCCGCCAGATGGTCGTGCACCAGGCCGCCGATCGAGGGGTCGTTCTCGTGGCGGTGCAGGAACTCGAGGGCCTCCCGGCGCGGGACCTGCATGGCGAGGGCGACCAGTTGGGCCGGTTCGATTCGACCCGACGGATGTAACAGTTCACCCTCGATCGCCGTCATGGCCCGGGTCCGCGACTCGACTGCGTCCTGGCCCAACACGGTTCGAATCGCGGCGTTTCCCGTGGCCCCGTTCGGATCGGACTGGAACAGCTTGACCATGGCCTCGGTCTCGAACGCTCCGAGTCCGGGAATCCACTCGAGGCTCCGAACGGCGCTCTTCCGCACTCCCTCGTGCGGGTCGGCGAGGGCACGTTCGGCGATGAGTCTCGTGCACGACTCCCCCGGGAAGCGTGTGAGCTGGCCGAGGGCGGAGGATCGCACCGACGGATCGGGGTCGAATTCCGCGGCGTGGCGAAGCGCCGGGAGGGCCTCCTCGGCCCGAAACCACCCGAGGGTGGATACCGCCGCGTCCCTCCGGAGCGGATTGGAGTCGCTGGTGAGGATGTCCAGCATTTCCCGCCGGATCAGGCTCAGGGTCGAGGGCCACTCGGGGCCGGGGGACTGTCCGTTATCGGTGGCATCGTCCCATCCGTACGCCAGCGCCCGCCACAGCGTGTCGATCATCTCCTCCTCTTCCTCACCGCGCAGCGCGTCGAGGAAAGTCCTGGCCAATGAAGGACTCCGAGTGAGCCTGGCGGCGAGTTCCTCCTCCAGGTAATTCTGCGTGGGGGAGCAGAGAATCTGGCCCGACTTCCGGCACTCCGCCAGCAGCTCCCGAAGGTCATCGGGGGCCCGCCACCGGCGCTGGACCGGCGGAGGCGGCTCATCAGGCTCGGTGGCGTTGGCGGGAGGGTCGGCGGGGGTCGGAGCGGGGGCCGTCTGGGGTGGCGCCTCCGGCGGGGGGGTCGGAGCCGGCGTCACGGGCGACGGGCGAAGCTCGGGCGAAGGGAGCGCCCCCTGCTCGGCCGGGTGGGACGCCCGTCCGGCCAGGAGACCCAAGAGGAAGGCGACGGACACGACGGCGAGGGTCCCCGGCCAGGTCTTGTCCTTCGGCGATGTGGGAGACGGTCCCGTGGTGAGGGCGCGGGTGCCCATGGCTGGATTCTAGTGATTTCGAGCAAGCGGAGTCAAGACCGCAGCGAAGGGGACGGATCGCCGGCCTTGACTCGGAGCGAACGCCTTCCGCGCGAGCCTTGATCCTTACCCACACGAAACCCACATTCTCTTTCATCGCGACCGCGGCGGACGGTAAGATGCCCCCATGAACCGAATTCTCCCAACCCGCAAGCCCGTGTCGGCGGCCCGTCACGTCGAGGAGCCTCTGTCCATCGCGT
Source organism: Planctomycetota bacterium (assembly GCA_016192525.1). GTDB lineage: Bacteria > Planctomycetota > MHYJ01 > JACPTZ01 > JACPTZ01 > JACPTZ01. The sequence continues at coordinate 6,324 of JACPTZ010000192.1, forward strand.
CCGAAGCCGAGCCATACCGTCAGGACTGGCTGAGGCTGACGCCGGGCGAACGGATTCTCCGCGTCTGGCGCATGCGCCGACGCCTGAGCGCCGAGACCCTCGAAGCGGCCCATAATGCGCTTTCTCTTCCGCGCCTTTGAACGACATCGGGTGCGATACCTCGTCATCAGCGGACAGGCCTGTGTCCTCTATGGCGCGGCCCAGTTCACCCAGGATCTTGACCTCTGGGTGGAGCCGACACCCGCAAACCTGCGGCGTCTTCTGGCCGCGCTTGGCGCCCTCCGGGCCCGAGTCCACAAGCTGACTCCTCCCCTGAGCGTGGCCAACATGAAGCGTGGGCACGGTTTCCACTTTCTCCTTCCGACGCGCGGGTCCTCCCCCCTCTACCTCGACCTGATGGGGCAGCCTCCGCGCGTGGGGACCTTCGCCAAAGCAACGCTCGACGCCCGGAGACTCAGCACTCCCTGGGGAAGGCTCCCGGTCGTATCGATCGATCAGCTCGTGGAGATCAAGAAGACGAACCGACCAGCGGATTACGAGGTGATCACGCGTCTGGCGCTGATCCGTCTCGGCCACGATCCCTCCCCCTCCGCGGCCCGACTTCGGTGGGCGGTGATGAACATCTTTCGCGTGGAGGATCTGTGGGAAATGGTGCAGCGGTGGGGGGGGCGGATGGGTCCCCGCGTTTTCGCCGGGGCCTCAGAAGCCGCGCGTCTGCATCAGGTGTGGAGGGCCGGACGATCCCCCGGCCTGCGCGAACTCTCGTTGTCCGCCGCGCGCCTGGCTTCGGAGGCGCTCAGGCTGCAGGATCGAGGGCGCCGGTACTGGCACCCCAGGCTGGCGGAACTGCGCCGATGGCGGCGCTCCGGTCTGCTGCTTCCGGAGGGTAGTCTGGTATCCGAATGGTCATCCTGAGCGTCCGCCGCAGGCGGACGCGAAGGATCGCCAAGCCTGTTCCAGGAGACGCTTCCTCCAGAACTGCGCGGTGGGCTTTGTCACACTTGAGTCATCTGGTGCCTTTCCCCTTGCGCACGTCGTGACCGGCTGGTAACCTCCCGCAACTCTGCCGCCGCCTGTCGAACCGCCTCCTCGTCCCCCGTTACGGCCGCCCTGCGCGCGGCCGCCCGGGGGCTCGGAGGCTCGCCAAGGCCCCTCCGATGCACGCCCGCCACGTGATCGCCTCCCTCGCCTTCGCCCTCGCCCTCCTGGGCCTCATCGCGCTCCTCCCCGCCGGGCAGACGCCTCCGGGGCAGACGCCTCCGCAGCCCGCCGGCGGCCTCACCGGGAAACGCATCTACATGAGTCCCGGCCACGGCTACTACTACGACGACGACGGCACCTCGCCCAACCTCGGATGGACCACCCAGCGCGGCGACACCTTCGGCCTGATCGAGGACATCCACACCAACGAGATGGTGCTCCAGTACGTCACCCAGTACCTCTACCGCGCCGGGGCGAAGGTTTTCCCCTGCCGCGAACGCGACAAGCAGACAAACGAGGTCGTCATCAACAACGAGGTCGGCGCCCCGCAGTATTCCGAGACCGGCTCCTGGACCACCACCACTTCGACCGGCCTCGGCTATGCCGGTTCGCAGTACCGGTACGTGGCCACCTCCGCCACTGAGACGGCCACCGCCGTCTGGCGCCCCACCATCCCCGCCGCCGGGTATTACTCGGTCCACGTCTGGTACTACGCCTCGTCGAACCGGGTCACCAACGCGAAGTTCCGGGTCACGCACAGCGGCGGCACCAGCACCGTCACCGTCAACCAGCAGATCTACTCCAGCCGCTGGCTCTGGCTCGGCGAGTATTACTTCGAGCCCGGGACGGCGGGGTACGTCACGCTCTCCAACCAGTCGCCGCAGAGCGGCGTCGTGATCGCCGATGCGGCCCGGTTCGGGGCCGGCATGGGCTCGATCAATCACGGCGGCGGGACGAGCGGAAAGCCGCGCTGGAAGGAATGCTCGGTGTACTGGCTCGAGTACCTCGGCGCACCGTCCTCCGTGACGAACTACTACGGGGTGGACCGGAACGACGACATCGTGGCTCGTCCGCTCTACGCCGACTGGCAGGAGGGGCCCACCTGGACCCCCGACGCCTGCTACTACTCCCAGCACACGAACGCCGGCGGCGGGACCGGCACCGACACCTTCGTCCACGACACGAGCCCCTCGCCGGGGAGCATCCCGTACCAGGATTACATCCACCCGCAACTCATCAACGACCTCCGGAACGCCTGGGACCCCGCCTGGTACGACCGCGGCCAGAAGACCGCCAACTTCGGCGAGGTCCGCGCCGTCGACTCGATGCCCGCGATCCTCTGCGAACTGGCGTTCCACGACAAGCAGACGCCCGACAACGACTATCTCTGGGAGGACGACTTCCGCCGTCTCTCTGCCCGCGCGATCTACAAGGGGATTCTGCGGTATTTCGCGGCCGCCTCCGCGTACGCCCCGGGCCCGCCACCCAACGATCTCTTCTCGCAGGACCCGAATCCCGCCGTCACCATCGCTCCGCTGCCGCCGCGGAACTTCCGCGTCATCAACAACGGCAACGGCACGCTCCAGTGCTCGTGGGCCGCCACCGTCGACCCGCTCGAGGCCACCGCCACGCCCACGGCGTACAAGCTCTATCGCAGCACCAACGGGAAGGGTTTCGACGACGGGACCAACGTCGGGAATGTGACCACCACCGCCGTCGGCGGCCTCACCCCCGGAACGGTTTACTATTTCCAGGTGACCGCCCTCAACGCCGGCGGCGAGTCGTTCCCGGGCGAGACGCTCTGCGCCCGGGTCAACTCCTCCGGCGTGGCGCGGATTCTCCTGGTCAACGCCTTCGACCGGGTCGACCGGACCGTCCGCGAACGCGAGGCCGAGAACACGCACGACTACGTGATCCAGCACGCGCAGGCGATCGCCGCGGTCCCCTCCGGCGTCTACTTCTTCGACTCCGCCTCGAACGAGGCGGTCGGCGCCGGGCTGGTGACCCTCACCGGCTACTACACGATCGACTGGATCCTCGGCGAGGAGTCCACGTCCGACGAGACGTTCACCAGCGCCGAGCAGACCCAGATCGGGACCTACCTGGACGGCGCTCCGGGCGCCCCCCGGGCCCTCTTCACGAGCGGCGCCGAGGTGGCCTGGGACCTCGGGCAGGGGAGCGCCACCGCGGCCGACCTCTCGTTCCTCAATAACCGGCTGAAGTGCGCCTACGCGACGGACGACGCCGCGGTCTACTCCGCGAACGGGGTGACGGGTTCCGCCTTCAACGGGCTCTCCGGGATCACCTTCGACAACGGGACGCAGGGGCTCTACAACGTCGACTACCCCGACACCTTCGCGGCGGCGGGCGGCGGGGCCTCCTGCATGACCTACACCGGCGGCGCCGTCGCCGGGGTGCAGTACGACGCCACGTTCAAGGCAATCACGCTCGGCTTCCCGTTCGAGACGATCTACCCCGACACGAGCCGGACCAGCGTGATGGAGAGAGTCCTTCAGTTCCTGCATCCCACGCCGAATTCCGCGCCGGTCATCACCCCGGTCGTGCCGAACATCACGACGAACGAGGACACGCCGACGACCTACAGCCTCGCGACTCACGAAACCGACGCCGAAGACACCAACCCGAACCTGCTCGTCTGGAGCATCAACGGTCCGAACCCGGCCCTTTTCAGCGCTTCGATCAGCCAGACGACCGACCTCCTCACCGTTACCCCGGCGGCGAACGCCTCCGGCTCGCAGGGGGTCACGCTCATCCTCACCGATTCAGGCGGACTCACCGACACCCAGAACATCACCGTCACGATCAACGCCGTGAACGATGCGCCGACCGTCGGCTCATCCCTCCCCGACATCACCGTCTCGATGGGGCAGCCGTACACCCCCGACCCCCCCGCCTACGGCTCACCTGGACCGCGATCGGCGCCGACCCCGCGCTCTACACGGTGAGCATCAACGCCGTGACCGATGTCATGACGATCACGCCGGTGGCCGCCGGCGGACCCGACGGCCTGACGCTTCGCGTGACCGATTCCGGGGGATTCTCCGCGCAGGACGACATCACCGTCACGATCCAGGCGAACAACCCGCCGTCGATCCTGGGAACGGTCCCGAATCCCTCGATGAACGAGGACACGCCCTATTCGTACAGTCTTGCCGCGCACGAGAGCGACGCCGAAAGCGGGGGGCCGAATCCGAACGGGCTCACCTGGTCGGTGACCGGCCTGGACCCGGCGCTGGCCTCAGCCTCCGTGAACGTCGCCACCGGCATGCTGACGATCACGCCGGTCCCCAATGTCAGCGGAAGCGACCTCTGTCTCCTGGTCCTCACCGATGCTGGGGGAGCCACGGCCACGCAGAGCGTCCAGGTCTCCGTGCTGGCCGTGAACGACGCGCCGGTGGCCAACGCCGGCCCCGACCAGTCGGTCCCGCCGCAGAAGGTGACGCTCAACGGTTCGCAGAGCAGCGATGTCGAGGGAGGCACGCTTTCCTACGCCTGGACGCAGACCGGCGGTCCGGCGATCACGCTCTCGGGGGTGAGTTCGTCGGCGCCCACCTTCGTGGGGATCATCGCGGGCGCCTACACCTTCTCGCTGATCGTGAACGACGGCGCCTCTTCGAGCGCCGCCGACACGGTCACGGTCGCGATCCAGAACATGGCGCCGACCGCCGACGCGGGTCCGGACCGGGACGCCGGCGTGAACGCGGCCCTCACGCTGATCGGCATCGGCTCGGCCGATCCGAACGGAACGGCGCTGACTTTTTCCTGGACCCAGATGGCCGGGGCGGCCGTCGTCCTGAGCGGGGCGACCACGAATGCGCCCTCGTTCACCCCGGCCACAGCGGGGCTCTACGTGTTCAGACTCGTCGTGAACGACGGGGTCCTCGCTTCGGCGCCCGACGACGTCACCGTGGTGGTGAACGACCACGTCCCCGCGAGCAACTTTGTTCCGACCGCCGATGCGGGGATCGATCAGATCGTGGCCGCGGGGACGCTGGTGACGCTGATCGGCGGCGAGTCGGTCGACCCGGATGGCACTCCGCTGACGTTCGCCTGGACGCAGACGGGCGGGGCGACGGTGGCCCTGGCGGGATCGACGCTCGCCTCGCCGACCTTCACCCCGACTTTCGGAGGCGTCTACACCTTCAGCCTGACCGTGACCGGCGGAGGGCTGGTCAGCACCGCCGACAGCGTGCAGGTGATTGTCAATGAGGCGACGAACCGCGTCCCGCGGGCCGAGGCGGTGCTGCTGAGCCCCGCGGCGCCGCAGGTGGGTTCGCTGGTCACGCTCAGCGCGGCCGGCAGCATCGATGCCGACGGCAGCGGTCTTTCCTACTCCTGGACCCAGATCGCCGGTTCCGGCGTCGTTCTTTCCGGCTCGGATGTCTCGGCCCCGACCTTCACCCCGACGGCGCGCGGGACGTGCGTGTTCAGCGTCACCGTCACCGACGGCTCGCTGACCAGCCCTCCGGCCACGGTCGCCGTACGCGTGGCGCCCTCGGGCGTTTCGACCGTCGTGGATGCGGTGGCTGGCTGGACCGACGCCGACGCCGCTCCGGGAGACGGTCACGCCGACACGGTCTCGACTCCGACGATTGCGCTCACCTCCTCGTCCAGCACGAACGTGGCGACCCGCACTTGGACGCAGGTGGAGGGACCGCGCGTGGTCCTCTCCTCCTCGACGGCAATTTCTCCCACGTTCACGCCCACCGTCTCCCGCGTCTACGCCTTCGAACTGACGGCGTGGGACGTCAACGGGGTGACCGACCGGGATGCCGTCTGGATCGCGGTCGATACCGCGACGAACTCGACGCCGGACGCGAACGCGGGTCCGGACCAGACGACGACGGCCGGCTCGGCCGTCACGCTCGCGGGGTCGGGGACCGACGCGAACGTCGCGCAGCTTCCGATCGGGCTCTTCTACTGGATTCAGACCGGCGGGCCGATCGTGACGATCTCGGGAGCGGGGACGAGCGGTCCCGGTTTCACGCCGCCCGTGGCGGGGACCTACACCTTCCGGCTCTACGTAGACGACGGATTCGACCGCAGCCTCGGCGACAATGTGGTGATCACGGCGGCCACAAGCGGGGGAGGGAGTTCGAGCGGCGGATCGTCGTCGAGCGGTTCCTCGTCGTCGAGTTCTTCGAGCGGCGGGAGTTCCTCGAGTTCCTCCTCGGGCGGCTCGGGCAGTTCCTCCGGGGGGAGCAGCGGCTCCCCGGGCGGCGGAGGAGGTGGCGGAGGCGGCGGGGGCGGCGGCTGTTGGGTGGAGTATCTGAGCGCCGGGATCATTCCCCCCTGGGCGATCCTGGGTTGCTTCCTGCTGGGCGTGGGGTGTGTTGTCTTCGCGCTGAGGCGCTCGACGGTGGGGTAGCCTGTGGAGAAGCGGCGCGCAAGCGCCGCTGGCGCGGCGCGCCCCAGCGGGGGGCCCCGGCGAGCCGCGAATCCCGGCCATCCACATGAAACCCCTGGCCGAACAATACTACGATCGCGTGGCGCCCCGATACGACGCCACCTACACCGGTCCCTACTGGGACTTCTACCGCGAAATCACCTGGCACCACCTCAAGCGCTACCTGCCGCGGGATCTGTCGGCCTCGATTCTGGATGTCGGCGGCGGGACCGGTGTGTGGAGCCTCGAGATCGCGAAGCACGGCTACCGGGTCACCTGCTCCGACCTGTCGCAGAAGATGCTCGATGAGGCCGGCCGCAAGTCCGCCGAAGCCGGGCTCGACGGGCGGATCTCCCTCGTCAAGGCCGACATCGCCGATCTCGCCCCGTTCGCCGACGCGTCCGTCGATTTCCTGGTCGCCCAGGGCGATCCCCTCTCGTACTGTTCCGATCCCCGCCGCGGGGCGAAGGCGATCGCCCGGGTGCTGAAGCCGGGCGGCACAGCCGTCGTCTCCGTGGACCAGCGCTGGAGCGGGCTGGATCTCTACTGCGGGAAGCGGGACCTCGATGCCCTGGAGCGGTTCGCCCGCTCCGGGGAGAGCGTCTGGCTGGCGAACGATCCGTCCGAGCGATTTCCCCTCCACATGTTCGACCCGTCCGAGCTTTCAGAACTCTTCACCCGCGCCGGGTGCGAGAAGCTCTCGATGATCGGAAAGACGGTGCTGCCGGTTCGCGAGCATGCCGTCTGGCTGGAGGATCGGGAGGCGTACCGGCGTCTGTTGAGGCTCGAAACGCGCCTTCACGCGGAGCCGGCCCTCCTCGGCCGCGCGAGTCATCTGGAGATCGCCGTGAGGCGCGCGCACTCATTCGTGGATTTCCGGGCGGGCCGGAGATAGGATGACCCTTTCTCCGCTGGAGGACCACACATGGGGATGCACTTCGGGATTCTCGTCGCCGACATGGAATGGCCGCTGCTTCTGCCGCGGCTCCAGGCCCGAAAAAAAGACATCGTCGTCGGTGAGCCGGTGGGAAGCGGAGACGAGATCGACTGGGAGGCGAAGGAGAAGGGGTTTCCGCTCATGGCGGGACAGAGGCGCGGGAAGGCCTACGTGCTCGACACCTCCTTCATGCTCTCCGGGGCCTTTCCCGACCTCATCACCGACCTCGCGGCGGAGAGCGGGAAGCTCGTCTTCGGCTGCGGGGCCGAGACGATGAGCGGCTCGTTCTGGTGCGTGGCCGCCCGGGGGAACGAGCTGCTCCGGCACTTCTACTCCTGCCGCACGGCCCTGACCGAGCCTCTGTCCGTGGGCGTCCCCTTTCCGACGGAGTCCGAGGTGTCGCTCGAGAGCGTCGATGGCGAGGGGTTCCAGAAGGTGATGCTTCACCTCGGTTTTGAGTACGAGGAGTGGTACGCCTCGGGACAGCGGTTCGCGGTGACCTACACGGGAACCGATCTCATGACGGGCGCCGCCCCGCCCGGCGACGGACCTCTGGCCCGGGCCCGGACCGATCATGAGGCCTCACACCCCCTCAGCCCCGAGGATCGTCCCCAGATCGACGCCCAGCTCCTGGCCGGGGACGAGATCTCGCAGTCGTTTGTCGGCAAGCCGCGGAAGGATGGGGACGCCCCGCGACCCTGATCCGTCAACCCTGATCGTGCGTGGGGGCAGCCACACAGGCAAGGCGCCACCCGGAGATTACTCAAGCGACTCGGGCGAGCGCAGGGGCGACCCTTGCCTGCCCGTACCAGGTTACCGTCCCGTCCCCTTGTCATCCTGAGCCTCGGCCGCAGGCCGAGGCGAAGGATCACCCGCGTGTGCGGCTTGCTGACTCCGACGCTGGTGATCCTTGGAGGACACTACTCGTACAGCCGCACGACTTCCGCCCCCGGGTAGTAGTACTTCAGAATGGCCAGGCTGTCGAACCCGGACTTCCCCATCCGGAAGGCCCCCATCTGGCACATCCCGGCGGCGTGACCCCATCCATTCCCCGTGAAGCGGATCGAATCGCCCGCCGGCGCCACCTCGAACTTGGTGCTCATCAGTTTCCGCGCGCCGAGCGCGAGACGGAACTCGAGGCCGGTCATCACCCGCTCCGTCGACTGCTTGCGGGTGGCGACTCCGATCTTCACCGCATGTCCCCCCGGCGCCTTCTCGAGGATCCGGACCTGCGTCACCTCATCCGCCGAAAGCCCGCCGGCGCCCAGACGCGAGGCGATTTCCTTCCTCGGGAAGGACTCGGACCACGAGTACCGCGGCGACAGTTCGCAAAACTCGCACGGGCGTCCCATGAGCGGGGCGATGTCGGGCGGGCGGTCGTTCGGCAGGACCAGGAAGGCCGGTTCCGTGTGTCCCCCGCAGGTGTTCGAGTAGAAAGTCGGGAAGAGTCCCCCGTTGAAGACGCAGACGGCGCCGCGCGTGGCGGCGACGATCGCGCGCGAACGGTCGGTCTCGTTCCGCATTCCCAGGTAGACCTGGGACGAGACGTCGTCGGTGAGGTCCGCCTGGTCGGCGCCCCGGCTCCGGGCGGAACGCATCTGCCACAGGGCGTAGGAGCGGGCGGCGACGCACTGCGCCTCCAGCGAGGCATCCGGCCAGTCGAGCGGCGCCTCGCTCCCGAGCACCCCGGCGAGGTACTGTTCCAGGTCCAGCCGGTTCACGACCGTGATGCGATTTCCGATGGCGATGCACCGGAGCGATCCACGATAGGCGGTTTCGCCCACGCGAAGGGTTCCGTCTTTCCCGGGGACACAATCCACATCGCCGCCGCGGAGCGGCGTCGTGCCGATCAGGCAGGCGCCCTCGCGGGCCGTCAGGCCGGAAGCGGGCAGGCTCTCTCCGCGGGAGAGCACTTCTCCGGTGTCGTGCCGGCGGAACTCGTAGGGACCGGCCACCGACAGGACGACCTGGCTCGCGTCGGTTCCGGCGCTCAACCGGACACCGATGATCGGCGGCGACGTGAGGAGGGGGATCGTGGCGGGCGAGTCGGGCGGTCGGCGGGGAGGGCCGCCGCGGGTGCACGAATAGAGCGCGAAGGCGGCCGTGACCCCCGCGAACACGAGGATCAGGCGCCCGGCGATCCGGGCCAGCGCGACAATGAACTCACCCATGGGTCCCTACCGCGCACAGCCGTACCATGAGGGGCGGGAACGCTCAAGGAAAATGACAGTCCAGAGGGCCGGCGAACTTGGGTCCGGAATTCCCCTTGACCCGCCCGTACCGCGGTGCCAGAATACCCTGATTGGGGAGGAGACCATGAGCGATTCCCCCCGCGACCCTGCTCCGGGCGTTCCCGTCGACTCCGCCGCCGCGCTCGCCGAGCGCGACCGCCGGATCGCGGACCTGACGGGACAGGTCCGCGACCTCGAATCCACCGTCGAACAGCTCCAGGCGAATCTCCGCATGCTGGACGACCTCCGCCTGCGGCTCGGCGCCAGCACCGAGAAGATGCACTTCATCGCCACCCTCAGCCAGCAGATCAACACGCTCGACCTCGACAAGATCTGCGAGATCGCCATCACCAAGATCCCGCTCCTCGTCGGCGCCAAGTTCGCCAGCCTCTTCTTCTACACCGCCGGCAAGGACGAACTGGTCCTGAAGCGGCACAACCACCCGGACGAGATCAATCACAAGATCACCATCCGCCATCACGCCCACACCGTCATGGGGCGGGCGCTCCAGACCCGGACCCTCATCCTGATCCGCGACATCGACGAGTACGAGCGCTCCACGGGCGCCCGCTTCGAGCGGACCTTCGCGGACAAGTACGTCACGAAATCCTGCATCTCCGCGCCCCTCCGGTCGGGCAACACCACGGTCGGCATCCTCAATCTTGCCGACAAGACCGACGGCACCTTCTTCGACGAGCTGAACGACCTCCCGCCGATCGAGCATCTGACGCACATGCTCGGCGTGGCCATTCAGAACTGTCACCTGTTCCGCGAGATTCAGAGCCAGGCCCGGACCGATCCCCTCACGAAACTCGCGAACTACCGCACCTTCTACGAGCAGTTGAAGCGGGAGGTTCACCGCACGATCCGTTACGGGCGCAAGCTCACGCTCGCGATGGTGGATGTCGACAACTTCAAGCCGGTGAATGACTCCTATGGGCACACCACCGGCGACCGCGTGCTCCGGGAGGTGGCGGAGATCATCCAGGGGTACGTCCGGCGGGAGGACCACGTGGCGCGGTACGGCGGGGATGAGTTCGCCATCGTCATGCCGGAGACGCCGATGGACGGGGCCGAGGTGGTCGCGGAGCGGATTCAGGCCCTGATGCGCCGTCACGAATTCGGCCTCCATACGCCGCCGGTCCAGGTGTCGCTCAGCATCGGACTGGCGGAACTCGCCTCCTCCATGAACGTGGCCGACCTCGTGAAGCACGCCGACGCCGCGCTCTATCAGGCCAAGAAGGAAGGGCGAAACCGGGTGGTGCGGGCGACCGTCTGATGAGACTCCTCGTCACCGGCGCCGGCGGCATCCTGGGAAGCGCCTTCGCGCGGTGGGCCTCGACGCCGCCCCACGACCTGATCCACCCCCCTGAAGTCCACGCCTTTCCCCGGGCCTCGCTGGACATCGCCGATGCCGCGCGTGTGGCGGCGTCCCTGGACCGGATCAAGCCCGAGGCGGTGATCAACTGCGCCGCCTTCACGAACGTGGACGCGGCGGAGCGTGAGACGTGGGCTTGCCGTCGGGCCAACGTGGAGGGTCCCCGGGTGCTGGCCGAGGCCTGCGCGGCGCGCCGGTGCCGTCTCGTGCATGTCAGCACCGACTATGTCTTCGACGGCGAGAAGGGGAGCCCGTACGTCGAGACCGATCCGCCCGCTCCGCGCGGGGTCTACGCGATGAGCAAGCGCGAGGGGGAGGTGGCCGTGCTGGAGGCCTGTCCGGAGGCCGTCGTGGCCCGCAGTTCCTGGATCTTCGGGCAGTCGGGGAAGCAGGACTTCGTCGACTGGGTGATCCGCGGGCTGCGGAGCGGCGGGCTGGTGCGGGTGATCGCCGATCAGCGCGGCGGCCCGTCGTGGTCGGAGGATGTGGCCCGGGCGCTCGTCCACCTTTGCACCCAGCCGGCCGGGATCTACCACGCCTCGAACGCCGGCTCGTGCAGCCGGGCCGAGCAGGCGCACGCCATCGCGGCCGCGGCGGGACTCGAACATCGCTTCGAGGAAGTGCCCGCGTCAGCCCTCAAGCGCCTCGCCCCCCGTCCGCGGAACACCCCGCTCGACAGCGGCAGGATCGCCGCCTCCGGACATCCGATGCGCCCGTGGGATGTGGCGTTGAGGGAGTATGTGCAGGGGCGGGCCGATGGGTAGGCGGGAACAGGTCATCCCGCGCCGGCGCGGTGGCCGCTGAAGGCATCCCCAAGGAAAACATTGCGCGTCCGCTCCTGCCTCGGTTACAATTCTCCAGTCGCCGGGACCGACCGTGGGAGGAAGGCGCCCTCGACCGGAGTCGTGAATGCCGACCGAACTTGCCGCGATCTACGCCCCGGTCGAGGCCGATCTCGCCCGCTTCGACCGCCTCTTCGCGGCCACCCTTCGGGGCGAGAGCCCGCTCGTTCAGCCGGTCCTCGAGCACCTCCTCGGCTACCAGGGCAAACGCATCCGCCCCGGGCTCGTCTATCTGTCCGCCCGCGCCTTCGGTCGGCCCACTGAGGCGCACGACCAGGTCGCCCTCGTCCTTGAGCTCATTCACAACGCCACCCTCGTCCATGACGACATCCTCGACGAGGCCGATCTCCGCCGGAAATTGCCGACCGTGAACGCCCGGTGGGGGAACGAGACCTCCGTCCTCGCCGGCGACCTCCTCTTCGCCAAGGCCTTCGGCGTCTGCGCGAAGATCGCCGCCGGGCCGGTTCTGGCCAGCCTCGCCGACGCGGCGCACCGGACCTGCCTCGGGGAGTTGACCCAGACCCGGCGCAAGTACGACCTCACCGTCAGCGAGGAGGCCTACCTCGGGATCATCCGCGACAAGACGGCGGCGCTTTTCGCCGCCGCCGGGCTCCTCGGCTCGCGTCTCTCCGGCGCCGACCCCCAATCCGCCGAGGCCTGCCGGGCCTACGGTCACGCCGTGGGCATCGCGTTCCAGATCGTGGACGACGTTCTGGACCTGGCGGGGGACGAGGCCACCGTCGGAAAGTCGCTCGGCACCGATCTGGCCAAGGGGAAGATGACGCTCCCGCTCATCCGGCTCTGGTCGATCCTCGGGACGGCGGAGCGGATCCCGCTGCAGTCGCTCCTCCTCGAGGGGCACGGCGATCAGGGGCGGGCGTTCGTGACCGGCCTCCTCTCCGAGCACGACGTTCTCGCCTACGCCCGCGAACGGGCCCGGGAGTTCTCCGCCGAGGCGCGCACCGTGCTCTCCGGCCTGCCCGGCTCCGAGGCCCGGGAGAGCCTGGAGGCGCTCGCGGAGTTCGTCGTCGGCCGCTCGCACTAGCCCCCTTCTCCGCCGCAATAATCCTTGAGTGTGTCCGACGGGCCGCTATAATGTGCCGCTTCGCCCGCGGCGCACGCGCCGTGGGCGGACGGGGGAGTCGCCGTGGGGCAGAAGACCATTCCACTGAAGGACGCCAAGCCGGGCATGATCACGGCCGAGCCCGTGAATGATGTCTCCGGCGCCACGCTCGTCCGCGAGGGGGTGGAGCTCAACGCGAACTGGATCACGCGCCTGATGGCGCGCAAGATCGACACCGTGACGATCATGTGCGAGGATGTCGTCGAGGCGGTCTCCCCGGACATGGAGGCCAAGTTCGCCGAGAGCGACGCCGCCGTGGACGCCATGTTCGCGGACGTGATCACCTCCCCGGCGATGCAGCACATTGCCGGCGCCGCGAAGCGTTACAAGCGGCAGAGACTTCTGAAGCCCCCCAAGTAATCGGCCGAGGGTCATGCCTCCTCCCCCCCAACAGCCCGGAAACAACCAGGAACGGTTGAAGCGCGCCGTGGACAAGGTGGTGGGGCTTCCCACGCTTCCCGCGATGCTGGCCAGCATCAACCGCCTGATGATCAATCCCCGCACCTCGGCCAAGGAGGTGGCGGCGCTCATCTCGAGCGACCCGGCCATCACGGCCAAGATCCTGCGGGTCGTCAACTCCTCGTTCTACGGATTCCCGAATCGCATCACGACGATCACGCACGCGATCGTGATCCTCGGCTTCAACACCATCAAGAGCATCGTTCTCTCCTCGTCCATCTTCGACGCCTTCAAGAAGGGCGCCGGCAAGCCCTCTCCCTACAACCGCACCGAATTCTGGAAGCACTCCGTCGGGTGCGGTGTCGCCTGCAAGGTCATCGCGCGGAGGATCGGATACTCCTCGCTCGAGGAATTCTTCATCGCGGGGCTGCTGCACGACATCGGCAAGGTCGTGATGGACCAGTACCTTCACGACGACTTCCTGCAGGTCCTGGAAATCGTCGGCAACCGCAACTGCCTGATCGTCGATGCGGAGTCCCAGCACCTGGGTTTCACCCACGCCGACATCGGCGGCTGGCTCTTCCAGAAGTGGAACCTGTCCAAGGCGCTCATCGAGTCGACCACGTTTCACCACAATCCGGCGCTCGCGAGCGAGAACCAGAAGCCCGTGTCGGTGGTCCACCTCGCCGACATCATGATCCGGGCGATGGGAATCGGTTCCGGCGGCGACGCCAGGATCCCCATGGTGAGCGAGGCCGCCTGGCAACTCCTCGACATTCCCCCCTCCGCGCTCGACAAGCTCGTCGCGGAGATCGATGAAGAGATGCAGCGGGCCCTCGTCTTCCTCGAGCTGGCCGGTTAGGGGGCCGCGCCGAACGACATGGCCACGACCCGCCAACCCGCCGACCCCCCGCCCGATCCGTTCTCCGATCCCCCCGCGGTGCCCGCCGGGTCGCCCGATCCGCGTCGCGAGATCGAGTTCCTCCTCCAGACCAACGAGAGTCTCCTCAACGCCGTGGCCGAACTGGTGGCCCTGAAGGACGTCTCCCGCCGGCTCATGGTGGCCCGGACCATCGAGGAGGTGGTGGACATCTTCTGCGCCTCGATCAACCAGGTCCTGCACGGCGCCTACTATCAGATTTTCCTCCGGGATGTCGAGAGCGAGGAGTGGCGCTCCGTCCGCAGTTCGTCCCCGGGCGGCACGCACCGCTGGAAGCGGCTTCCGGTCACGGGCGACGTCGTCAAGTGGATCGCCCGCCACGACAAGCAGACCACCGTGCCGATCAAGAAGGAATCGCTTCTGACGATCGTACCGCTCAGCACCGGCCGCGACCTCGTGGGGCTCCTCTGCATCGACGCGAGCCGGCATGAGGAGCATCTGAGCCAGCTCACGATCGACCGCCTCAACCTGCTCGCCGTACACTCGGCCGCGGCGATCTACAACGCCACGCTCGATGCCCGTCTCCGCCGGCAGCTCTCGGAGATGGAGCACACGCGAAACTTCCTCGAGAACATCCTGGAGAGCATCAGCCACGGGATCTTCACGCTCGACGAGTCCAACCGGATCACGCAGATCAACCGCAACGCCACCGCCATGCTCGGGATCGAGGATGTGGACGTGATCGGCCGGGCCTATCCCGACGTCTTCTCGGGCGACCTCGCCAAGGTGCTGAACGGAATCGTCCAGGAGACGATCGACCACGGCTTCGCGATGGAGCAGCAGTGGATCCAGCAGTTGAGCCAGGGGGTGGAGGTCCCGCTCGCCATCAGCACCGCGATCCTGAGGGACGAGGACCGGAGGACCCGCGGCGTGATCGTCCTGCTCCGCGACATGACCGCCTCGCGCGAGCTGGAGCGGCTTCGCAAGCTCGACCAGATGAAGTCGGAGTTCGTCTCGAACGTGAGTCACGAGCTCCGCACCCCGCTCACCTCGATCAAGGCGTACACCGAGGCGCTCGCCGACATGGCGCAGGACGAGCAGCAGAAGGAGTTCCTCAAGGTCATCGACGAGGAGTCCAACCGGCTTCTGGCGCTGATCGAGGACCTCCTCAGCCTGTCGCGCATCGAGTCCGGCCGTCTGCGCCTGCGTCCCGAGCCGGCCCACCTGGGGCAGCTCGTCCAGGATATCATGGGCGTCGCCAAGGTGCAGTCGGACAAGCACCAGATCGCCGTGGACATCGCCTCCGACCTCCCGCTGACGATGCTCGATCCCGACCGCATCAAGGAGGTCCTCATCAATCTGATCAGCAACGCCATCAAGTATTCCCCGGCGGGCGGCCTGGTGACGGTGAAGATCTGCAAGGAGGAGGGGGTCCTGAGGATCGACATCTCGGACCAGGGGATCGGGATCGCCGAGGAGCACCTTGGAAAGATCTTCGACCAGTTCTACCGGGTCGACTCCTCGCTCACCGCCCAGGTCAGCGGGACCGGGCTCGGACTCGCCATCGTAAAAAGCATGGTCGAGGCCCACAGCGGGACGATCCGCGTGGCCAGCACGCCGGGGAAAGGGTCCACCTTCTCCGTCTTCCTGCCGATCCGTCCGATCACCGCGCCGAGGAGCACCGATGAAGCTCCGTACTAGCGCCCGGCCGGCCGCCGTCCTCTCCCGGCGGACGCGCCCGGCGGGCACCCATCCCAATCCCGGTCCGGCCTCCCCCGCGTTTCCCCGGGCCCGGCGCCTGACCCGGCTGCCGCCCTACCTCTTCGCGGAAATGGACCGTCGCCGTCGCGCGCTCCTCGCCGCCGGGCACGACGTGATCAATCTGGGCATCGGAGACCCGGACCAGCCCACCCCGGCGTTCATCCGCCGCGCCATCGCCGAGGCCTGGAAGATCTCGGGCGTCCACCAGTATTCGCCCGGGGAGGGGACGATCGAGTATCGTTCGGCGATCGCGCAATGGTACCGGCGGGTGATGGACGTCGAGGTGGATCCGAGGACGGAGATCTGCGCCGTCATCGGATCGAAGGAGGGGATCGCCCATCTGCCGCTCGCCCTTCTGGAGCCGGGCGAGACGGTCCTGGTCCCGGAACCGGGCTATCCGCCGTACACCTCGGGAGCGGTCTTCGCCGGCGGGCGCGTGCACTACATGCCGCTACGCCGCGAGAACGGATTCCTGCCCGACTTCGAGGCGATTCCGTCCGCGACGCTCCGCCGGGCGCGGATTCTCTGGCTCTGCTCCCCCAACAATCCCACGGGGAGCGTGGCGCCGCGGGCGTACCTCGAGCGGCTCGTCGCCTTCGCCCGGAGGCGTCGGATCCTCATCGGATACGACGCCGCCTACTACGCGATCTACGCCGAGGAGCGTCCCTGCTCGATCCTCGAGATCCCCGGGGCGAAGGAGGTCGCGATCGAGTTCCAGTCCTTCTCAAAGACTTTCCACATGACCGGCTGGCGGATCGGCTGGGCGGCGGGAAGGGCGGAAGTGGTGAGCGCCCTGCGGGATCTGAAGGCGAATCTCGACTCCGGCCCGTACATGCCGATCCAGCACGCCGCCGCGGAGGCGCTCCGGAGCGGAGACGCCGAGGCGGCGAAGATCCGAGCCATGTACCGCCGCCGCCGCGACACGGCCGTGGCCGGTCTGCGTCGACTCGGGTGGGAGGTCACCCCGCCCCCGGCCACCTTCTACCTCTGGGGGCCGGTCCCCCTCCGGGCGGGTTCAACGGAGTTCGCCCGGCGCTGCCTCGAGGAGGCGCACGTGGTGGTCACCCCGGGAAACGGCTTCGGCCCCTCCGGCGAGGGGTACTTCCGCATCGCCCTCACCGTTCCGGAGGCGCGGCTTCGGGAGGCGATCGTGAGGCTGGGGAAGGTGAAGTGGTAGCGCATGCCCGACCTTCTCCTTGGCACCCGCAATCTCCACAAGATTCGCGAGATCACCGCGATCCTCGCGGGTCTTCCGCTCACGCTCCATGATCTGCGGGAGTTTCCCCGCGCCCCCGAAGTCGAAGAAACCGGTGCCACCTTCAGGGCCAACGCCGAACTGAAGGCCCGGACCTGGGCCGCGGTCACAGGGCTCCCGACGCTGGCGGACGATTCCGGCCTCGAGGTCGATGCCCTCGGCGGCCGCCCGGGAGTCACCTCCGCCCGGTACGCCGGGCCCGGAGCGGACGACGGCGCGAACAACCGGAAACTGCTCGAAGAAATGGCAGGCGTTCCGGCCGGGCGGAGAACCGCCCGGTACCGCTGCGTCATCGTCGTCGCCGCCCCCGCCGGCCTTCTCGCCTGCGCCGAGGGGACGTGCGAGGGTCGGATGGCGGAGAGCCCCCGGGGCGACGGCGGCTTCGGCTACGATCCGCTTTTCCTCATCGCCCCCGTCTTCACCCGAACCATGGCGGAGTTGCCCGCGGAGGAGAAGAACCGGATCAGCCACCGGGCGCGCGCCCTCGAGGCGATCCGGGGGGAACTGGCGGCGGCGGGGAATGGCTGAGACGCTCCACTTCTTGACGCCCCCCTCGCCCACCCGCTAAACTGTTCCTTTGGCCCCCGCGAACGGAGGCCCCCCTCCTGCAGGACCCCGTACATGCCCGACAAGATCATCGGTGAGGCGATCACCTTCGACGACGTCCTCATCCTCCCCGCCCTGTCGGACGTCGTTCCAACCGACGTCGACACCCGGACCTCCTTCACCCGCAAAATCGCCCTCCAGATCCCCATCGTCTCCTCCGCCATGGACACCGTGACCGAGGCGAAGCTCGCCATCGCGCTCGCCCTCGAGGGCGGGATCGGGATCATCCACAAGAACCTCGACGCCGAGGCGCAGGCCAAGGAGGTCTACAAGGTCAAGCGGTCGGCCAACGGGATCATCGCCGATCCGGTCTGCCTGCCGCCCACCGAGACGATCGGAACGGCCAAGAAGATCATGGCGGAGCAGCGCATCTCCGGGATTCCGATCGTGGAGGAGGGGAACCGGCTGGTCGGCATCCTGACCCACCGCGACCTGAGGTTCCACAAGAGCGACCACAAGAAGATCGCCGATGTGATGACGAAGGGGAAACTCGTCACCGCCGCGCCCGACACCACGCTCGACGAGGCGAAGGACATCCTCTTCAAGCACAAGGTCGAGAAGCTCCTTCTCGTGGACAAGGAGAACCGGCTGCGCGGGCTCATCACGATCAAGGACGTCAACCTGACGGCGCAGTACCCGAAGGCCTGCAAGGACGGCCGGGGCCGGCTGCGGGTGGGGGCCGCCGTCGGGGTGTTCGATTACGAGCGGGCGGACAAGCTGGTGAAGTCGGACGTCGACGTGATCGTGGTCGACACGGCCCACGGTCACTCGGCGAACGTGATTGCGACGGTGAAGGAACTCAAGAAGCGCTTCTCCATCGACGTCGTCGCCGGGAATGTCGCCACCGCCGAGGGGGCGAAGGCGCTCATCCAGGCGGGGGCGGACGGGATCAAGGTGGGGATCGGGCCGGGGTCGATCTGCACGACGCGGGTGATCGCCGGGATCGGGGTCCCGCAGATTACGGCGGTGATGGAGTGCGCGAAGGAGGCGGCGTCCGGCGGAGTGCCGATCGTGGCCGACGGCGGGGTCCGGCACTCGGGCGACATCACCAAGGCGCTCGCGGCCGGCGCGAACGCCGTGATGCTGGGCGGGCTGTTCGCCGGGGTGGCCGAGAGTCCGGGTGAGACGATTCTCTACAAGGGGCGCACCTACAAGTCCTATCGCGGGATGGGGTCGCTGGGCGCGATGGTGCAGGGGTCGAAGGACCGGTACGGTCAGCGGGACGTCTCCGAGCGCGAGAAACTCGTGCCGGAAGGGGTGGAGGGGCGCGTCCCGTTCAAGGGGCCGCTCTCCGACTTCGTGTATCAGCTCGTCGGGGGCGTTCGGGCCGGGATGGGGTATACGGGATCGCGGACTATCGACGAACTCCGGACGAAGACGCGGTTCATTCGCGTCTCGGCCGCCTCGGCGCGCGAGAGCCACCCGCACGACATCGTGATCACCCGCGAGGCGCCCAACTACTGGGTGGACGAGCGGGTGGAGGGGAACGCGCAGGCCTGACGGATCGGGTCGCGGCGCGCCGGCGACGCACCGGGGCCACCCCCGCGATTCCACGCCCGAGCGGGATTCACGTTGACGCCCGGCCCCCTGGCGGGCTATTCTGCGGTCGTTGCGCCACACTACACAGGAGAAAACCATGCCTCCCCCTGAAATCCGCATCATGGCCGAGCCATCCCGGACCGATCCCGGCGTCTGCAAGTTCACCGTGGACCGGTACGTCTACGAGGGCGGGCCATTCCTCTTCCGCGAGGCCGCCGCCTCCCGCGGCTCGGCGCTGGTCGATGCCCTGTTCGGTCTCACGGGAGTCGTTGCGGTGATCGTGCACAACCACATCGTCACGGTAACGATGAAGGACGGCGACTGGGGGACCCTCGCGAAGCAGGTGGGGGGGGCGATCCGCTCCACGCTCCAGGCGGGCGGCCCCACGCTGAGCCCCGAAGCCGTCAAGGCGCTCGGGCCGAGCGACGCCGACGTCGCGCTGCGGGAGAAGGTGGAGCAGTTCATCCAGGACGAGATCAATCCCTCCGTGGCCGCGCACGGCGGCTACATCCAGGTGATCGATGTGAAGGACGGCAACCTCTACATCGCGATGGGGGGGGGGTGCCAGGGGTGCGGCGCCGCGGACGTCACCCTGAAGCAGGGGGTGGAGCGGATGCTCAAGGACAACATCCCCGAGGTCAAGCAGGTCCTGGATACCACCGATCATGCCCAGGGGGCGAATCCCTACTACGCGCCGAGTAAGTGATTCGCCGCAGGCGGGGCATCCTGTGGACGGATGAGCCGCGGAGCAGGCGGGCGGGGGCAAGCCCCGATGCCAGTCGGACAAGGTGTCGTCACGGAGTAAATGCGTCCTTTAGTTGTATCCCTCTCCCCGGAGGAGAGAGGGCAGGGGCACGGCGACGCCGTGCCCCTACGGGCATTCGGCTTATCCCACCGGGCCCCTATCCTACACATCGTCTGAATGACGTCTCCGGGAGGCGTCCCGCCTCACCCGATCACAAACTCGATCCGCTGATGCGCTTCCCTCAGCACTCGCTCCACTGCTTCCGCGGTGTCCTCCCGCGCGAAGATGAATCCCAGGTACTGTGACCCCTCCGGCAGCGGTACCACCTCCTGCCCCGCGTGCATCGTGATCCGCACCGCCTC
>JACPTZ010000193.1 GCA_016192525.1 Planctomycetota bacterium
TGATCTGCTTCTGGATGTCCCCCCGCTTCTGCGCCATCAGGGCGACGTGCGCCCGCCGCTCGCCCGCCGTCATCTTCCGCATCGCCTCGGGCAGGTCCTCGTCCCTGACTTTCGCCCAGTCGAATTCCTTCTGCTGCACCAGATCGACCAGATCCCACGTGCAGACGTAGCACTTCCCGGACTTCGTCTGGGCCCGGGACGCGGCCGCCGCGATGCTGGTCGAGGCGGCATTCGCGTCCTGCGCGGCCTGATTCTGCCAGGCCGCCTGCCCCTCGCCGCCTACCGGAAGGTACGTGGCGTTCAGCGCCGTGCTCTGCGCGGCGAGCGCCTGGTCGAACGGCGTCATCACCTCTACCGTCCCGTGGTTCTGATCGATCGAGGCGAACTGGCCGTCCGCGAGGAGCGCCACCTCGCGCCACGCCGGGGCGATCCCGTCCGCCGCGGGGCCGCAGTAGATCGCGTTCACCATGATCCCCTGTGCGATGGCCTTCCGGCAGATGTCCCGGAAGGGAACCTGCGTGTCCTGGTCCGCCGACTCGTTTCCCGCGACAAAGATCAGCTTCAGCGCGTCCGGGGCGGGAGTCCACTCGAGCTGCTCGATCGAGGCCTTGAGGACCCGACCCACGAACTCCGTGCCTCCATTGGTCCGCAGCGCGAAGAGCTGCTGGTAAATGGCGTCCAGGTCCTCCGTGAAGGAGTGGTCGACCCGCACCCAGCCGGTCTCCGCGTTGTGACCGTCGTTGCCGTACGTGAGCAGCGCCACCCGCAGCCGGGGCGTCGGCTTCGCCGTCGCGAGCTCGTTGGTGATGTCCCAGAGCTTCCGGCGCGCCGCGTCGATCAGACCGTCCATGCTCCCGCTCGTGTCCAGGCAGATCGCCAGGTCCACCGGCTTGCCCGGATCGGCGGTCGCCGGTGCCGGCGTCCCCACGCCCACCGGGTCGGCCCCCTTTCCCTCGAACGTCGCCGCGTCGACCGGCACCAGCCCGGCGGGCCGCACCGGGCCCCCTTCGTCCCCCGCCTGCACGATGCTCCAGACGCAGAACACCGTGATCCCCGCCAGGAAAAGGACCCCTACCGACTGCAGCACGCGGTTCATGACGCTCTCCTCTCATGGTTGGACGGACTGAAACGCCATCTCTACAGACGAAGCGTCTGTCTCGCGGCTCAGCCGCTCCACAGGCGGGCGGCCGCGAGGGCCGCCCCTACGGGGGCTCGACGACCGAGACCGTCTCCAGGGTCCGCCCCTTGACTCACTTCACCAGAATGTTCTGTTCGCCGACGCGCAGGAGGATCTCCCCCTGCTGGGCCAGCAGCCCCTGGCGACCCTCACCGACCAGCCGGTCCAGCAGCGCCCGGTATGCCTCGGAGCCGAAACTGACGACGAGGTCCTCCCGCAGGACGGCCCCGGCGGCCAGCGCCTTCGAGTCCACCCACCGGTTCCCGCGCAGGAAGAAGGCGCGATCGCAGACCTGCTGAACCGTCGCGATCTCCACCCGGTTCATCTTTGCATCCCAGTAGCCGTTGCTCGCATTCAGGACCGCCTGCTTCTTCTGACCCTCGATGTTCCGGGACTGGGCGATCGCCTCCAGCCCGCTCCGTTTCGTGACCGCCTTCCCGTTCAGTTCGTTGGCGCAGGAGATGAGCAGCGCGTCGAGACTCGCGAAATTGGATCCCTCGGTAGCGAGGAAGGAGGTGTACTCCGTGAGGATTCCGAACTCGGTGGAGAGCCGGACGATCTCGTCGGTGAGTTCGCGGAAGCGCGGATCGCTCAACGCCAGGGGAGGGCCCGACCCCGAGGCCGAGGCCGCGCCCATCTGGCGGATCGCATCGATGAGGAACGCGATCCGCCGACTGGCCCAGAGACGCGGGACGAAGGCGTTCCGGGTCGTTGCATCCGCCATCGGGAAGGTGAACGAGAAGGTCTTTGCCGATCCGGCCCACGTGCCGCTGAGGCGGAAGGTGATCGGCCCCTCGCCCCGGTACTGCCCGAGCAGCACGAACGGATCGCCCTCGAACAGGTCCGGCACCCTGTCGGGGATGAGCTCGTGGGCCACGCGAGTGGTGACCTGCCCTTCGGCGTCCAGTACCGCCAGCACGCCGTCCGTGAGGAGCGGACCGGAAAGGCGACGAAACACCTGATCGACGCGCCGGGAGATGTCCTCCCCCGGCAGAATGTAGTCGCTGGTCCCCCGGGTCATCTCGGCCAGCCGGTCGAGCAGGGGGGCATTCAGCTCCGTGCCCACGCCGAGCGTGAACACGCGGCGGCGGTGCGGATTTCCGGTTTCCACCGCCTGTCGTATCGCCGTCTCAGAGAACGGCCCGATCGTCGGGAGGCCGTCGGTCAGAAAGAGCACGATGGGGAGACAGCCGGGGACCGGCGGCTGCCGCAGGGCCTCGACCAGGGCGTCGTGGATGTTCGTGCCGCCCATCGGCCGCAGCGAGGCCAGATATCTCCGCGCCTCCTCGAGCGATGTCGCGTTCCGGAGGACGGGGCGCCCGGCGAACTTCGAAACGGTCGTGGCATAGTCGATGATGTTGAAGGCCTCGCCCTCGCGGAGCGACTCGCAGATCCGGATCGCCGAATCGCGAACCTGCTCCATGGGCTTTCCCAGCATGCTGCCGGACCGGTCGAGAACCAGCGTCACCTCGCGCCGGATCACGCCCTGTTCCTCCGGTCGGCGGCCCGGCAGACCGGCGAGGAGGAGAAAATACCCTCCGCCGATCTTGGGGTCGGGATAGGCGAAAAGCGAGGCGGTGACGCCGTCCCCTTCCAGGAGCATCGAGAGCAGGAACGGTCCGGGCGTCCGGGAGGCGTCCGGACCTCCGCGAACCCGGGCCAGTTCCGGGGAGACGCGTTCGACGGCGATGGGGTGGCTCGGGGAGAAGATCGTCGAAACCGGCGTCTTCGAGCGGATCTCCGCCTCGATCTGCCACGGGATTCCCGTCGAGGAGATCATCTCGCTCCGAGGCAGGACGTAATCGATGCGGCTGTTGTCCCCCGGGAGCAGATGATCGTAGGTGATCCGCACCCGCTGGGTCCCGCCCGACGGAACGGGGAAGACGCTCGACCGGATCAGGTTGTATCCGGCGAATTCGAGGAGGGCCGGATCGCGGGTCTTCGCGACGATGCCGTCATACGTCCGCCGGGCCTCGGCGCTCGGAAGAATCCGCGCGGTGGGTTCACGCGCCGGGCCTTCGAAGGCGAAGGCGCTCACCACCGCCCCCTCGGGAACGGGCAGGAGGAGTTCCGCCTCCTCCGGCCGCCCTCCGGGGTTCCGGACCACAATCTCCAGCGTGGTCGAGGCGGTTCGATCCAGGATCGAGATCCCCGCCCGCACGCTCTCCAGGGTCACCCCCGCCGGCCGTTCCTGCAGCGGATAGGACCGTACCTGGGGGATGACGACGTGCGAGGCCGAGGACCGGTACGCCTCGGCGGGGACGGACTGGGGGGAGGCCGTCGCGGCCCATGCCAACAGGGCGGGCAGGATGCGGCGGGCGACGCGGGAGCGCAGTCTCATGGCGGGCGTCCTTGTTCAGGACCCGGGCCCGGGGCTGGTGATCCGTCAACGCCTGTTCAGCGGGTGGCCCTTCGTTGTTTCCCTCCCCCCGCAGGGGGGAGGAAAGGGGAGGGGAAACAGCAACGGCAACCCCCCGCACGATCGGGGTTGACGGATCGCTGGAGCGCTTCCATCGGTGAAAGCTCCGCCCGGAGCGGCGCGCTACTCCGAATCGGTCGCCGGCCCGAACGGCTCCAGGACCTTCTTGATGGTCTCCTCGTGCTCAACCGCCTTGTTCTTGAACAGGGCGTGGGTCAGCTTCGCCAGCCGGATTTCGAGCTTCTCCTCGTGGCTGAGCGTGCCCGACTGCCGCTTCTGGTCCAGTTCCGCCATGCGGTCCCGGGTGCTCTGGATTCCGGCGGTGATCCCCCCGAACACCGGGTCGAGGACGGGGGCCATGCTCTGCTCCAGCGCCGACTCGATCCTGGCCTGGAGTTTTCCGACGTTTTCCGGCTTCAGGAGGTGCAGGTTGTGTCCCTGTTCGAACAGGACCTGGGCCACGGCCTTGTCCACCTCCGCGTCGAGGACATCCATCGAGGCGTTCGCCTGATCCGTCATGTACTCGACCAGGTGTTCCCGCGCCCTGGGCAGATACTCGGTCGCAATCTTCTCCGCGGCGCTGTCGAAGAAGGGCGGGGCGTTCTTGCGGAACTGCTCGGTGAGTTCCAGCCGGTGCGACGGCAGGTCCTTCTTGAGTTCCTCCAGGGCGGGTTTCACCGTTTCTGCGAAAAACGCGGGCGTGGCGTGCTTCAGGCTCTTTCCGATCGCCTCCGGCACCCGTCCGGTTTCGAGGCGCGGCAGACCGTAGTACTGGCCGAGCACGTTGTCGACCTGGTCGAACCCCTGCTGCACGATCACGTCCGGCTTGAGCAGTTCCTTCATCGGGCGATAGACCAGGAAGTGCAGATAGCCGCCGACCGCGACGAGCAGCACGGCGAAGCCGATCGCGGTCGTCTTCCAGGCCCGGTCGGCGGACCCTCTCATCGCGCGAACTTCCTCCGCAAGGAGGTTGAGTTCCTGCATCACCTCCGGCGTGGCGCCCGGAGTCGCGGGAGGGGGAACGATTGGGGCATCGCTCATTGTTCGTTTACCTCCTCAAGCAGGATGGAGTCGGGGAGACGGTTCTTGCGATCCTCGACCTCCGGGTCGTAGTCGGGGAGCTTGTGCCGGGCGAGGGCGATCAGCACGCGGGTGGCTTCGGTGATCATCTCATCTTCGCTCAGGCGAGGCGGATTCGGAAAGCGGGCGAGGTACTCCGAGATCTCGTGAAGGTCCTGGGTGTTGCGACCCCAGCGCCGCTCGACGATCGATCGCATGGCGGTGTTGCTGGCGTTGATGAGATTCAGGAGGACCTCGTCCCCCTGCGCCCGCGAGAGGCCCAGCCGCTGCTCGATCTCGCCGCGGTGCTTCTCCAGCGTGGCCCGCATCCGGGAACGGAGCACGTCGGTGATCCGGTCGCGCAGCTCCTCGGCCGTCTTCTCCTTCTCATTCTCGATGTCCTGGGACAGGCGGGGTTGGATCCGCGTGAAGGAGTCGATGAGAATCGGCTTGAGATCGGTGATCAGGATCTGCAGTTCCTGCTTGGCCGTGGTGAGGACTTCCGTGTCCTCGAGCACCCGGCCTGTTTCCTTCACGCAGGTCGGTCCCGCCTCCTCGAGAATGGTCTTTGGCCAGGTCTGGAGGTTCAACTGCTTCACCCGCGCCTTGGCCAGCTCTCCGATCTCGTCGGACTGCCAGACGGACTGTCCGAGCCGGATAAACTGCAGCACGAAGAACAGGACAATACAGATTCCGCCCATCAGTCCCAGCACCCGCGCCCACTTCCCCCGGCGCTCCGAGGTCCGGATTGACTGGAGCGCCTCCCGCATCTCCACGATCTGACGCCTCACTTCCTGCTCGCTC
>JACPTZ010000194.1 GCA_016192525.1 Planctomycetota bacterium
ACGAGCGACTGGTAAACGTTGAGGGAAGGCAAGAGGAGGGGAACGGTCTCGCAAGGGTCTACATGAACCGCGCGAGCGCGCTCCAGTCCTTGGGTGACGTGGGAGGCGCCGTGGCGGGGTACGACAAGTCCATAGCGATTTACGAACGGCTTGTGAACGTCGAGGGGAGGAGTGAGCTGGCTTACCAGCTCGCTTCGGCCCTCATGAACCGCGCGACCGCGCTCCAGTGTCAAGGCAACCTGCGGGAGGCGGTGGCGGGGTACGACAAGTCGATCGAGATTCGCGAGCGGCTCATAATCGTCGAGGAGAGGCGAGGGGAAGCGGGCGGCCTCCCAAGGGCCTACATGAACCGCGCGAGCGCGCTCCAATCCCTAGGCGACCTGAGAGGGGCCGTGGCGGGGTACGACAAGTCCATAGCGATCTACGAACGGCTTGTGAACGTCGAGGGGATGAGTGAGCTGGCTAACGAGCTCACTTCGGCCCACAGGAGCCGCGCTAAGCTTCGCTGAGCCTTGTTGCCATGCCGGGTCCACGGGACAGCTTCGAAATCACTCGTGAGGGATGTCCACGAGCACGACCGAGGCCATCGATGTGATCCTCGGTGTTGCGGTGAAAGAAGCCAAGCGATCCGGGGCCGAGGCGGTCGAGTCGATTCACCTCTTTGTCGCCGTCTTCATTCAGGCGGCGCCTGAGCTCGCCGGGCCTGTTCCCGCCCTCATGTCTCTCCTCCCGCGTCTCGCGGAGGGAGACGGAGACGCGGAGTAGGCTGAGAGCAGGGGGGGGCGGCCGGGCCTGAGAGTGTCAGGCTGGAGGCCGGAGTGTAGGGTTGCTCTCCGCGGAAGCCGCCTCGAGGTAGTTGCTATGGTTGCTCGGACCAGGGAACTCGCGCACCTCGAGGGCGAAGGCCTCACGGATCGCGGGCGCTGTCGTCCAGAGAACGAGGATGCTTTCGCGCTCCTTCCGGAAAGGGGGCTCTTCATCGTCTCCGATGGGATGGGAGGGGCGCATGCCGGGGGGCTCGCTTCGAGGATGGTTGTGGCGGCGCTGCCCCTCATGCTGGAACGAAGGCTGCAGACGACTCGCCTCGAGAATGCACGCACCCATCGATCATGGCTTGGGCAGGCGAAGGCCATCTGCTCGGCCATACGCGACTCCATTCTGGAACTCAGTCGTGCATTGCGGGAGCAGTCTGCGGGGCAGCCGGGATTCGCCGGGATGGGGGCGACGGTTGTGCTCGCCCTTTCCCATCGCGGGCACCTGTTCTTCGCCAACATGGGGGACAGCCGTCTCTACCTGCTGCGCCGGAAGACCCTCAAACGTCTGACCGAGGACCACAGCATCGTGGGGATCCTCTTGCGGGGCAAGCGGATCACCGAGGCTGAAGCAAGGTGCCACCCGGCTCGGGGAAAACTCTCCCGCTATGTGGGAATGGAAGGGCTCGTCTATCCCGACGTCCGGTTCACGAAGCTGACGATGGGGGACCGGTTCCTGCTGTGCACCGACGGCCTGACCGAGATGGTCTCCGAAGCCGCGATCCGCGGGACGCTCCTGAAGGTCCGCGATCCGGCGAAGGCGTGCGCCGCCCTGGTCTCGAAGGCGAACGCGGCCGGAGGGAGAGACAACGTGACGGCGGTAGTGATCGACCCCTCACCCGTCACCGCACTGTGAGGCGCAATCTCGTGTGGGGCCAATCACACAGTCCGTGTTCCCCCAAGGCCGTTCGTGTCGCTTTCCTGCGCGTGAGCCGTGTGCGTGTGTGTCATGTCTCGGACCGCCGAGTGCAGGGGGTTGAGCAGACGGAGGCGCGTCATGCGTTGGCTACTGGTTTACCGCGACGACTCGCTCGGGGACGCATGGAGGGCGCACTTCGCGGGCCAGCCCGGCGTGGGAATCATAGGCGGTGACATCTGCGCGGTCGAGTGCAACGCCGTCGTGAGTCCGGCAAACTCGTTCGGTTTCATGGACGGAGGACTCGACCGCGCTCTCTCGGTGCGATTTGGGGAGGCGTTGCAGTCCCAAGTTCAGCAGGCCACCGCCGTGCGGCCGCTTCGCGAGCTTCTCGTCGGCGAGGCGATGCTGGCCCCCACAGGGGATGCCCACACGCCTTGGCTCGTGTCGGCACCGACCATGCGGGTCCCGATGCGCCTTCGGCAATCGGTGAACGCCTACCTCGCCATGAAAGCCATCCTGGCATCGACAATGACGCATGCTGGCTCGCCTCCGATACGGTCGGTGGCCATTCCGCGCCTTGGCACGGGCGTAGGGGGTCTGCCCGCGAAGGTGGCCGCGCGCCAGATGTGGTTCGCGTTCTCCGAGACCGTGCTCGGCGCCCGGCGGTATCCAGCGGATCTTGCCGAGGCGCAAGTCCGTCACGTTTGCCTCAACCCCGAGGAGATCAACCTCTGGGATCCATGACCACGTGTTCGTGGCAGGCGAGGGCGAGTCCTCCCACCCTGCATGAGAAGTGGGGGGGAGAGGCAGTTCGGGCAGTGCTGAGCGACACCGGGTAGATGAGGGGTATCGGCGTGCTGGAGTTCAAGCGGAAGATTGACGGTTCGACATGGAACCTCTGGAAGCTGAGGGAGTTTTGCATCCAACAATGCTGCGTGCTGTTTCATCTCCTGTACACCATGGAGGGAATCAGCGGCGTGTACTACGAGTTGAAGAACCACCAGCTCTGGAAATACGCCAGCCTGTCCGGAGATCTGGAGAAGATACTCCCGCAGTTGGAAGGGGTGGAACGGGTCTCGACGGAGCGTTTCCTCGGGCTGCACAGGTGGCTGCACTACTTCGTCTATCACCAGCACCCAGAGCTCGCCAAGGGGTACGAGAACGGGCGACGCGACCCGGAGTTTCGGCGCCTTGTTAGGTGCATGGACTCGTTTGGGACCGACATGCTGAGAAGAGTCGAGGCCATTCTGGGAGCTGAGCGGTCGATCGATTCCGGGGACCCGACATGCCCGAAAGATCACAACAGTGAGGAGTACGCCACTTGGAAGCGGTGGGCTCCCTACAGGCTGAGCCCGAGACAAATCTTGATGCGACACGCCCGCAAGACTTATGTTCAGGACGACGCCGGGTTCTGGCATCCGAGAGGGTTCATCGAGGGAGAAACCGAGGAGGAGTGGCCCGAGTAGTGGCCGACTGGCTCCACCATCACGCAAGCCCTCCTCGAGTTCTGACCGCACTGAGCGACTTGGCCAGACCTACCTCTTGTCTCCGGAGTTCAACAGCTCCTCCCTCCGACGCTTCAGAAAGGCGACGAAGGATGCCTCGCGAACCGGACTCGCCAGAAAGAGACGGTACTGCTCCGCCGCCTTGTCGGGCTGGCCATCCTTCTCGTAACGAAGCCCCAGATAGAAGTGTTGGCTCCCAGGGTCGGTGGCTCCGGGCTCTCCGGTCGACAACACAGTTTCCACGCGGCTCAAGTAGGCTTCGGGCGTTATCCGGTTGCTCAGGAGATCATCCTGCGACCCGTAGTTGGACCGGATGCTGAGGAATTCACTCCCGGCGAATTCCCCCAGCTTCGAGAAGACGGTCCATGCCTCCTCGTCACGGCCCAACATGAGGCAGATGAGACCGACATATTCTCGTTCCACCGCTGATGAGCGATCCCATTCGGCCTTCCTTTCCAGCGCGCGTGTGTTGTCACCGAGCAGCGCCCAGGCGAATGCCTCACTCGTCGTCACGGGCATGCCTTGTCCACGACGAATCGCTTCTGTCTCGAGGAGAAGCTCTCGCGCCGCATCATCCCTTCCCTCCGCAAGGCGCCAGAGAGCCAGATCTCCGGCCTGTCGCACCAGAGCCATGCCATCTTCCGGCGTCCGTTTCGCATCGGGCGTCGTGCGAGTGACGCACGCGTCGGCAAGGTCGGGGAAGTACGGAGTTCCCCGATCCCAGAACTCTGAGGGGACGTCAGCCCGCATGAGAAGCCTTCCGGAGCGGCCGAGGACAACCGCCAACGCGCAGATCAGTTCCCCGGCGGCCGTATCGGGACACCGCGCCAACCACCCTCGCAAAACTCGATCTGCATCAGGAGGGGAAGTGTGCAGCATCGCTGAGATCAGGTGGCGCAAGGGAAGTTCGGGTCGTTCCGTTCCCCCCAGGGCGAGCGGCTTCGCGGCTTCGCGCTGGCACCTGGCGGCCTTCGCATACGCTTCGAACGCCTCGTCCCACGCCCCGCGGTGGGTGAATGCCTCCATGGACGTCACGGCGAGCATGTACCCTTGCTCCGGCTCGGCTCCGGCCGGGGCGATGTCGGCGACGAATGTCGCCGCCTCCTCGAAGTGCTCCTCTTGAGTCAGGCAATACGCGATGTGCGCTCGCAGCCGGTCCCGACCCGCTTGTTCGGTGGTGATGGCCAGGACGGCGCGCGCGGCCGACTCCGCCTCCTTCCACCGTCTGGCCTCAATGGCGCCACGGACCCATTCCAAGGCCTCGGAAACGGGGAGCCAGACAGACAGGTCGTCGAAGTGAATGTGTTCGCACTGCGAGCCGAACCCGAGGCGACCGTGCTCCGATCCGCTCAGGGGAGAGGGGTCTTCAGAACTCACGGCTTCTTCATTCTCGTGGAGCAGTCGCACAGAATCGTGCCGTCGCACGATTGAGAGGCGATAGGGCCGTCCGCGTTCGATGGGCGCTGATCCCTCACGGGTACTCGAGCGGGGATCGCGATTCTTCTGAATGCAGTGATACGCCCCCTTCCCGCCGAAAATCCCGTATTCGCAGGAGTACCCTGCACTCAAACCGAGGCTGGGAGAACCCGATACAAAGGCGCTGAGCTCGGAGGCGTTGGCGCTGTCGGGCATCACCGTCGCGGTGTAGTCCATCCGCACGTCGCCGAAGAAGTCCATCGCGAAGACTTCGTGGCCGTTCCGCGAACAGAGCGCGCCGTCGTGGATCGTCGCCTGGCCGCGAAGCACCGTCCAGTCGGGACCCAGCTCGGTCCGATTGAAATCGTCCTGATAGACCCGGACCCAGGGCTCATCCACCACGCGGGTCGACAGGTACCACGCCGTCGCCAGCCCCAGCGCGGCGAGAAGCCCCAATCCCCCGACGACGACAGTGGCGCGATTTCGGGCGACACGCCGGGCCACTCGGTAGAAGAAGCTCGGAGGGCGGGCCTCAATCGGCTCTCCGCTGAGGAATCGCTCCAGGTCGTCCGCCAATTCGAGGGCCGTCGGGTATCGCCGCCTGGGGTTCTTCTCCAGACATTTCAGGGCGATGACTTCCAGGTCGCGCGGGACCTGCGGATTGATCTTCCGGGGTCGGATGGCGTCGGTCGTCATCATGTTCTGCAGGACCTCGGCCACCGTCTCCCCCGGGAAGGGCGGACGTCCGGTCAACATCTCGTACAGAACGGCGCCAACGGCGTAAACGTCGGTCGCCGCAGACACGGCGTGTGAGACACCCGCCTGCTCCGGGGCCATGTAGGCCGCGGTACCCATGATCGCCCCCGGCGCGGTGAGGCGTTTGGAGGCCGAGCGGTGCGCCAGTCCGAAATCGATGACGTACACATGGTCGTGGTGGGTCTCGGCGGGAGTGCGACCTTGGCTCGGAGTGACGGTCGAGGGCATCTCCGGGCGCGCGGCAGGGCCGGGGGACGATTCCGCGACGGGCGCTTCCCGTGGGGCGATCTTCGATCCCTTTCGCAATTCCCCCCGGACAAGGATGATGTTCTGAGGCTTCACATCCCGGTGGATGATCCCTTGCTCGTGTGCGAAGTGCAGCGCCTCGGCGATCTGCTTGGCGATCTCCGCCGCGCGGCGGGGCGCGATCTTCTGGAGCCGGATGACGGTTCCGAGGTCCAGTCCAGCGAGGTATTCCATCGCATAGAAGTGCACCCCATCCTCGCGTCCTGCCTCGATAATGGGGCAGATGTGAGGGTGAGTCAGGCCTGCCAGGGTCTGCGATTCGCGTTGGAAGCGGGCGAGAGCGTCCGGGTCGTCCGCCAGGTCACGGGGGAGGATCTTCAGCGCTACCTGGCGTCCGAGTCCCTCCTGCTCGGCGAGAAGAATGTCCCCCATTCCCCCCGCGCCGAGAGGGCGGATGATGCGGAAGCATCCCAGGCGTCGACCCACGAGGGAAGCGGAGTGGTCGGATTCCTGAGCGCCCTCAGATAACGGATGCCGGCCTTGTGCTTGTGGAGCGTCCCGGATCGAGATCTCGCGAACCTGCTCCTCGGTGAGAAGGAGGGATTGGACCAGAACCCTGGCGA
>JACPTZ010000180.1 GCA_016192525.1 Planctomycetota bacterium
AAAACGCGGCTCGTCGGAGCGGGAACCCATGGGCGATATTCTACACCACCGGCTTTCCGACCTCTATAATGTGATCGCCATGGCGAAGCGCGCCTGCCCCCAGTGCCACGTTCTCTGCGACGAGCGGGACTTCCGCTGCGGCTGCGGCTACGACTTCGCCGCGGCCGATTCTGAGATGCGTCTCCGCGCGCGGCGTGAAGCGGCGTCGGAGAAGCCTGCTCCCCACGCCGTCCCGGATGCGCCCGCCGGAAAGGCCGAGGCCCCCTCGCCGGCCGAGAGCCCGCGCCGACCCCGCCGGTGGGCTCCCCTCCTCGCCGTGTTCGGTCCCATGGCCGTCGTGTTCGGGGTCATGATCCATCTCTGGGGCCACGTCGTCCTTGACAACGCTTCACGAGACGCCGTGTCGGAGGCGGATCGGAAACGTCTTGAAGAATACATGGCCAGGGCGTACCCGCCGAAGAAGGGTTCCACGCCACGACTCCCGGAGAGAGCCGGCGCCGGAACCCCGGACGATCCCGGGCCGCTCCGACCCCCCGTTGTTCTCGTCAGAATCGCCGGCGCCGAGTCCGATCCGGTCTTCGTCCCGGACGGGAAGGGCGGTGGCGGCGTCCTGTGGATCGAGCCCCGGGGGTCGCGCGGGAATGTCGTCCTCGCGAAGCGGCTCCTTCCGACCGGGGAGATCTCCTGGTCGGGCGATCGAGGACTCGAGGTGAGCCGGGGGGAGGGGCGTCGCCGGGATCTCACCGCCCTGGCGGACGGGGATCAGGGGGTGATGTGCATCTGGACGGAAGAACGTGGAGGTGTGCCCTCGGTGATGCTCCAGAGACTCACTTGGTCCGGCGCCGGGCTGTTTCCCCCGGGCGGGCTGGAGCCCGGGTCGTTCTCGAAGCGACAGGAGGGCGGACGCGTCGCGAGGGACCGGCAGGGGCGGACGCTGGTCTTCTGGCGGGAACCGATCGTCGCCGGCCACGAGGTCTACTTTCAGCGTCTCGACGCCTCCGGGAAGATCCTCGGGCCGGCCAACGGCACGCCCGTCCCCGGCGTTTCCGGTCAGATCGGAATCCTGGACGTCCTGGCGGATCCCGAAGGCGGCTGCATTCTCGCCTGGACGCTTCCCCAGGCCCCCTACGCCCGATTCCTGAAGCTGTCGGCCGAGGGCAAGCCTGTCTGGCGCCAGCCCGCGACGATCGCCGCCATCGGAAGCCCAGTGAGTTGGCTCGCGCTTCAGCACGCCGGCGGGGCGGGGTTCTGGGCGGTGTGGAGGTGCGGAGACGAGCGCCCCTCGCGCTTCCGGTCGCAGCGTGTCACTCCGGCCGGGGAGGCGGCGGGATCGGCGGTCGATCTGGGGCGGATCACGCTGGGCTCGGAGGGAGTCCACGCCGCGCTCGCCCCGGCCTCGGGACCGGTCCTCCTGCTCGGCTGGGTGGAGGCTCCGTCGGTCGGCCCCGGCCACGCCCGGTTTCAGCGCTGCGCCTCCGGGAAGTGCGCCTGGCCCCTCGAGGGGCTCCAGGCCAGGAAGGTCCCCGGAGATATTCGGCGGGTGGCCTGCCTCGGCGACGGCACGCCGAAGTCGGAGTTCCTCGTCGCCCTCGGGGAGGCGACCGGGGCGGGACGCGTCTGGGCCGTGCGGACGGGAGGGGAGACCGGGTCCGAGCTCCGGAGCGACTGCGGCGCCTTCGAGGGGATGAGCGGCGCCCCCGACTGGATCGCCCTGGCCCCGGACGGGAAGGGGGGAGGGGTGGTCGTGTGGCGGGCTCCGGCCGGACCCGGGTTCACCGCGATCGCGGCGCAGCGGATCGACCGGATCGGGATCGCGGGGGGGTGGGACGCGGGGAAATAGTCCTCATCGATCCCCGATGTTGAGCGACATCAGGAACTCCGCGTTCGTCTTCGTCTTCTTCACCTTGGCGATCAACTGCTCCATCACCTCCACCGGGTTCATGTCCTGCAGCACCTTGCGGAGCAGCCAGACGCGGCGCAGCTCCTCCGGATCGAGCAGGAGTTCCTCCTTGCGCGTGCCGGAGCGGGAGATGTCGATCGTCGGGTAGACCCGGCGGTCCATCAGCCGCCGGTCGAGGTGGAGCTCCATGTTGCCGGTGCCCTTGAACTCCTCGAAGATGTAGTCGTCCATGCGGCTCCCGGTGTCGATGAGGGCCGTCGCGAGGATCGTAAGCGATCCGCCCTCCTCGATCTTGCGGGCCTCGCCGAAGAAGCGTTTCGGCCCCTGGAGGGCGGCGGCATCGAGACCGCCGGTGAGGATCTTGCCGGAGTGGGGGGCCTCGGTGTTGTAGGCGCGGCCCAGGCGCGTGACGGAGTCGAGCAGGATCGCCACGTCGTTCCCGTGCTCCACCATCCGCTTCGCCTTTTCGATCACCATCTCCGCCACCTGGATGTGCCGGGCGGGCGGTTCGTCGAAGCACGAGGAGATCACCTCGCCCTTCACGTTCCGCTGCATGTCGGTCACTTCCTCCGGGCGCTCGTCGATCAGAAGGACGATGAGATTGACCTCGGGGTGGTTCTTCGTGATGCTGTTCGCGATCTTCTGGAGCAGGACCGTCTTCCCGGTCCGGGGAGGGGCGACGATGAGGCCGCGCTGACCCTTCCCGATCGGCGTGACGAGGTCCATGATTCGCATCTCGATCCCGGCCGCGTCGACCTCAAGCAGGATCCGCTCGATCGGGTGGAGGGGGGTGAGGTCCTCGAACGTCGCCCGGTCGTGGAGCAGGTCAGGGTCCTCGGCGTTGATCGCCTCGACCTTCAGGAGCGCGAAATATTTCTCGCCCTCCTTGGGGGGGCGGATCTGTCCCGAGACGACGTTTCCCGTGCGCATGCCGAACCGGCGGATCTGGGAGGGGGAGATGTAGATGTCGTCCGGGCAGGGCAGGTAGTTGTACTCCGGGGAGCGGAGAAACCCGAAGCCATCGGGGAGGATTTCCAGAACGCCCTGGCCGAAGATGAGGCCGTTCTGGTTCGTCCGCTCCTTCAGGATCTGGAAGATGAGGTCCTGCTTCTTGAGACCGCTGCACTCGGTGATGCCCTCTTTCCGGGCGGTCTTGATCAGCTCCGGCACCGTCATTTTCTGGAGCTTGGTGAGGTGCAGTTCTTCGCGCTTCACCGCCTCGTAGCGTTCGTTGCGCTCCTCGGGCGGCATGCTGGCGGTGGCCGGCAGGGCGGGGCCCGCCGGGGGACGTTTGGCGTCCCCGTTCTTGACGGCGGGGCCTTTTCCTTCGGTTTCCTCCGCGGACTTGGCAGGGCGGGGGTTCGGCATGGGGGGGACCTCCGGTGAGCCAGGATCAGGGGGATAAAAGGGTCCGCACGAGACGGCGGACCTGACGGGACGTGGCGCGCGCATCGGCGCCGTTATCAATGATGAAATCGGCCATCGACTCCTTGGCCTTCAGGGGAAACTGGCGCCTCTCGCGCCGGATCCGCTCCCGCCGGGGCCACTCGCGGGACTCTCGCACGCGACGATCCCGGACGGCGTCCGGGGCCCGCACAAACACGAGCACGTCACACTTCCTGGCCCAGCCGGATTCCACAAGGAGGGGGACGTCGAGAACCACGAGTCGAGACGAGCGTTGTCGTCGGATTTCCCTCAACCGGAACCGGAGCATCCTTTCCACGGCGGGGTGGATCAGTCGTTCCAGGGCGCGGAGCTGGGCGGGTCGCCCAAAGGTCCGGGCCGCCAGCGCAGCGCGATCCAGAACTCCGGCCGCGGAAAAGACCGCATCCCCGAAGGCTCGTCGGATCTGACGCAACACTCCGGGTCTGTCGAGGACTTCGTGCGCAAGGAGATCGGCGTCGATCCGCCAGGCTCCCCGCCGCTCCAGCATTCCGGCCACCCTGCTCTTGCCCGATCCCACCCCCCCCAGAAGCCCGACGATCAGCGGGGCTCGGGGATGGCGACGACATCCGCGCTGGCGGGGGTCGGGGACAGGCACACGTCGCGGGGAGTCTTGGATGGGGTTGGAGTGGACAGGGGTGCGGACAAGACGTACGCGCGCATGCTACGGTTTCGGCGGCCTCCTGTCAAGGGTAATTTCGGGCTCCGGCCTCCGTTCCGGCGCCAGCCGCGTAAAGCCTTGACCCTAACTTGCCGAAGGAGATATAGACTCCGGAGGGGCGGCACGACCCTCCGGGCGACGGTTCGTCTGTCTTTCGACGGGGAGCAACCCATGCGCCGAACGGACACGCGCGGAATCGCGATGGTCTGGCTGATCCTCATGGTGACGCTGGCCTGTTCGGCCGTCATCGCCTGGTTCTACCTCCTGGCGCAACGCGGCGCCTCGCGGGAGGAACAGGCCCGACTCACGGCGAAGACCTCGGATCTCCAGGCCGAGGCCGAACTGGTGCAGCGGCATTCCAATCTCCTGCGCGACCGCGGGGGGTGCCAGGAAACGGGCGACGCGGATCCCGCCCCCGTGAAGGAACTCCGGGACCGGAAGAAGGAGACCTACAAACTCCTCCAGGCGAACACGACTCTGGAGGACGTGGCCGCGCGCTCCAGCGAGCGTCTCTTTCTGGCGGAGATGAGTCTCTCCCGGGCCCAGTATGAGGAGAAGTGCGCGCAGAAATCGCTGGCGGCCGCCAAGGAGTTTTACAACGACGTGGACCGGAAGAAATCGGACCTCATCTCGAGTCTTCAGAACGTCCGCACCGAGGTCAACTCGAAGGTCGACGCCCAGCGCACCCTCCTCGACGGCCGCATCACCGAACTGCAGGATATTCGCGACAAGGCGGACGCCGATCGCCAGGAGGCGACGAACAAGCACAACGCACGCCTGCTCCGGCTCAACAACGATCTCATCCGCGCGAAGTCCACGGTCGAGGGGTTTCGCCGCAAGGAGGCGGTCGTCCGGGAGATCATCGAGATTCAGGGGCATCTCATGCACCCCGATGCGACGAGCGGGTTCGCCTACATCGATCTGGGGGAGAACGAGGAGGTCCGTCCCGGGCTCAAATTCCGGGTGCTGAGACCCGACGTGGCGGGGACGCGGCGTCTGGTCGGAGAGGTCGAGGTGAAGCGCGTCTTCGAGCACATGTCGGAAGTCTCCATGACGAGGACCCTCGACTGGAGGAATCCGATGATTGAGGGGGACCTCATCGCCAATCCCTTCTACCGCAAGGGGCGCGCGGTACGGGTGGCGCTGGCCGGGAAGTTCACCCCGGACGTATCAAGGTTCAGCCGGGAGGAGGCGGCCCGGAGGATCGAGCGGTCCGGGGCGGCGGTGGAGACGAAACCGTCGGTCTACACCGATTTCGTCATCATCGGTTCCGAGGTGGAAGGGGACCCCACGTTCGACACCGCGGCCCAGATCGGCGTCCCCGTGGTGCGGGCCGTGGACATCCAGGATTATCTTGGAGACTAGGATGCCTAGACAAGACACGAGCGATCTCCTGGTCATGATCTTTTCGGGCCTGGTGATCCTGGCCGGCGGCGTGGGGGGATACCTGAGCTACGCTGAGAACGAGGAACTCAAGACCAAGACGCTTCCCCCGCTGGTGAGCGGCGTGGCGGAGGCGGAGAAGCGCCTCACCGACGCGCGGGCCACGCTCGACGAGCTTTCCGGCGCCCTCGGCTGGCAGGCTCAGACGCGGGGTCAGAAGGACGAGAAGATCGCGG
This sequence comes from Planctomycetota bacterium, assembly GCA_016192525.1. Lineage (GTDB taxonomy): Bacteria > Planctomycetota > MHYJ01 > JACPTZ01 > JACPTZ01 > JACPTZ01. The sequence continues at coordinate 5,624 of JACPTZ010000180.1, forward strand.
TGGCCCGTGGGGCCTCGGTCCCGCAGTCGATGGGACGCCTCCTGAACGCCTGGGCGGATCTCCTCAACAAGCGGCTCCCCAGCCCGGAGTTCACCACCCAGTGGACGGTGCTGGAGGAGGAGAAGACCCGGGCGATGACCCACCGGGAGATCATCGAGGCGCTCCACGAGGCGGAGCCCAAGGGAATCACGGTCAAGCAGTTGATCGAGAAGCAGGAGTCCCTCGCCGACGCGGCCTCCGCCCAGGCGAAGAGCGCGCAGGAGTCCTCCGCCTCCCTGCGCGGGCAGGAGGTGGACATCATCGGCGAAAAGGACAAAAGGGGGGAGATGGTGAAGAAGGGCACCCTGGCCGAGCTCATCGAGAAGAAAGACGCCGAGATTGACGGGCTCCTTTCGGAGATCGAGAGTCTCCGCCAGCGGCTCATTTCGGATGCGACGCAGAAAGAGCGCGAGATCCTCGATCTGAACACCGAAATCGCCCGGAAGCAGAACGAGGCGGAGGCGGAGCTGGAGACCTATCGGCAGCAGCAAAACGTCGTTTCCGCCCAGATTTCGGAGTATCAGACCCGGATCGACCAGTGGACGGCACGCTCCGCCACCACGCCGGAGGGGAGCAATGAAGCGGACGGACGGGTGCTGCGATCCGACCCCACGGGCCTGGTTTTCTGGATGGACATCGGACGGCGCGACGGACTCACGAAGGGGCTCAAGTTCGAGGTGTTCGGCCTGCTCAAGGGGGCGCGGAAGGTGCCCCGCGGCAAGGCCGAAGTTCTGGATATCATGGAGGACTTCAGCAAGTGCGCCGTGGTTTCGCTCGTCGATGCCGGACGCGCGGTCGAGGAGGGGGATCTCGTCGCCAACGATCTGTTCGAGCGGAACAAGCCCCGGGTGATCGCGTTTGCGGGGCGCCTCATCGGGAAGTACACCAACGAGGAGGCGGCGAAACTGGTTTCGGAGCGCGGCGCCCAGATCGGTGAGGAGGTGGGGCCGGAGACCTCGTATCTCGTGATCGGAAAGGGATACGAGAAGGACCGGAACTTCGATCGCGCCAACGCCCTCGGCGTGAAGATCATTCGCGAGAAGGATCTGTTCGATTTCTTCCAGATTCGGTAACCCAGGATCGGACCGCGCCGTTACTCGTTGTCTGCACCTGCAGGATCACACGCCGGGTCGTCGCCATACCGTGGTTCTGTTCCGGTCTCCTCCGGCCGATCCTTGACCCGCCGATCTCCCATCCTTTGACCCCGCGCCGATCCCCGCCTAGAATAGCCGCATGGCTGAGTCGGTATTCAAGCGCATGACGCTGGGGCAGCACCTCGAGGAACTGCGCCGTCGCCTCATGCTGAGCGTCGTCGCCCTCGGGGTGGCGATCTGCGCCTGCGTTCCGTATCCCGTCCAGGATGCGCTCCTCTGGCTCATTTCGCGCCCCTACGCATGGGGGGTGGCTCCGAATGAGCCCGACCTCAACGCCTTCTATCTCGGTGAGCCGGTCCTCGTGTACTTCGAGCTCAGCCTCATCGCCGGGCTTATCCTCTCCTTCCCCGTCGTCTTCTACGAACTCTGGGCTTTCGTCGCGGCCGGGCTTCATCCCCACGAACGGCGGGCGGTCTACCTCTACGGGCCCATCTCCCTCCTCCTCTTCCTCTCGGGCGTCTCCTTCACCTACTTCTTCCTGCTCCCGATTACCATCGGCTTCCTCACCGGCTACCCCGGTGGCCAGATCCGCATGATGGTGAGCCTGAGCGGGTACGTCGACTTCTTCCTTATTCTCGAATTGGCCGTCGGGGTGCTGTTCGAGCTTCCCCTGCTGATGCTCTTCCTCGCCCGCCTCGGTCTCATCTCGCCGGAGGCCTTCGCCGGGAAGCGTCGCGCCGCCGTCCTCCTCGCCTTCGTCGTCTCCGCCATCATCACGCCGACGCCCGATCCGCTGACCCAGACGATTCTCGCCCTGCCCCTCATCGGCCTCTACGAACTGGGCATCCTCCTCGCCCGGCTCGGGGGCCGTGCCCGGCAGGCCCCGGAGGCCGCCCCATGAAAGCCGCCCTGATCGGAGTCCCGTCCGCGGGGAAGACCACCGTCTTCTCCGCCGTCACCGGCGTCCCGTACGTCCAGGCCGTCGCCGCCCCGCCCGGCGGCAAGCGTCCGTTCGGAGTGGGGGTTGTCCGCGATCCCCGGATCGATGCGCTCACGGAGCATTTCAAGCCGAAGAAGTCGACGCCCGCGGCGGTCGAATTCACCGACTTTGCGCCGCTCCTCCTGGAGGGTCCCGGCCGGGAATCCAACCGGCAGGTGGTGGCGGCGATCCGGGAGACCGACGCGGCGGTGGTGGTGATCGGCGTTTACGATCCCTCGATCGGGGACCCGTGGGCCTTCGCGGAGCGGCAGATATCCGAATTCCGGACGGAGTTCATCGTATCGGATCTGGACAGTGTCGAGCGACGGATCGAGAAACTCGTGGCGCAGTCGAAGAAGGCGACGCCGAACCGGGAGCAGGAGCTGAAAGAGCTGGAGGCGCTGCACCGGCTCCAGCCGGTCCTGGGGGCGGGAAAGCCGGTGACGGAGGCCGGACTCCCGGAGGCCGAGGCGAAGCTGGTCCGCGCCTTCGCCTTTCTGAGCGAGAAACCGTGTCTCTGGCTCGTGAACATCGGGGAGGACCGGCTGGCCGACGAGGTGGGATGGACGGCCTTCTCGGCCCGTCACCCTGATGCCGTCCGATGCTCCGCGCGGCTCGAGGCCGAGCTGCTCGGGATGCCGCCGGACGAGCGCGCCTCCTTCGCGTCGGACTACGGGCTGGGAGACTTCGTGCTGCCGACCCTGCCCGCCCGCACCCTGACCGCCCTGGACACGATTGTCTTCCTGACCACCGGCGAGGACGAGGTGCGCGCCTGGCCGATCCCGTCGGGGACGCGGGCGCAGGACGCGGCGGGCGTCGTCCACTCGGACATCGCACGCGGCTTCATCCGGGCGGAGCCGCCGAGACCGTCGCCTACGCAGACTGGGAGGCTTCCGGCGGTTCGATGAAAGAGGTGAAGGCGAAGGGGAAGCTGCGCGTGGAAGGGAAGACGTACGTCGTGAAGGACGGGGACATTCTGAACATCCGGTTCAATGTGTAACGGGGGGAACGGCGACGGGCAGGAGATCGCGCGAGTTCGCTTCGCTCACCCGCAGCCCAATGAGGAATGGCGAGTGGGCGAATGACGAATCGTACGAGGTTACCGTTCCGTCCCATTGTCATCCTGAGCCTCGGCCGCAGGCCGAGGCGAAGGATCACCAGCGTGCACGGTTCGCAGACTCCGACGCTGGCGATCCTTCGCTCAGCCGGCCAAACGCCCGTCCGCCATCTGTGTGGCGGAGCGGCCGGCTGAGCTCAGGATGACAATGCGGAAACCTCGTACGACGAATCAATGATGAGACGGATGGCTAGCAATGCAAGGGGAAACGTACGAAGCACTCTGGTGCGTGTAGGTTGACACCCCACCCGTTCCGTGAGAGACTCGACGTTCTTCGATGAGGTGTCCCGGTGCCGAAAGTCGCCCTGGCCTACTCCGGCAAACTGAACACGGCCATTTGCGTCCATTGGCTGTGTCACGAGCGCGGGCTGAAGGTCGTCACCCTGTCGATCGATCTCGGACAGCCGAAGTATCTCGAGCCGCTCGGAGAGAAGGCGATCGAGATGGGGGCGCACTCCGCCCATATTGCCGACCTTCGGGAAGAGTTCCTGCAGCACTATGTCCTTCCCTCGCTCCGGGCCGGGGCGAAGTACCAGGCCGGCTACTACCTGGGCGGAGCGCTCAGCCGGCCGCTCATCATCTCGAAGCTGATCGATCTGGCGCACGAGGAGGGATGCGACTTCGTCGCCCACGGCTGCCGCGGAGTCGGGAACGACCAGATCCGGCTCGAGCGGTCCATCCGTTGTGTCGCCCCCGACCTGGAGATCCTCGCCCCGCTGCAGGACCTCGGGCTCAAGTCTCCGGCCCACGAGCAGGAGTACGCGCGGGCCCGGGGAATCGTGCTGGAGCCGACGGGCAACATCCGCGAATCGCTCTACAATCTCGATCAGACCCTGTGGGGGGTCAGCATCGGCCTCCCCCCCTACTACGATCTTTCGACTCCGCCGCCCGACGACACGTATGTGATGACGACGAAGTGGATCGAGGCGCCGGAACGGCCGACGACGATCCGGATCGGTTTCGAAGCGGGAATTCCGTTCTCGCTCGACGGAGAAACGCTGCCGCCGATCCGGCTCGTCCAGACCCTCAACAAGATCGGGGGTCGCTATGCCATTGGACGCTTCGACTACGTGGAGGACCGCATTGCCGGGGGAAAGTCCAGGGAACTGTACGAGGCCCCCGCCGCGACCCTCCTCTATGCCGCTCACACCGCCCTTGAGGAGATCGTGCTCACGAAGCAGATGATGAACTTCAAGGAAATGCTCTCACGAAAGTACGCTGAACTCGTCTACGAAGGATGGTATTTCACCGATCTCCGCCGTGCGCTCGACGCCTTCTTCGCCGACGCCTCGGCGTGCATGACGGGGACGATCACGCTCTCCCTCGGCCGCGGAACCCTTCACGTCACCGGACGGGAGTCGCCCTACACCCTTTACCGGCCGTCCGACGACATCCCCCACCACCACGATACCGCGCGACGGGTGCGCCCCTCCGACGGGACTTCGCGCGGGTGAGCGCCGGCGCCTCGCCGGATCCGTCGATCGTTCCGGACTTCCCATGCTCCGCGTTTCGCTCGTCACCACCGGCTCCGAACTCATCACCGGACGGTGTGTCGATACGAACGCCTGCTGGATCGCCGGACGGATCGCCACGATGGGCGGGGAGGTGGTGTCCATCCGCACCGTCGGCGACGATCCGCCCGCGATTCTTCGTGCGATGCGCCAGGCCCTGCGGGAGGCACGAAACGTGGTCGTGTCGGGCGGGCTCGGACCGACCCGGGATGACCTGACCCGAGAGTGTGTCGCCCGACTGGCCGGCGTCCCGCTGGTTTCTTCGCCCCGCGCCCGGCGGCGTCTCTTCCGGCACTATGCGTCCCGGGGGTTGAAGATGCCGCCAGGGGCTGAAGTGCAGGCCACCGTTCCGCGCGCCGCGAGGCTTCTCCCGAACCGGGTCGGATCCGCCGTCGGCTTCTGCTGCCGCACCGCGAGAGGCTCGATCTGGGCTCTCCCCGGAGTACCGGCTGAGCTGAAAACGATGTTCACGGCCTCCGTCGAGCCGGGTCTGAGGCGGGGGGCTCGTGCCCGGGTGATCCTGTACGAGGTCGTTCGAACGGTCGGACTGCCCGAGTCGAGGGTCGAAGCGGAACTCGCCCGCGCCCCGGCGGTTGTCGTCCCCGGAGTGACTCTGGGGTTTCTGATCGATCGGGGCACGATCCTGGTCACGCTGCGGTCGGAGGCGAAGGCGAGGGCGCAGGCCCGGACCGCGCTTGTCCAGGCGGTTCGACGGGTGCGCCGGAGACTGGGTCGGGCCGTGTTTGCCACGGGGGGGACCACCCTGGAGGAGTCGATCGTGGGACGGCTGCGTCGGCGCGGGTGGACCCTGGCCATCGCCGAGTCCTGCACCGGGGGGGCGATCTCCGCCCGTCTGGTCCGGGTTCCAGGCTGTTCCAGGGTGCTCCTGGAGTCGATCGTCTGTTATTCCAATGCGTCCAAGCGCCGACGACTTGGCCTGCGGCCTTCCCTCTTTCGCCGCTACGGGGCGGTCAGTCGCGAATGTGCCGGGGCCATGGCGGAGGCCGCGAGGCGCGGAGCCCGTTCCTCCCTGGGGCTGGCCGTGACCGGCCTCGCGGGGCCCGGCGGCGGCACGCGGACCCGGCCGGTGGGAAGGGTCCATTTCGCCGTGGCGGGTTCCCGGGGGGTCATGGTCGGGGAGCATCTCTTTGCCGGGGATCGCGAGGCCGTCCGCGCCGGCGCCGTGGTGGCGGCGCTCGATATGATCCGGAGATACGAAAGCCAGTTTTTTTGCACTCCCCCTTGACAGCCCGATGGCGCGGCGTATACTGCGGGGACCGGGTGGTACTTTCCGCCCAGCCTGCGGGTCAGGATTTTTGTCGTCTCCATCGCAGCGAGAGGAGGTGATACGATGCTGCAACGCAAATCGCGCGGGTTCACGCTCATCGAGCTTCTCGTCGTCATCGCCATCATCGGGGTTCTTGCCGCGCTGCTCCTCCCGGCCCTCGCCTCGGCCCGGAAGGCGGCGAAGAAGAAGGACTGTGTCAATAACCTGAAACAGCTGGGGCTCTCCCTCGTGCTTTACGTCGATCGCCTCGGGGCCGGACGCAGCTATCCTCCGGGAGTAGGCGGGGCCTTCTGGAATTCCCTCCGACAGATTCCGACGCCTCAGACCTCCATGCTCCCGTCGGATGACGGACTGTTCGTCTGCAAGGTCTCCGGCACAGGTCCGAGTGCGA
>JACPTZ010000212.1 GCA_016192525.1 Planctomycetota bacterium
CGATCGGCCCCGTGCACGTCCGGGTCTTCCTGACGGAGTTCCCGGGTTTTCCGGCGTCCTTCGAGGGGGCGATCCAGGACCCGTCGAGCCTGACGGTGCACACCTCGCCCTTCACGGGACTGGCGGACGAGCATGTCCGGCTGGGGATCACGCAGGGGCAGGCGCAGATCGGCAAGGAGTCCCCATGAACGCCTGCGCGATAGAGTCATATCCTGGTTCAAGCCCGGTTGTGCCCCAAAACTACTGGTACTTCGCCGCACTCGGAGTGCCGGCGAACACGGAACCCCCCGTAACACGTGTCGCACGACCCCAATGGTAGCGCCCGCCCATAGATGGACACGCTATGTTACTCTGGTCGCGCTTTCCGGCGGCGTTGTGCACTACTTCGTTTCGAGATCGGCGGATGTTGAACAAGCCGACGCGAGACGTTCTCCCGGTGCGGCCTGTGCAATTTCGCCTAATGCTTGGGATCAGGCGAAAACTCGCATGCCGGACGATTCTCCGCAGCAGAATACTCGATACGCGCCAAGTCTAGAAGCTCCTGACTCCGAATGGCTCTCATTCCTCGAGAGTTTGGGTGAGCCCTCCTCCCCGCCCACTGGGGTGTACTCCGAGGAGGCGTTGGACAGGGTGAAGCGCGCCGCAGGCTTGGACAAGAAGAGTCAGGCGGCGGAACGCAGGACCAGACTGTTGGAGCTGGTGCGCGACTTTGCGAGTTCTTGGATTGGAGCTTACGCCGCCCTGCTCGCCCTGCTGCCGGACGCCAACTGTCGAATGCTCGAGAGACTATCTCCGCAGGACTCCCAACTGCCCATCGGACCCCCGAGCACAATTCCTGCACCGCGGGGCGAGCGGGACTCAGGGCGGGGGGGCTTCGCGAGATATCGCCAACTCCACTCCTATTTGCTCCGTTTTGAATCGGTTGATGTCGCGTTCATCAATGACTCGCTTGGTATCCATACTGCGGTGGGGGAACAAAGCACGATGAAGAGGCGCTCTACCCTTGCCGCGTATTGTGCCATGTGCGCGCTTGATGCGTGTGGTGAGGTCGGTGCTTCGACGGCGGAACTGCGCTATTGGGCCGAAGTGTTGTCGACACGACATTCCGAAAGCGCCTTTGGTACGCAGGGGATGCTCGCCCTGTCGGGACTTCTCGAGTCGGAGGGCAAGCAACGTGCGCTGTCGGAGTGGATGAATTCGCGCCCTGGTGGCGCGGCCTCGAAGCCGACGGAAGAAGAACAGCACACTTTCTGGGACAGAGCATGGCCCGGCGTGTATTTGGATGTTGCCAAACGCTTGCGACAGTATCCGCACAGCGAAGGCGCGCTGTTGGGTCTCCTGAATCGGATTGTCGTAGCAGGGGACAGGGCGTCTCCCGAAGTTGCGACGGCGAGACAGTGGGCGGTCCAGGTCATGTCTCAATCTTCGGACTGGTCTGCGTGGATCTCCGAGTACGGACTGCGCCCTTCTGCGGTGTCGCCGGAAGACGTATTCACCTGGCGCGAACTCTGGCGGGCGCAGAATCCACTCCACCCGATCTGGGCCGCCCCCCGCCTGGCCGAATCCAAGGAGGCGAAGAAGTTCATCGACATGCTTCTCGCCCAAACCGACTGGGCCGCCTGGCTCGCCGCCCGCCACCCCGATTGGGGCGCGGCGAATCCTCCGACCCTGGAATTGCTCCTGGCGGCCCGGAAGGCCTGGGTGGCGGACCAAGGGCCTCCGCGATAGAGGGTGAAGTAGCCTCCGCGGAGCGATCCCATCACGGCGAGCGGCGATGAGAATCCGTGGAGATCCGGGTGGGTCGGCCGGTCCCTTCCGGAGATGGCGGCCCTGGATGGAGAGAGCGAGCGGCGGGAATCGGGGAAATCTGGAGAACGCCGCCCGCGACGCGCGGGCTACGAGAAGCACATCACCCCATCCATCACGGGGTATCGGGCCACCCCGTCTCCCTTGGGTCCCCAGTAGTGTCCCCGTGCCGGCACGGAGACGATCTCCCACCCGGGAAGCACGACCGCCGTCAGCGTGCGACCGTGCACACAGCCCGTGTCGATCCCCACGGCCCACTCGGAAACGAGAGCGCGATCCAGCACGATGTGCCCGAAGATCACCCGCTCAGGGCCGCGCCAGTGATTCGTCCAGAAGGTCCAGCCCTCCGGCGCCTTCGATGGCCAATGCGACTTCCTCGACGGCGGTCGAATGCACTGGCCGTGGAGAAGCGTGTGCGGCGACTGGTCCGCGACGGCGAACCCCGGCAGCACTCCCGCGTGGACCACGACGGCGCCGTACTCCGGCAACGGGATGAAGAGCGGCAGGGTGGCAAAGTAGTCCAGGTGCCGGTCCTCAAGGACGCGCCGCGTCCCGGCGTGATCCGGAGTCAACCGGTCGAGCGGCCGCTCGCGTTGCTGCAGGTGCTTCTCCTCGTTATTGCCGAGGAGACACTCATGCCGCATGGCAAGTTCGACGCACTGGCGTCGCAACGGTCCGCGGTCGACCAGATCGCCCGTGAAGATGACGCGATCACTCGAGGTCACCGCCAGTCGATCGAGGAGGTCCACGGCCTCATCGTGGCAGCCGTGGAGGTCGCCGATCACGATCGTTCGTCGGGGTTGGACGGGGATGTCGGACATGGCGAATACTTCCGTGCTCGTCGGCCTCACGACCACAGCGGGGGCTCGTCATGTCCTCCTTCGGGTGGGGTGGGCTGATCTGCGAATCTGTGCCCTGTAACCGGCGGGTCGCGGAATGGTTCAGGCTTCCCGGGCGGGACGGTCAGCGGGGGGTGCCGCGCCCCGTCTCCGGCGCCGCGCCTTCTGCTTCCGGATCTTCTCCCGGCGCGCCTCCTCGGCCGGGACCCGGCCGGTGAGGCGTTCCTCCACGCGATCCGCGAGCAGTCGCCGGGCAAAAAACCGGTTGAGCGCCTGGGTGCGCTCCCGGCTGCACTTCACCTCGATCACGGTGGGACGGTGTCGGAGAACGACGCAGGTGGCCACCTTGTTGACGTTCTGCCCGCCCGGGCCGGAGGAACGGACGAACGACTCGTCGAGATCCGCCTCGCGGATCCCGAGCGCGAGCATCCGCCGCGCGAGGGCGGCCTCCTTCTCGGGGCTGACGCCGAAGCGGGACATGCGATCGACTCCGTTCGATTCGCAATCCAATGTCTGCGATCCGAGGGCGGTTACTCTGCTCTTCCGTTACTTTGTTATTCTGTTATTCCGTCATTCCGTTTTTCTGTTATTCCCTTCCCCCCCCTCACTCCCCTCTCACCACCCGCACTCTCTCAATCCTGTCCCCCACCTCGATCCGGTCGATCACCTCCAGCCCCTCGATCACCTGACCGAACACGGTGTACCGGCCGTCCAGGTGGGGCGCCGGGGAGTGCATGATGAAAATCTGACAGCCTCCGGTGTCCTTGCCGGCCTTGGGCATGCCGATGGTCCCGCGGAGGTAGGGCCGGTCCGAGATCTCGTCCCGGATCGAGTAGCCGGCGTCGCCCCATCCGTCGCCGCGGGGGTCGCCGCCCTGGATGACGAAGTTCGGCACCACGCGGTGCCATCGGAGACCGTCGTAGAACTTCTTCCCGACGAGGTCGAGAACGTTGGCCACATGGATCGGCGCCGCCTCCGGGTCGAGCCGGGCCTTCATGGTCCCCTTCGAGGTGACGATCTCGACCACCGGCGCGGGTTTCCCGGCGAGGGCCAGGGCGCGATCCATGAACGGGCTCACCTCCGGCGGAGGCGGGGGCGGAATGTCCGACGGGACCTCCTGGTTCCGCGCCCGGAGGGCCTTTACCGCCTTGGCCCGAACGGAGGGCTGGGCGTCCCGGCAGGCCTCGAGCAGGAACGGGTTCACGCGATCGTCTTCGATCTTTGTGAGGGCGTCGACGATCGCCTCTTTGACCTCGACATGCTCGCGCTTCGTGCAGTTGTGAAAGCAGGCGATGAGCGGATCGACCACCTCCGCCCCGCCGATCGTCTCGAGGGCGCCGACGGCGGAGCCGCGGACGGCGAGGTCGGGATCGGCGAGCGACTTGAGCAGGGCTTGACGGGCTGTGGCCGACTTGAAGGCGCCGAGGCCTTCCGCTGCGGACGCACGGACTCGAACGTCGGCGTCTCCCAAGGCACGTTCGGTGATGCCGAGGGCGTCCCGGCATTCAAGCCGGGGGGAGAGCGTCAAGGCAACCTCGCCCCGATCCTCTGAACCTGCGGACTGGGCATCACCAAAGGACGCACACGCCGACACAACCGCGGCTCTCACGAGCGGGTCCTGATCGGCGGCCCATGTCTTGAAGACGGCCAGGGATCCTTCGCCGGTTCGTTGGCCGTGCACCTTTGCCCACCCCTCCAGGGCGGCGCAACGGACCTCCGACGCGTCCTTGATGTTCTGCAGCGAAGCGAGGTCCGATTTCATCGCCCAGACGCGAGCTGCGGCGGCGCGAACGTGGACGGAAGGATCGTCATTCGGGAGCGGCGTGGGCAGCGCGCCCGCCGGATCCGGGAGAACCAACTTCTCGAGGGCGCCGTACGCCTCAACTCTCACCATCCAATCCGGGTCCCTCGACAGTCGTGACAGAGCGGCCCAATCCTGATCCATCGCCAGCTTTCCCAGCCCCCGGCACGCCCACGCCCGGGCCGTCGCGTTCGTGTCGACGAGCAGCTGGCGCAGATCGACCCGCACCGCCTCCTTCACCCCGTCCTCCGCCTTCGGATCGGCGGCGAAGGCCAGGGCCCACGCGAGACGCCACCGGACCTCGGGGTCGGCGTCGCCGACGTGGGCGCCGAGCGGGACGAGCACGTCCGGGTGCTTGAGACGACCGAGGGCGATCGCGGCGGCCTGCCGCACCGCGGAATCGGGAGCACCCAGGGCGGCGGCGAGGAACGGAACCGCGGCGGGATCGCCGAGCCGTCCCAGCGACTGGCAGATGAGGGCTCGTTCCTCCGGCGACGATGCGGCGCCGGCCTCGAGGAGGGCGAGGGTGATCGGGGTGGCGAGCGTCGGGTCCCATGTCTCGCCGAGTCCCATCTGTCCGAGGGCGAAGATCGCCTCCCGCCGGGCCGGCCCGTTCAGGGCCCCGATCAGGGCGGGAGCGGTGGCCGGATCCTGGATGCGGCCGAGGGCGAGGGCGGCGCGGCGTGACAACCCCGGGGACTCGGACTCCATCGCCTCCACCAGGAACCCGTCGTCGATCCGGCGCAGGTCCTCGTGAACGACGACTTCCTTCGCGGCACCGGAGATCATGGCGCCAAAGACCTCCACGACGAACTCGCGGGAACGCTTTTTCCAAGTGCAGCCAGCCACCACCGCTGGAAGCACGAGCAGGGCAACGAACCGGATCGCGTGGCGCGAGTTCATCATGTCCTCTCCCCTGA
>JACPTZ010000181.1:0-3798 GCA_016192525.1 Planctomycetota bacterium
CTCGGCCACATGAGTCGTGTCGTGGGTGACGACGACGAGCGTGGTCCCGGCGGAGCGATTGAGCTCGCGCAGGTAGCCCATCACTTCGGTCCCGGTGGCAGAGTCGAGATCGCCCGTCGGTTCGTCCGCGAGGATGACGCGAGGCGACTTGCACAGCGCCCGGGCGATCGCCACCCGCTGCTGCTCTCCGCCGCTCAACTGCACGGGGCGATGCTCCAGCCGATCCCCCAGCCCCACCCGCGCCAGCACCTCCTCCGCCTGCTTTCGATGGGCCCCGTTCACTCCGTCCGGCAGGACCGGAAGAAGGACATTCTCGACCGCGGTCAGATTGGAGATCAGATTGAAGGACTGGAAGACGAACCCGACGCGCCGCCGCCGGAACAGCGACCGCTCGCGCTCCGAGAGATCGGCCAGGCTCTGTCCGTCGATCCGGACCTCTCCTCGCGTGGGGACATCGAGCGCGCCCAGGCAATGGAGGAGCGTCGACTTTCCGCTTCCCGACGGCCCAAGAATGAACGAGAACGAGCGTTCGGGCAGGGCGAGATCCACGCCGCGGAGCGCCTGGATCTCGCGCCCGCCGATCCGGTAGGACTTGTGGAGTCCGACGACCTCGATCATGATCCGCTACCCGAACCGGATCGCCTCGATGGGGTTCATCCGGGCCGCCCGATAGGCCGGATAGACACCGCCCAGGACCCCCAGCACCAGGGCGATGCCGAAGGAGGCCCCGAGCAGCCCCGGGGAGGCGACCGGCTGGAGTTCGACCCGCGCCGCGACGATCCGCACCACCAGCGCCCCGCCGGCGCACCCCAATATCCCTCCCACCCCGCCGATGAGGAGCGACTCGGAGAGCACCAGTCGCACCACGTCCCCGTTCGTCCAGCCGTTCGCCTTGAGGATCCCGAACTCGGCGATGCGTTCCATGACGCTCATCAGCATGGTATTCACCACTCCGATCGCCCCCACGATCACCGCCACAGAGGAGATGCAGACGAGCAGGAGGTCCACCAGGCCCATCATCTTCTCGAACTGTCCGGTGAGTTCGTTCATCGTCATCGCGCTCACGTCCGGGAGACGCTTCTCGATCTCCCGTTCGATCGCGGGCAGGTCCCGGGCGTCGTGGGCCTCGATGTAGAACGAGGAGACAGCGGCCGGGTCGGCGCCCGTCAGCTCGCGGGCGGCCTCGATCGGCACGATAATCGCCACATTCAGGATGAACTGGCCGGTGTCATAGACCCCCACGATCTGAAACGGCGTCTCGCGGATGTGGAGGGTATCCCCCAGACGCTTCTTGAAGTGCCCGGCGATGAGCGTGCTGATGCAGCAGACGCGCGTATCGCCGGACTTCAGCCAGCGACCCTCTTTCACGGTCCGGGTATAGACACCCATCCTCGGGAACCGCTCGGCCCGGTCGGGATCGAGCCCGAAGAGCGCCGGAGCGGTGAACGGCATCCCGAGGTCCAGCGTCATGGTGTGCTCGATGCTCATCTCCACCCGCCAGAGCTCCGGCATCACCGCCGCCACGCCGGGGACCGATTCGATCTCGCCGAGGTGCCTCGCGGGAATCGAGGAGAAGATCGGATCGATGGAGTTTTTCTGCATCACCACAATCCCGGGGACCGACTCCAGGGTGCCGGTAACGACCTTCCGCACCCCCTCGGAAAACGACAGGAGCCCGATCACGCCCACGATGGAAACCGACACCCCGAGGAGGGCGAGGGAGGTGCGCAGACGCTTCGTGAACAGGTTGCGAAGGGCGAGACGACCCATGGAGGGCACCGGACGACCGGGAAGAAGGAGGGGCAGCCTATTTCGGCGGCGGCTCCGGCTCTCCGAGGCACTTTCGGACCTTCGCGAGCAGGATGCGCTTCTGGAAAGGCTTGACCATGTAGTCGTTCGCGCCCGACTTGATGGCGTTGACGATGTCCTCCCGCTGATTCCGCGCGGTGACCATGATCACCGGAATGTGCTTCATGTGCTCGTTGGCGCGAATCTTGGACAGGACGGTGAATCCGTCGATCTCCGGCATCATGACGTCCAGCAGGACGAGATCGACCTTTGACGTCCCCAAGGCCACGAGGGCCTCGGCGCCGGAGGCCGCGTCGAGACAGTCGTACCCCTCGCGCTGGAGTTCAAACACGATGATGTGCCGGATCTGGCGGGAGTTATCGACCACAAGGATTCGGCGTTTCGCCCCCGCTGTGGGGGGGGGAGGAGGGGAGGGTGCTTCGATATCTGAGGAGGGGATGAAGACCGGGGTCTCGGGAACCGGAAGCGTCGTCGGACGTGACATCTTCGACGTCTCGCGCTTGCGTCTCCCCGTGTCTCCGCGACCGATGCCCAGGGCGTCGAAGGGCGGGGGCTCTGCGGGGCCGCCAGCCTTGGCCTCGGCCTCGCGCTTGCGCCTCTTCGTCGTCGAATCGCCCACCGGGGGGCTCGGATCGGCGGCCATGGCGGCTTCGCATCCAGGACTCGTCCGATCCCCTCAGATGGGACGAGGGTCTTGGAGTCTAGCACCGGCCGATGCTTCAAACAAAAGAAATCCGGTCAGGACGCGCCCGCCTCCGGGGCCGATGGCGGGTCAGGAGACTCGGGTGGATCCCCGAGCAGGGCGCGGACCTTGGCCATCAGGGCGCTGTTCTGAAACGGCTTGAGCACGAAGTCGTTGGCCCCCTCCTTGACGGCTCGCAGGATGTCCTCGCGCTGGTTCCGGGCCGTGAGGAGAATGACGGGGAGCGACCTGAGCGCCGGCGTCTCCCGGATCTGGTGCAGAACGGTGTAGCCGTCGATCGGGTGCATCATCACGTCCAGAAGGACAAGGTCGACGGGCGATTTGCGGAGGAAGATGAGTGCCTCGCCGCCGGAGACGGCTTCGAGCCCGCAGTACCCCGACTTCTGCAGGAGAAAGAGCAGAATCTGGCGGACGGGGCGCGAGTCATCGACCACGAGCACGCGCTTCGGACCGGTGCGCGGGGCCGTGAGGAGCGAGTCGGGCGGAGAGGTCGGATCCGATGCAGCCTCTTCGCGAGGCGACTCGCCGGCGGCGGCCGCGGGTGGCTCCCCCTCGACCTTCCGGGTCTCGCGGCGAAGTCGCCGGGTCTCGAAGGAGGTCTTCGCCTGTTCCTGGATCCGTCGCGTGGTTTCCTTCGCCCTGGCGATCATCGCGAGACGCTCGACCTCCGGGTCCACGGGCTCCGGGGGCGGATCCTTCGTTGGTGTCGGTTCCGAGGATTCGGCGAGGGGCGTGGAAGGCCCGCCCTGCGGCGAGGAGTCGGCGATTGCGCCTTCGGCGGCCCTGCGGGCCTCGCGTCGGAGACGGCGCGTCTCGAAGGAGATGCGGGCCTGCTCCTGGATGCGGCGCGTCCGCTCCTTCGCCCGGGCGATGAGTTCGGCCCGCTGCGCTTCCTGGTCGATCAGGGGGGAAGCATCGGCCGTCGGCGGTTTCCCGGTAGCGGGAACCGCCGGAGGGGACGGCTCAGGGGGGGGGACGCTGTCGTCGTCCAAGCGGGACCTCCCGAAGAAATCCGCCCGGCGCACGGTGTGGCATCAGGAAGTTCCCGATACCCTAGCAAGTGCGGCGGCCGGGCTCAACGGAAAACAGGGAAGGGCCGATAATGTGATCGGGACCCGGGTCGACGGCCCGCAGGAGTCACGCCATGGAACAGCAGAGATGCGAAAGGTGCCGGACGGAGGAGTACATCCCCACCCACCAGTATCTAAAATTCGACGACAAGATTTCCTATGTCTGTCGTCGCTGCTGGGACCGGTTCAGGAAATGGTTCTTCTGCAGCCCGAAGG
>JACPTZ010000181.1:3842-16372 GCA_016192525.1 Planctomycetota bacterium
CGAAGGAGAAGGCCACGGCGGAGCAGACGTACTAGGGCCGACTATCCCTTCAGCACGGCCAGGGGCTTCAGCCGGCACACCTTCCGGCTCACCCCCGCCCGCTCCATCACGTCGACCACCACCTCCACGTCCTTGTACGCCTCCGGCATCTCCTCCACCAGACCGGCCCGCGACTTGGCCCGCACGCGGACCCCGCGCGACTTCATGATCGCCCGGCAGTCCTCACGCCCCATCTGACGCTGCATCTGGGACCGGCTGGCCACGCGTCCGGCCCCGTGGCAGGTGGAGCCGAAGGTCTGCGTGAGCGAGCCCTCGGCCCCGAGACAGACGAATGAGTAGCGCCCCATGTCGCCGGGCACGATCACGGGCTGCCCGCCGTCCTTGTAGGCCGCGGGGACAAGCGGATGGCCGGGAGGGAGCGCCCGCGTCGCCCCCTTGCGATGCACCATCACGCGCTGCGGCCTCCCCTCGACGAGATGCTCCTCGTACTTGGCGATGTTGTGGCAGACGTCATAGACCAGCCCGAATCCGCACGACTCCGGCTTCCGCCCGAGGGCCCGGGCGATCGCGCCCTCGGTGAGCGACATGATCACCTGCCGGTTCACCCACGCGTAGTTGGCGGCGCACTTCATCGCCGCGAGGTACTCCGCCGCCTCGGGGGAGGTGAGCGGCGCGCAGGCGAGCTGGCGATCCGGGAGTTCGATCCCGTACTTCTTCGAGACTCCGATCATCCGGCGGGCGAAGTCGTCGCAGATCTGGTAGCCGAAGCCGCGCGACCCCGAATGGATGAGGACGGCGATCCCGCCCGGCTTGAGTCCCAGCCGATCCGCGCCGACGGGGTCGTAGACCTCGTCGATGACGTCGATCTCGAGGAAGTGATTCCCCGAGCCGAGCGTGCCGATCTGTGGCGCCCCGCGCTGGAGGGCGCGGTCCCCCACCGCCTCGGGGTCGGCCCCGGCGAGGCAGCCGCCTTCCTCGATGTACGCGGGATCGTCCGGGCGGCCGTACCCTCGATCCACGGCCCAGGCGGCCCCGCGCCGGGCGAGGTCGCGCAAATCCTCCGTCGAGAGTTTCGGGATGGCGCCGTGCCCTCCCACGCCCGCCGGGATGGCGCCGTCGATGCAGTCCAGGAGGCGGTCGAGGTGCGGCTCGACCCCGGGTCGTTCGAGCGTGGTGCGCAGGAGCCGGACGCCGCAGTTGATATCGAAACCCACGCCCCCGGGGGAGATGACACCGTCCTCGGGTCGCGTGGCCGCCACGCCGCCGATCGGGAAGCCGTAACCCCAGTGGATGTCCGGCATCGCGAGCGAGTAGCCCACGATCCCCGGGAGATGGGCCACGTTGGCCACCTGCTCCACCGCCTTCTCGTGGCGGAGGGTCTCCATGAGCTCGTCATTGGCGTAGATCCGCCCGGGGACGCGCATCCCGCCTTCGCGGGCGAGTTCCCAGCAGAATTCGGAGAGGCGGTGAAGGGGGGGCATGTGAAGCCTGGGTGCCGTCTATTGGGCTGGCTTGGCGCAGAGCGCGACGTACTCGGAGTCTTCCTTCGACCCGGTGACGCGGCAGGCGTATCGATCACGATGCGGGTTCATGCAGGCCTCCAGTCATGCGCAGAACAACGCGCTCTCACGAGCGCACTACGAACGGCACCGTGCCTCAGACGGGCGCCCGGCTGTTCGTAGTGCGTCCCGTAAGGGCGCACTGTCCTTGCCGTTGTTCGCCGGAGGAAGCCGGATCCCCCTCGCCATCCTCTTCAGCACGGGCTTCCCTCCCGATCCTCCTCCGCTTCCTCCGCGTCTCCGCGGTGCACCCCCTCTTCAACCGTTGAACAGCTCTTTGGATCGCTGCGTCGCCTGCACCACCGCCTTGATCAGCGTCACGCGCAAGCCGCCGTCCTCGAGTTCCATGAGACCATCGATCGTGCAGCCGGCGGGAGTGGTGACCATGTCCTTGAGCAACGCGGGATGGGCCTGGGTTTCGAGGACCATCTTCGCGGAGCCGAGGACCATCTGGGCGACGAGGTCGGTGGCCATCTTGCGCGGCAGGCCTACCTTCACGCCCGCCTCGGCGAGGGACTCGATCACGACGTAGATGAACGCCGGACCGCTCGCGCTCAGACCGGTGACGGCGTCCATGTGGACTTCGTCCACCACGAGGGTCCGGCCCACTGCGCCGAAGATCTCCTCCGCGAGGGCGAGATCGGCGGCCCGGGCGTGACGGCCGGCGCAGAGGCCGGTCATTCCCTCACGGACCAGGCAGGGGGTGTTCGGCATGGCCCGCACCACCGGGACCCGCTTCCCGATCAGCCGCTCGATCGCGGCGGTGCCGGCCGATGCCACAACCGAGATGAGCGTCTGGCGGGGACGAAGCGCCCCGCGGATCCCGTGCAGCAGTTCGGGCAGCGCCTTGGGCTTCACGGCGAGCAGAACGATATCGGCCCCGCGCACCGCCTCGACGTTGTCGAGCATGGTCCGGACCCCGTGCTTCCGCCCCACCGCCTCGATCCGCTCGGGGTGCCTCGCCGTGGCGACGATCGCCGACTTCGGAAGCGCCTTCGCATCGAGCAGTCCGGCGATCACCGCCTCGCCGAGCGTGCCCGCGCCGAGAACGGCCAACTTCTTCCTGGAAAGCATGACCACCTCCGCTGGGGACGAAGCCCAATCGGACGCGGGCCGTCATGGCCGCGAACGAACGGCGTGCCGGACGAACATCACCCCTTGCCCCTGGCCTGCCTCTCGCGCCTGAGATCTCTGAGATAGGCCGTCACGAACCGGTCCAGGCCGCCGTCCAGCACCGCCTGGATGTTTCCGGTCTCGACGTCGGTCCGGTGATCCTTCACGAGCTGATACGGCTGCATCGTGTAGGAGCGGATCTGGTATCCCCACGCAATCTCCCCCTTCTCGCTGTAGGCCTTCTGCAGCTCGGACTCCCTCGCCCGCTCCTGAAGCTGGCGGAGCTTGGCGGCCAGCATCTGCATCGCCACCTTCCGGTTGGCATGCTGCGAGCGCTCGTTCTGACAGGCCACCACAACCCCCGTGGGAAGGTGCGTGATGCGGATCGCCGACTCCGTCTTGTTCACGTGCTGGCCGCCCTTGCCGCCGGCCCGGTAGGTGTCGATCTTGAGATCGGCCTCGTTGATGTCGATCCTCGCGTCCTCCACGAGGGCGAGCACGTCCACCGAGGCGAACGAGGTGTGGCGCCTCTTGTTCGCGTCGTACGGCGAAATCCGGACCAGCCGGTGAACGCCGATCTCGGCCTTCAGGAAGCCGTAGGCGTAGTCGCCCTTCACTTCCAGGGTGACCTGGCGGAGCCCCGCCTCCTCGCCCTCCTGCTCGTCGAGCACCTGGAGCGCATAGCCGCTGTTCGTGAGCCAGTAGCGGTACATGCGAAAGAGGATTTCCACCCAGTCGCAGGCGTCCGTGCCGCCCGCCCCGGCGTGGATGGAGACGAAGGCGTCCTGGGGATCGTCCGGCCGATCGAGCAGGACCTGCGTCTCGTAGTGCTCGAGCCGATGCTCGAGGGAGTCGAGGTCCTTCCCGACGGAATCGAGGAGCGCCGTGTCGCCCTCTCCGTCGGCGAGCTGCGCCAGTTCCGCGCAGTCCCGGGCTCCCTTGGTGAGCTGGTCGTGCGGGGTGACGAGGGCCTTGACGGCCTTGAGTTCGGCGACCTTGATCCGGGCCGCCTCGGCGTTGTCCCAGAATCCGGGCTCGCCCATGGCCGCTTCGAGCCGCGCCTGTTCCTCGCGTCGGCGATCTACGTCAAAGAGAGTCCTTCAATACCGCAAGGCGGGCGAGAAGGGCTTCCGAACGTCGCGTCAGATCGCCAAGCATGGGAGGGGCTCCTGGGTTAAGCCGCGGAAGGCTTCGAGGATCGAGCCATTCTATTTCCGGGGGGGGGAAGGGGCAAGGCAAATGACGAAGGAGGAATGAGAAATGACGGAAGGGGCCAGGGAGGGGAACGGTGACGGGTAATCGGTGACGGGTAAGGGGTAAGGAGGCACCCTGTCATTCCGAGCGTCGTGCCGCCGTTTGGCACGACGCGAGGAATCTGGAGTGAGAGGGGCAAGACGTCGGAATCGCCTACTCTCCACCGGAACCCGCGATGCGGCCCTGACGGGGGCGAAACGAACTTCGCCCGATGGGGCCTCAATTCTCCCGCTTCAGCACGTAGAAGCACGGCTTCATGTGACGGATCACATAATCCCCGCTCTTCCACTCGAAGAACATGTACTTCGAGCCCTCGATCTCGCGGATCTCGTAGTGGGAGGCGGTCTGGTCTTCGCGGTGCATGATGACGCCCCGGGTCCAGGTCCACCACGGCTGCTCGGACTTTCCGCCCGGGAGCAGGACCAGTTCTCTCAGGTACAGGTCGCCGGACCAGCGTGGGCTCCCCGGCTCGAAGTCCGAGGCCGTCTCCACGAAATCGACGCTCCTCCAGCGGCCGACGGCGGCGGGGTCGTCGATGAAGGCCAGGTCGAGGTTGTCGACCTGACGGCGCGACCCTCCCTCCATCCAGAAAGCGCCACCCCATCCCAGCGCCCCGCCCATCGCGAACGCCATCGCCAGACCGCAGACCTTCTTCAGGGATGGATTCATGGACGGCCTCCTTCCGGGCGAAACGGTCCCTCAACCAGGTTATACAGCATGCGGTCGCCGATGGCGGGGAATCCGGAAACTCCCCGCGACCGCCTCCGGCCCAGGTCCCCGAGCAGGCCCCCGCCATCCGTGGGCGGGAGCCATGTCGAGGGGACGGGATCGAGGGGATCCAGCAGTCGCCGGTGAGCGGTCCCGGCGGGAGCGGCTTCGTCGCCGCGCTGCGGGCGATGATGCGACACGACCTGGACGTGGCGATGGTCTCGGAGGTGCGGGACGCCGAGACGATGCGGCTCATTCTCACGACGGCGGCGGTCGGACACCTCGTCCTCACGGCGCTTCATGCCCCGGACGGGGCGGAGGCGATCCACCGGCTGCTGGCGGTGGGCGGGGTCGATCGCTCGATCCTCGCGGGGAACCTGCTGGGGGTGCTGACGCAGAGGCTGGTCCGGCTGAGTTGCCCGGAGTGTCGCCGGCCGGAGCGAATCCGCACAACCGACGTGAAGGCACTCGGACTGTCGGGTCGGGAGGCTGCCCGTCGCGCCGTCTACAACCGCGGCTGCGCGAAGTGCCGCCACACCGGCTTCCGCGGCCGAACGGCGGTCGGCGAGCTCCTGGTCGTAACGCCGACGGTGCGTCGGTCGATCGAGACGGGCGCGATCCCCGAGGCGTTGCGTGCTTCGCTCCCCACGGGGTTCAAGCCGCTGCGGGATGAACTGCTCCAGCGCGTCTGGTCGGGCGAGGTGTCGCCGAGGGAGGCGGCGATGGTGGTCTCGTAGGGCCGGGGCTCGCCCCCGGCCTGTGCCCGTCCACGCGCCGGGTCAGGCATGCTCGTTCCCGGGCAACTCCTCGGGGCGAGGCGGACGCACGTATTCGAACATGTCTCTCTCACATGCCCCATACTTCAAGTAGTTGGCCCGCGCCTCGCTCAAGCTCAGTCCCCCATTCGGGCCGCCGCTGACGACTTCGGCGTCCTGATCGTCCTGACCGTCATCCTCCCAGAAGCAAACCTCGCAGATCTCAAACTTTCCTCTTTCGCCGAGGGTCTTGCACCCGCAGCACGGACAGCGAAGGGGCAAGCCCGGTGCCTGGCCCTCAAGCCGCGCGCCATGCTCCGCGTACCACGCCAGCCGGCGCGCGTGTTCCTCAGGTGATGGGATCCCATCCGAGTCCCCACGCATCCGTCGACTCCTGGCGTCCGAACCTGGTCGCGGACTGCATCGACAGCTGTCGGTCGTTCACGGGGCCCCGTGCATGAAGTCCAGGGTAACCTACACCTGTCGAGACGGTCCGCACGATTCCGTCTTCCCCGGTCGGTAACTCTCACAATCCTATGCCGGCAACCGGGAGAGGTCAACAACAGGGCGCCCTGACGGGACACACTACGAACGGCCCCCTCCGAACGAACGGGAGAGGGGCGATCGCCCCATTGTCTTCGACGCGACATCCGCCGGCTTCCTGAGGCTGCCTTCGGGACTCGAATCGGGTCCTCTCAATGACGCATGCTCATTCGCTTGACATCCCGCCGCTCCGGCGGTTTGCTGGGCGCCACCTTAGCGGCCCGATCCGGAGAAACTCATGCCGATCCTCCCCCGAATGCGCCCCGCTTGTGCCCTTCTGATCCTCACGCCCGTCCTCATGATGTCCGTCGGCGGGTGCGGCGTGCTTCGGCGGGCCGACTCCCTCCAGGGCTCCATCGACCGCATGGAACAGACGATGAGCCGCGAACTCCCCCGCTCCAACACCAATGCCGAGGCGATGCGGGCCGACATGAAGGAGACCTCCACGACCATGACGCGGCACCTCGAGGGGATGCGGATCGATCTCAAGGACATGAGCGGCGAACTCAAGAAGAGCCTCGCGGCGGTCCAAAAAGACATGAGCGAATTGCGAGTCTCGATGACCGGCGAGATCGGCGCGATGCGGACCGAAATGCTCGGGATGCGGGAAGACCTGAAGTCGCTCAATCGCGAGATGGGGAGCCGCCTCGAGACCACCTCGAAATCGATCACAGAAATGGCGGCGCAGTTCGACGTCCTTCACGAGACGGTCAAGCGGACCGAGGAGGGAACCCTCCCCCGCCTTCAGAAGATCGTCGAGAACACCAACTGGATGCCCGCGATGGCGGAGCGGACCGAGGACATGAAGCAGCGCCTACAATCCATGGAAGGGGCGATCAAGTCAATGGAGTCGAAGACGGCCGACCTCACGGACGACCTGGAGGACGGCCTCAAGGCGGTGCTGCCCGCGGCCGGCCTCGTGGGGGCCGCGCTCGTGATCGGCGGGTTCCTGGCGGGACGCAGGAGAGCGGCGTAGCCGTCGAATCCCTTCCCGCGTTCGGAAACTCTGGGAATACTACTTTGCCCACGCCCGACCCGAGGACCGTCCTCTCCCCGACCCAGCAGGAAGCGCTTAGCGCGTTTGGCACCCTTCCTGACGTCGCTGAAATGAAGAGGATGCTCCTCGACGAAGCGGGACGGCTGTTGCAAAACGGATGGCCGGTCGTACGAGGTTACCGCATTGTCATCCTGAGCTCAGCCGGCCGCTCCGCCACACAGATGGCGGACAGGCGTTTGGCCGGCTGAGCGAAGGATCGCCAACGTCGGAGTCTGCGAACTGCACACGCTGGTGATCCTTCGCCTCGGCCTGCGGCCGAGGCCCAGGATGACAAGGGACGGGACGGTAACCTCGCACGGCCGGTCTAACGGCGGGAAAGCGACGGCCGGGGGCAATCCGCGACGCTACTTCTTCCGCTCCGACTCCGCCTGTCGCGGCGAGAGCACGGTGAACTCCACCACCACCCCTTTCTTCTCCAGCGCCTCCCGCGCCGCGTTCGCCTGGAGATGGAGCACCCGCTTTCCGTCGATGGCCTCGATCGCCCAGAGGCACTTCGGCGCGAGAGAAATCACCTCGCCTGTGGGCGACTTCGCGGTGGCCGTCACGGCCTCCGGCTCGCAGAGCCTGGGGGTGAGATCGACCGTCGTGTAGACCCGCTCGGGATGCGCGTCGTCGGAACCGAACATGTCCCAGAAGATTGCGGAAGTCTCATCGACCACCACGCAGCGGACGACGAATCCCTCGCGGCCGAAGATGGGATTAACCGTCTGCGCGAGACCGTTCCAGGGTGGGGGTTCCTGGCCGGACGGAACCGTTTCGCCACCGGCGTTACGGCCGGGGGCAAGCCCCGGCCCTGCGGCGGATTCGGCCCCGGGGCGCGCAAAGGGACGAAACGCCGGGTCGCCGTACAGCAGCCGGTTGATCCCACCCCCGCGCATCGGATCCTCGTGGACCTCCGGAGCGCCGGCCCGAAAGATAGCGGGCCGGAGCGGTCCGCCCTGGGCGAGGACGATCTCGTTGTAGCGGGTCCTCATCACGTCGCCGAGCGGCATCCCGGTGGCCAGAGCGCGGTACTGCTCCACGTTGCACGAGTAGCCGTGATTCGGTCCGATCGGGGCGAGGAAGGCCGAGGGCTTGGCATGCAGAATGGCGAGGCAGAGGCCGCGCTCCGGCGGGATGAGGTACTCGGTGACCCTGTCGACGGTTCCGAACGTCGAGACGATGTCCCCCTCCACAAACTGCCGGCACGGAACGCCGCTGTGACAGGTGCCGCTCCAGATCACCGACTTTGAAAGGTCGAGGCTGCGGAACGCCGATGCCAGAATGCGCGGCATCTCCCCCTTCGGATCGTTCCCCACTTTCTTCGGATCGAAGGGCCAGTGCTTCGACTCGTCCGAATTGCGGTCGTCGTGGAAGAGCCAGATCCCCTCCGGGTCGCCGTTCCCGGAGAGTCCTACGATCCCCTTCCCCGAGAGCCTCCCGATGTTGGCTTTCACGAACGGCAGGACCTTCGGGTCGTCTTCCACACACGCCCAATAGACATCCTCACCAGAGTATCCGAGCGCCTCCGCAAGGGGCGAACCGCACCCTTCTGAAACGTAGGACTTCGACCCCGAGATGACCGAGGCCTCGATCATCGACTTCTTGATCCCATGTTGTTTGACGAGGGATGCGCTCTCAATCAGACCGAGTGCATGGTCCGGGGTCTCACCTGTGATGTAGCCGAAAGCGAAATCGCAGAATGGATCGCTGTCCATCTGGGTGGAGACGACAAGCATGCGGCGGTGGAGATTTACGTCGAGGTCTTGCGGAGGGAGGACGATGGAGACGTAACGGGGTCTTGGCTCGTAGGTGGCCATCCTGCGCCGCAGAGAGGAGAGTTCGGAGGGATCGAATCGCAGAAGTTCTCCTCTGAAGCGCAACGCAATCGACTGGGCAACATCACCCCAGGGATCGCCCTCGGGACGGCTGCTGAGAACGAAGCAGTTCCAGGACGGGAATATTGTCTGGGGACCCCGCGACCGGGGTCTGTCGCTCAGGGGTACAAGATGCTGCTCAGCCCCACGGCACACTGCCTCCAGGCGCAGAAGGAAGGAGGCCACCCCGGCCGTCCCGGTCATGTGACCGGTCGCGTAGTAGACCTTCCCGTGGTCGTCCGGCGTCTCGCAGTTCGTCCAGCGGTACCCATCGGCATCGCGCTTCGCGTGCGCGATCAGGAATCGGCCGACGCGGGCGGCGTATGCGAGATAGCGCTCCTCGCCCGGGGCCAGGAAGAGGTCGAGGAGGTAGTCCCCCACCCCCGCCGCGCCGCAGCACATCGACATCCCGAAGAAGGGGGCGTTCGCCTTCGAGGGGTCAAGCGACGCCATCAGCCACTCGGCCCCGCCCTTTGCCGCTTCCAGGTACTTGTCGTTCCTTGTCGCGGCGTGCAAGGCGAGGAAGAACCGGGCGGTCCCGGCGGGACCGTGACACCAGCCCGACATGAACGTGTCCTTGGCGCCGGGCTGGTAGTGAGGCCACTTCAGACCGGCGCCGTCCTTGGCCGCTTCGCGGAGGAGCCATCGCGCGCCGCCCTCGGCGTACTCAAGGTAACGCTTGTCTTGCGTCCTGGCGAACACCTGCAGCAGGAAGTACGCGACTCCGGCTGTCCCGTGCGAGAAGCCTGTGTAGTAGCGATCGAGCGAGGCCGTCGAGCGCCAACGGTATCCATCCCCCACCTTCTCCGCCTGCTTGATGAGCCCGTTCGCGGCGGCCTTCGCCGCGTCCTTGTACTTCGCGTCCGCGGTCGCGTCCGAGACTTGCAGCAGGAACAGGCCGATCCCGGCGCCGCCGGAGATGATGTCCGTGTCCTCGCCCCACGAGAGAGCGCCCTTCTCCGAGCGGGCCTGGGCGAGGAGTCCATCCACGGCCGCGCGGGCGGCATCATCGGGGAAGGCGGGTTCATCCAGGTACTCGTGCATGGCCAGAAGCACGCTCCCGATCCCGGCCGTCCCGGTGTAGAGGCCGGAAGAAGTTCGCTTCACGATCGTGCCGTCCGGGAGATCGTCCTCGTCCTCCCACGAGAGCCCGACCCTCTCCTTCCGCGCCGAATCCAGCAGACCTCGGGCCACCTTCCGCGCGGTCTCGAGGTACTCGGGCTTGCCGGTGATTCTGTGCATGTTCAGGAAAAAAAGGCATATTCCCGCGAGGCCATCGTAGAAGTTCGTCTTGTGGACCTTCTCGCCCTCGTACTCCGGCCAGACGAGGCCCTCCCCGCGCGGCTCGGCGATCTTCATCAGCCAGCGGGCGGCCCCCTCGGCGGCGTCGATGAACTCCGGCTCGAAGGCGTCGCCTTCGGCCGTCGCAGGACTCGCCGGCGTGCGACCCTCGAGCGCTTCCAACTCCTGCCTCGCCTGCTCCGCGAACTGGCTCTTCGGGAAGCGGCGGAGCAGTTCCTCCCACGCCGCCTTTGCCTCCTTCCTGCGTCCGAGATCGCGGTGGGCGATCCCGAGGAAAAGCAGCGAGTAGTCACACGAAGCGTGCTCCGGGAACTTCTTGAGGAAGACGCCGATCTCGGCGATCTCCTCCTCATGCTTCCCCGCACTTCCGAGGGAACACCAGAGCCAGAACTGGGCCTCTCCGCTCTTCACGAAGGAGTGCTTCGGGAAGCGGTCGCGCAGGCTGCGGTACGCGACGGCGGCCTTCGCGAACTCCTGCTTCTCCCAATGTTCCTGGGCCTCGCCGAGGAGCCGATCGCCCGACTCGTCGTCGGCGCGGATCGGGCCTGGGGGGGACAGGGTCAGGAGACAGACCGCCAGGAGCGCGGCGAGGGCCGGACGCCCGAGGCCGGTGAGATCGATCGTCACGTCAAGCCTCCATCTCATCCCTGGGTGCCCGCCGGCCGTCTCGCCCTGAGCCGGGGGGCCAGGGCCACGACGAGCATCGCGGGCGGGGCGTACACGAGGGCCCCCAGAAGTTCCATGGCCTCACGATCCATCCCCGTCCCCGCAGGAAGCCAGGAAATATCTCCCAGCCGCCAGGCGAGCCAGAGCCATCGCGACCCGGTATCGACCAGCGCCACGGAGAAGATCACGATGAGGATCGTTCCCCAGCGCCGACGGGGAAACGCAACAAAGCATCCGAGCAGCGTCCCCCAGACCGGCAGCAGCTCTGCGAGCCGAAGCGGGACCCCTTCGCACGAACAGATCCAGGCAAACGCCCGCAGATCGGCGTGACCCGCGGCAAACCCCAGCGAGGGGCCGAGGACGAAGGCCCATAGTCGCCCCATCCGGAGGCCGGCGAGGAGGCCCACGATCATTCCCGCCAGAACTCCGGTCCCGAGGACCTCGTGGAGGTGTCCGGACCGGATCTGCGCGTGGGTCAGGAGCGCGAACCCCGCGGCGGCCAGCAGAGGAGCCGCGGCCGCCGACACACACCAGGCCAACCACGCCGCCGCCCGCAGGAGAGAGTGACGCCGGCGCTCCGACTCTACTGCGCCCCCTGGCTTTTCGCCCACGCGATGTACTCCCGAACCGCCTCCTCCAGGCGCGCCACGGCCTCCCGGGCGATCTCCTCCTGCAGCGTCTCCTGAGCGACCATCCTCTTCGACGGATCGGGGATGGCGTCCACCTCGCTCACTTTCTTCCGGAGGTCCTCGGAGACGTTGTACCACTGGTATTCGAACCTCGAATCAAACGCGCTGATGACGGCGATGAACTCCCGGTCCTTGACCGCGCGACTCTCCATCCGCGTCGCCTCCGCGAGCGAGAGTTTCTTCGGATCCTCGGCGGGCGGCGCCTTCTCTCCCTCGGCACGGTCCCAATGGACGATCGCATCCTGGTCGAGGGTCTCCCAGGTCCCGTGGACGTACCCAACCTTCTTCTCCGGGTCGTAGCCGTCGGCGACGAACGACACTCCATCGCGATCATACGGGTGATAGCGCCTCAGGGTGTATCCCGCCTCCTTGAAGATTCGATCGGCGATCCGGCGGACCAGTTTCTCTTCCAGTCGTTCGGGGGCGCCGGTCCCGAAAGGAGAGGTCTGAAACGGGAGGCCGCTCTCGGCGACGGCAAAGGGATTCCGGGAAGGCGGCTTCGATCCGGAGTCCGGCGCCGCCGCGGGCTGGGTCCCGGGAGCGGCGGAAGTCGAGGGGTCCTTCGAGCAGGATGTCTGCAGGAGGGCCGTCAATCCCAGCGAGGCGATGGCCGCCGCCGCACGGCCGGCGAAAGGATACGGCACCGGCACGGGGTGTAGTGTGGGATCCGGGTCCCGGTGCGAGGGATACTCGGGCTTCCGATAGCGGCGGACCGGGCGCACGCGCGGAACGCGATCTTCAAACATGGAACGCCTCCGATCTCCGAAGGACCAGCGACTCGGCCAGGGAGAGCACGGGATAGGCAGGATTGTACTGCTTGTGTAGAAACGTCGGATGGCGACGCCGCCAGAGACGGTTCGCGACCTCGTCGACGACCGGCATCAGCAGGCGCTCGACTTCGCAGAGCACGGGACTGGCCCGGTCGGCGTGACCGGTGGAACGCCAGTTCACGCACGCGCACCACGAGGAGCAGCGCCGATCGAGGGAGCATCCGGAACACTCCGGTTTCGGCCTCTCGGAGCATCGTC
>JACPTZ010000182.1 GCA_016192525.1 Planctomycetota bacterium
CCGGAACGGTCCTCGTGGCGGTGGCGATCCACGCCCCGGAGTCCGTTCCGGAGGCCCTCCAGAATCCCCTCACCGACCTCGCCGGGTTCCTGACCCCCTCCCCCTGGGCCCGAGCTGCGCCGTGGCTCGCCGCGTGTCTGGCCGCCCTGTCGGGGGTCGCCCTGGCGTTCGACATCCGGGGACGCCGGCGGGGAGAGGAGGCGGCGGGGCGCGAGTGGCGGGCCTCGGGCGTGGCGCTCGCCCTCGGCGTCATGGCCTTCGCAAATATCATCGTCCACTCCGTCTACGAGCCGCCGTACAAGAACCTCGAGTCGGACCTGGAGGCCTGCGAGGCGGTCAACGCCCGGCTCCAGCCCGGCGTGCGGTGGGGGGCTTACGAGTGCTATACCTCCTCCTTCGTGTTCTACACGGATCTCTTCCCCGAACGATACTACGCCTCACAACCGGAGGCGCTCCGGGCCTTTCTCACCGACACCCGTCGCGTTCTCTTGTTGACTCCGGAGGCGGAGGCGGAGAAACTGGGGGCCAATCGGGACCTGCTGCTCCACCGTCTCGGGACCTTCCCGTTCGAGGAGGGGCAGCGGCTGGTGCTGTTGTCGAATCTTCCGGACCAGGCTCCACGTGGCCATTGAGGAACCCTCCATGTCTCACACTCCACCCCTTGTCGGCATCCTGATGGGAAGCGACTCCGACTTCGAGGCGATGAAGGGCGGCGTCGACACGCTGAAGGAATTCGGCGTCCCGCACGAAGTCCATGTGAAATCAGCGCACCGTT
Organism: Planctomycetota bacterium; assembly: GCA_016192525.1. Lineage (GTDB taxonomy): Bacteria > Planctomycetota > MHYJ01 > JACPTZ01 > JACPTZ01 > JACPTZ01. The sequence goes on from JACPTZ010000182.1 coordinate 776, forward strand.
CTCCGGAGGCGGTCCGCCAGTACGTCCGCGAGGCGCCCGGGCGCGGACTCAAGGTGCTCATCTGCGCCGCGGGGAAGGCGGCACACCTCGCGGGGGTCTGCGCCGCCGGCACCACGCTTCCGGTCCTCGGCGTGCCGATGGAGGGGGCGATGATGGGGGGCATGGATGCGCTCCTCTCGACCGTCCAGATGCCGCCGGGCGTGCCGGTGGCCACGTTCGGCGTCGGGGCGAGCGGAGCGAAGAACGCCGCGATCTTCGCGGTCGAGATTCTCTCGCTCTCCGATCCGGGGCTGGCCGCCGCCCTCGCGAAACATCGCACGTCGATGGCCGAGGGAGTGGCTCGGGCCGACGCGGGTCTGCAGAATAAGCTGGCCGGCGGATAGTCTCCGCGGAGAGGGGAGGGGACACGTGCCCATCGAGTTTCGTTGCACCGCCTGCGGCCGCACCCTTAGGGTGGCGGATGCCATGGGGGGGGGGAGGGCCCGCTGCCCGGCCTGCGCGTCGGTTCAGGATGTGCCGGCGGCCGCGGCCGCCTCCGTCCTGGCGTCCGGAGAGGGGGCGCCTGTCGCGCCGGTCGCCCCTTCCATGGAGCCGCCTCCGCCGGCGTCCCCCGTCGCCGATCCCCTCCCGGAGTCGATGCTGGCGAACCGGCTGCTCGCGGGACGGACCTGCCCGGCCTGCCTGAAGTCGATCAACATCGGCGACCCGGTGACCAACTGCCCCCGCTGCGCCGGCAGCCACCATGAGCCCTGCTGGAGCGGGAAGGGGGGATGCTCCGGCCCCTCGTGTGCGCCCGTGGAGGGATCGATCGGGGTCGACGGAGCGAAGGTCCCCGCCGTCCCCTGTGTCGCCTGCGGGGAGACGATCCCGAAGGCGGCGTCCCAGTGTCCCCACTGCGGCGAGTGGTTGACCCAGTTCCCCGTGAAGTTCGAGCGGGGCCGGGACCGGATCTGGGGGGCGCGCAACGCCGACATTCGACATCGAAGCGGGTGGCTCCGCGTCGGAGATCGCGAAATCCAGATTGAAGGCATGGCCAACGTCTCGGGAGCGGTTCAGGCACTGATCCTGATTCCGTGCCTCCTGTGCGGGATGGGGGTGCTGCTGGTGGCGATCCTCGTCGAATATCTGGTCCTTATGAAGCGGGTGATGACCTTCCCGCTCTTCGAGATCGAGCGGGCGATCTTCGAGACCGACAAGGGGCGGCTGCTGCTGGGAGTGCGTCCGTCGGGGAAGAAGTACGTCGTGTGGTACGTCTGCCGGGTGAATCAGGCGGTCGGCATCCAGTCGCACTCCGACGCCACCGAGGCCCTGTGTGTCCGGTTGGAGGCCGTCCTGGGTCCCGAGCGGTTCCTCCGGAGAAAGTCCAACGAGAACGCCCCGCTTGTCCAGGACTTCGCCCTGAACTGGTCGATCGCCGCGATTCTGCTGCCCTTTCCGCTTCTCGGTGTCTGCTTCGCTCTGGCCGCCCTGGGCTATGCCATCGTCGCGCTGACGCGCCGGCGGTCCGCCTACTCCTGGGTGGGCCTGGGGATGGCCATCCTCTCGCTCCTCGAGAATGGCGCCATCACCGCGCTGTTCATCATCGGCGTCAGACGCTGAGGGGCGCCGGCGCGGCGGCTACATCCCCCATGCCTTGAGCACCTCCGCCGCTCCCTTCGCGGCGTTCGTGCCCTCGAACTTCTGAACGATCGCCTTGAGCTGGCCGACCAGGGAGCCGAGGAGCGTCGCGTTCTTCTTCCGGCAGTCCTCGCATCCGGCCATGTCGAGCTTCTTCGTCGACTTGCACGGCTTGAACTTCTCGGCGGAGGTTTCCACGTTTTTCAGCGCCTGCGCGGCGTCCAGTTCCTTCTTGAATCCGGGATCGGCCCGCAGTCGCTTGAGCGCTTCAGCGGCGTCGGTTCCCACCTGATCGCCCTGAAAGAGCGCGGACGCCTTCGTGTAGAGTTCGAGC
>JACPTZ010000183.1 GCA_016192525.1 Planctomycetota bacterium
AGCCGGCCCGGTCTTTGCCGAAGAGCGCTTCGGCGCGCGAGGTGTCCAGCCTCCGGCGCGGCTGACCGTCCGGGCGGCTCGCGTCCCAGCGGGGGGTCCCGCGAAAGCCGCACATCCCGGCGATCGTCACGGCGAGATCGCGGATCGAAATCTCGAACCCCGCCCCGAGATTCACCGGCTCGGGGCCGTCATACCGCTCGGCCGCCATCACGATCCCCCGCGCCGCGTCATCGATGTACAGAAACTCCCGCGTCGGATCGCCCGTCCCCCAGCAGACCACCCCCGGCGCCCCGCTCTCCATCGCCTCGAAGCACTTCCGGATGAGGGCCGGGATGACGTGCGAAGTCTGCGGATCGAAATCATCTCCGGGACCATAGAGATTCACCGGCAGCAGAAAGACCCCGGGAAAGCCGTATTCCGCCCGGTACGACTGGCACTGCACCAGCAGGGCCTTCTTCGCGATCCCGTAGGGCGCGTTGGTCTCCTCCGGATAGCCGTTCCAGAGATCGGCCTCGCGGAACGGCACCGGGGTGAACTTGGGGTACGAACAGATGGTGCCGACGCAGACGAACTTTTTCACGCCGACGCGCTGGGCCTCGTCGATGCAGTGAACGCCCATGAGAAGGTTGTTGCGGAAGAACCGACCGGGATGGCGCTGGTTCGCGCCGATCCCGCCCACCTCGGCGGCGAGGTGGATGACGAGTTCGGGACGCGCCGCGTCGAACGCGCGGCGAGCCGCCCCTGGATCGGTGAGGTCGTAGTCGCTCCGGCGCGGAACGAAGATGTCGGTCACCCCGCCCGCCCGGAGGCGCTCAACGATCGCCTGGCCGAGAAACCCCGCCCCTCCGGTGACCATCACTCGCCGGCCGGACCAGGGGCTGGGGGTGACCGAGGAGGCATCCGGCATGGCTGGACCTTGGGGAAGTCAACCGTCGGGAAGTCGAAAGTCCGAAGTCGACGGAGCCCGGAGGGCAGCCCGGCTTCCGGCACCCGGGTTCTGACTGTCGACTTCCGACCCTCGACTCTCGATGCTTACTTGTACGCTGGCAATCCCGTGATCGCCTCGCCCAGCACCAGCGTGTGAATGTCGTGCGTCCCCTCGTAGGTCCGCACCGACTCCATGTTGCACATGTGGCGCATGATCGGGTACTCGTCGGTGATCCCGCTGGCGCCGAGCATGTCGCGGGCCAGCCGCGCCGTCTCGATGGCCACGGTGCAGTTGTTCCGCTTCGCGAGCGACACCATCGGCGGCGTGGATTTCCCCTGGTCCTTCAGCCGACCGAGCTGGAGGCAGAGCAGCTGTCCCTTCGTGATCTCCGTCAGCATCCAGGCCAGTTTCTCCTGCTGAAGCTGGAACGCCCCGATCGGCTTGTCGAACTGGATCCGGGTCTTGGCATATTCGACGGCACAGTCGTAACAGGCCATGGCGCAACCGATCGCGCCCCAGGAGATGCCGTACCGGGCCTGGGTGAGGCACGAAAGCGGGCCCTTCATCCCCTTCGCCGCGGGGAGCATGTTCTCCGCCGGAATCTCGCAGTCCTCGAGGATGATCTCCGAGGTGTCCGAGGCGCGGAGCGAGTATTTCCCCTTGATCTCCCGCGGGAGGCAGCCTTTCGTCCCCTTCTCGACGAGGAAGCCGCGCACGATGTCCTCGTCGTCGCGCGCCCAGACCACCGAGACATGCGCCATCGACGCATTGGTGATCCAGCGCTTCGTCCCGTTCAGAATGTAGCGGTCCCCTTTCCGGCGGGCCCGGGTGAGCATCCCGGAGGGATTCGACCCGAAATCGGGCTCCGTGAGCCCGAAGCAGCCGATCGCCTCGCCGCGCGCCAGTTTCGGCAGCCATTTCTGCTTCTGCGCCTCCGAGCCGTAGGTGTAGATCGGGTACATCACCAGCCCACCCTGCACGGAGACGAAGGAGCGCAGGCCGCTGTCGCCCCGCTCCAGCTCCTGGATCATGAGACCGTAGGCGACATTGTTCAAACCGGCGCACTCGTACCCCTTCAGGTTCGCCCCGAAGACTCCCATTTCGGCGAGGTCGGGGAGAAGTTCTATCGGAAAGGTGGCGTCGCGATAGTGCCGCTCGATGATCGGAACGACCTTCGCTTCGACGAATCCGCGAACGGTGTCGCGGATCATCTTCTCCTCATCGGAGAGGAGGGTGTCCATCAGGTAGAAATCGACGCCGGTGAACTTGCCCATGGAGGAAACTCCCGAAAGGGATAGTGGCGGCACGGGAAGACGAAAGAGTGAAACGTAAAACGTGAAACGTAAGAAGAAAAAATGGAAAGCGAGGAGTCTCATCCTCGTCTTACGTTTTACGTTTTACGTTCCACGTTTCATGTTCCACGTTTTACCCGTTCCCGGGGCGCCCGTCAAAGAACACAATCAGGGCCATCGAGTCCCCGCGGAACCGGAAACAGCGAGGGGTCGCCCGACCGTGTGTCGAGCGACCCCTCGGGAGACTGCATCTTCGACGACTGACCTACAGGCTGGTCTTGAGATCTGAGCCGGCCTTGAACCCTACCGTCTTCGATGCCTTGATCTTGATCTGTTCTCCCGTCCGCGGATTGCGGCCGGTGCGGGCCTTGCGGTTCTTCACGGTGAAGGTCCCGAAGCCGATCAGCTGGACATGCTTGTCCTTCTTCAGTCCGAACTTGATCCCTTCGAGGACGGCCGTGACGCTCCGCTCGGCGGCGGCCTTCGTTTCCTTCGTGTTGGTGGCCACCTGCTCAATGAGAGTCTGACGGTTCACTCTGCACTCACCCCCTTTCCCTGTGATGTTGGAGCCGTGAGAATCGGTCAGTCCTGAGTTGGGCGCGTATTATAAGGGGGAGCGGGGAGGTGTCAACCGAAAAAATCCGGCGAGGCCAGCAATTCTGCGGATCGCCGGGAGGGGCCGCCCGGCTTGCGGCCAGATGGGCCGGACGCGGGGCGGCGGAGAGGGCCGTGGGCGAAAACAAAACGTCCGATAATTTCCGCGAGTGCCGTCAATACGCCCGGAATGCGCCAGGCGCAGGGGGGGCAGACATCAGCGGCGCCGGATGAGGGAGGCGTCAGTGGGGGGGGGCTGAGACGGACGAACTTCCCAGTGCTTGCTGTGCTCGACTCCAGAGTCGGTCCCAGCAGGCTCGCACCGCCGGGTCGGCGTCCGAGGTCATGGCCCCTCGGAGGCGATACACTTCGGCCAGGGCGAGCGACGGCGACTCCATCCCTACCGCGATCAGACTGGATGCCGCCGCCTCGAACGCCGCCACCCTCAAATCGGAAGGAAGCGAGGCATCTCGTCCAATACCATCCAAGAGCATCTGCCCAAGGCGCTGGGCTCGAAGGCCATCAGCAGTCCGGTCCCAAGCCAATGACGAGGTGAGGTTCTGGATCGCCCCCACCCGATACACGATCGGAATCGACTCGGTTCGGAGGTAGCCTTGGAGAAGGTCAGGCGACTCCGCATGGCCGAACTCGGCGACCATCTGAGCCGCCCCGCGCCGAGTGAAGAACTTGTCGTTGTCGGCATCGCTCGACAGGGGGGACAGCAGTACGCGTTTCGCAGCCTCGTAGAGTCTTCGCCCTTCGGGATGCGACAGGGTTCGATTCTCCGCGTAAGGAAACATCGTAAAGAGGTTCGCCCGCAGAACTTCATTCGTGCTCGCCGCGATGCTCTCGGCCAGGTCGGCCATCCCCGGATCGGTAATGCGCGCGTTCCGCAGTCCCGCGAGGGCGTGGCGACGTCGTTCGTCGGGAAGTCTCTCATCCCTGACCTGCGCGACGAAGGAATCTCTCAGCCAAGGGAACTCGCGATGATACAGGTTTAACGTGACGCACAGGCCGCCCACAGTGAACAGATCGGACTCCTGTTCCTGCCACTCCAGCAGAGATCGCACCCCGGGCTCCTTCAGAGGAAGAACATCTTCGGGCTTCGATCCCGGGGGATGCCACAGGCGCTGGTTCTGCAGCGTGACGGCGTGGGCGATGAGTCGTCGCACCTGGAGGTCCTCCTCCGATCGTCCCTCCTGAAGCAGTCGATTCTGAAGGTTCGCGTCGAAGAAGGCCATGAGGTAGGGTCCGTCGGCCTCCGTGGGAACCGGCAGCGACGGGTCGATGTGCGTGTAGTCGCAGAGTTCGTTTCCACAGAAAAGGGCGCCCAACGCCCGATGTAGGGGATCGCGCTCCTTACGCAGCACCTCGATCCAGGCGAGAAAAGACTCGCCGTCTCTCCACACCTCGCGGGCGAGAGCCCAAACAAGCCGCACGAGTCCCGGGAACTCTCTCGGGTATTGGGCGTTCTTCCAATGCAGCCAGTCCTGCCTGTTGATTCGCCGCGCCGCCTCGAAGAACTCGAGTACTCGGTGAGCCGCCATGTAATCGAGCAAGGCGCGGTACTTCCCCTCGAGGACGGCCTTCCGTCCGGCTCGGACACTATCGGGATCCACTGCGAGCGCCGTCGCGCCGCCTTCTCTGCGCGAAGGATCATGTAGCAGAGGCTCGGGCCGGTCTGAATGACCTAAAGCCGACGGGGATGAGGGGGAGTCAGGTCGATCGCTTCTGCTGCGTGAAGTCCCGTTGAGAAGCGACACGGAGATCGAACCGCCGAGGAAGAGCGCCACCAACGTGAGCAGCGCGAGGGCGAGCCGCTTCATCGCTCAGAATGTCTCCGCATCCGGAGGGTTTACGATTACAGTTCCGACGGCAGTAACGCCTCCCCCCGTAACCGTGAATTGCGCTCTTGCCCTCACTTGAAGCTCGGTCTTCACCTTCCCGTGCATCGTAGGAGGGATCGTGTTCTCAGCCTCTACGCTCACCGAGAGACTCGATTCATTGTTTTTCGAGCTCCAGGTACCGGCGACATTCGCCGCCGGCGGCGGTGCCAGATAGGTCGGATCGACGGTTCGCAGGTCAATCGCGGAACCAACCGGCACTCCCTTGTTGTCCTTCGCAACTGCCGTGTAGGTGACCTTGATGAAATCGCATAGTGCGGTACCCGCTCCGACAGGTCCCCCTTGACCGGAGTTCCCGCCGACCACCTGTTGACCGTTCGCGAAATTGGGATTCGTATACTGCGTTTTCCAGAAAGCGACGAGCGTGGGCTGGACGGCGCCCACGACGGCCGCCGTCTGACCCGTGAAGGGGAGCGAGCCTGGGGACCCTATCTGGTCGGTATCTACGCCGACGCTGCAGTCGACGCCATTGATCGTTCCCGTACCACTCCCGCACGACACCAACATCATCGCCAGAGCTCCCGCCGTCAGAATCCGCCAACGGTGTCTTGATGCGACCATGCTCGCCCTCCTTGTGTATGACCACTGGAACGAGGACGAGCATGACCATAGAAGAAGAAGAAGAAGAAGCTGTTGTCAAGCCAATTCCCTTGCCCCGCAGACGATGCGGCGGCTATCATCGAACGGCGTGGACCTGACAGGGCGGACCGTGGAGCATCGACCGGTGGGCGTTCTTCGGACCTTTGTGGCGGTGGAATTCGACGAACCGATCCGCGACCGGCTCACGGCCATGCAGGATCGGCTCCGGGAGTCGAAGGCCGACGTCCGATGGGTGGGACGCGACGCCCTCCACGTCACGCTGAAGTTCTGCGGCGAGATCGCGGAGGAAACTCTGCCGGCGGTCGGATCGCGCTGCACCGCCGCCGCCGCCGCACACCGCCCCGGCCGCGTCACGGTGAAGGGCCTCGGCGTCTTCCCCCCCCGCGGAGAGCCGCGCATCCTGTGGGCCGGGGTGGACGACCCCGCGGGAATCTGTGGGGGACTCGCCGAGACGCTCGAGGAGGGAATGCTCCCGCTCGGAATTCTGCGGGAGGATCGCCCCTTCCTCCCGCACCTGACGATCGGGCGGGTGCGAACCCCGAAAGGGCTCGATCGCCTGGTGAAGACGATGGAGTCCGAGAAGGCGGCGGACTTCGGTACGTGCCACCTCCGGGAGATCGTGCTCTTCAAGAGCGAACTTCACCCGGGCGGAGCGAGATACACCGCCCTGGGACGCTATCCCCTGAAGGCAGACTGAGCGCCTGAGGTCCTCCTCTTCGGACGGGCGAGGACGCCCGCCCCACAACCCGGAATCCCCCATGAAAACCGACGAACTCCGCGAGCGCTACCTCAGGTTCTTCGAGCGGCACGGGCATACCATCCACCCGAGCGATTCGCTCATCCCCGAGAACGACCCGTCGCTCCTCTTCACCGGGGCCGGGATGAACCAGTTCAAGGACATGTTCCTCGGCAAGGGGAACCTGCCCTTCAAGCGCGCCACCACGGCCCAGAAGTGTCTCCGCACGGGCGACGTCGAGCGCGTCGGCCGCACCGCCCGCCATCACACCTTCTTTGAAATGATGGGGAACTTCTCCTTCGGCGACTACTTCAAGGCCGAGGCGATCCCCTGGGCGTGGGAGTTCGTGACGAAGGAACTCAAGGTGCCGCCCGACCGGCTCTACGTCTCGGTGTACAAGGACGATCAGGAGGCCTTCGACATCTGGGAGAAGAAGGTCGGTGTCGCCGCGTCGCGCCTTTCCCGGCTCGGCGAGCACGACAACTTCTGGCCCGCCGATGCCCCCTCGCAGGGCCCCAACGGTCCGTGCGGACCGTGCTCCGAAATCTACTTCGACCAGGGTCCGTCCTTCTCGTGCGGCGCCCCCGATTGCGCCGTCGGCTGCGACTGCGACCGCTACGTCGAGTTCTGGAACCTGGTCTTCACGCAGTTCGACCGCCAGAAGGACGGCTCGCTCCCCCCCCTGCCCCAGAAAAACATCGACACCGGCCTGGGCCTGGAGCGCTGCGCGGCGCTGCTGCAGGGCGCCCCGTCCAACTTCGACATCGACCTGTTCGCCCCGCTCAAGGCGGAACTCGAGGAAATCCTGCACGTGAAGTACGACCTCTCGCACGCGGAGCGGACGGCCCGGATGCGCCGGATCCTCGATCACGTGCGGGCCGTGGGGTTCTGCATCATGGACGGGGCCCTTCCCTCGAATGAGGGACGCGGCTACGTCGTGCGCAAGATCCTCCGGCTGGCGGTGCGGGACGGGATGGCGCTCGGCTGCAGGGAGCCGTTCCTGCACCGACTGATCCCGACGGTCGGTTCCGTCATGAAGCGCCCGTATCCCGATCTGGCAAAGAGGTCAGACACCATCTCGCGCTATGTGGAGGCCGAGGAGCACCGATTTCTGGAGACGCTGGAACAGGGAGACGCCCTGCTCAAGAAGGCGGTGGCGGACGCGCGCGCGGCCAACCTGACGACCTTCCCCGGCGAGGAGGCGTTCCGCCTGTACGACACCTACGGCATCCCGCTCGACATGATCGAGCCCTTCCTGGCGGAGAACCGGCTGGCGCTCGACCGTGCCGGATTCGACCGGGCGAAGCGAATCCAGGAAGAGACCTCGCGCGCCGGCACGGCGATCAGCAGGGACATCTTCAGCGGAGGACAGATCGGACAGGTGAAGGGAAGCGTGCCGGTGACCACGTTCCTCGGCTACGAGAAGGCGCATTCCCCCGCCGGAATCCTTGCGATCCTCAAGGGGAACCGGGCCATCGAGACCGCCTTCGAGGGGGACGAGGTGACGGTGCTGCTCGATCAGACGCCGTTCTACGGCGAATCGGGCGGACAGCAGGGCGACACAGGGCGCTTCACCGCGCCCGGCGCGGAGGCGGAGATCATCGACACGAAGCGGGTGGAGGACTACATCCTCCATGTCGCGAAGGTGCGAAAGGGCTCCCTGAAGGTTGGACAGAACATCGAGGCCGCCATCGACGCGGCGCGGCGCTCCTCGCTGGCGCGAAGTCATTCCGCCACGCACGTCCTGCAGGCGGCGCTCCGGACGATTCTCGGGTCGCACGTGGAGCAGGCGGGGTCGCTCGTGGCCCCGGACCGGCTGAGGTTCGATTTCTCGCACTTCGCGGCGCTCTCCCCGGAGGAGGTGGCGAAGGTCGAGCAGTACGTGAACGACCGCGTCTGCGAGAACGCCCCCAAGCACGTGGAGGAATTGCCGCTGGCGGAGGCGAAGGCCTCGGGGGCGATCTCGTTTTTCGGCGAGAAGTACGGGGCGAAGGTGCGGGTGGTGACCTTCGGCGACTTCTCGAAGGAACTGTGCGGCGGAACGCACCTCTCGCGGGTGGGGAGCATCGGCTATTTCCGGATCACGCAGGAGACCTCGATCGGCTCGGGAATCCGCCGGATCGAGGCGGTGACCGGACCGGAGGCGGTGCGGCGGGCGGGGCAGACCACGGCGCTGGCGGGTCGGGCGGCGGCGTCGCTGAACATCCCGCCGGAGCGGTTGCCGGACCGGGTGGGCGAGCTGCTGGAGGAGATCAAGTCGCTGCGGGCCGAGATCGCGAAGAAGAAGGCGGAGGAGGCCCGTGCCTCGGCGAAGTCGCTCGCGGACAAGGCGGAGACGGTGAACGGGGTGAAGGTGGTGGTGGCGCGCCTCGACGGGATGTCGATGGAGGACCTGCTCGCCTGCTCCGACCCGATCAAGAAGATGAAGGAGCCGTACGTCTGCGCGCTCGGCTCGGCGGTGGAGGGGAAGGTGAACCTGCTCGTCTGCGTCGCGAAGACGCTGGTCGAGAAGGGGCTCGACGCGGGCGCGCTCGTCCGCGAGGCCGCAAAGACCTGCGGCGGCGGCGGCGGCGGACGGAAGGACCAGGCCCAGGCGGGAGGGAAGGACGCCACGAAGCTGGATGAGGCGCTGGGACAACTGAAGAAGACGGCATTGGCCAAACTGGGGATGACCTCATGACAAGAACTACTCCGATGCCCGTCCAACGGATCACTCAGGGGCGCATGGGAGAAATCATGCTTGCACTTCTGGCGGCCCTCCGGAAGAGGGGCGGTCAGGCCAGGGCGCGCGAATTTTTCCGGATGTTGACGCCGCGCTTAGGCCGTCGGACTACGAGCGCGAGCGACATGAAAAGTCAGGCCTTATTCGCTGGCAATCGCATTCGCACTTCTACTCCATCGACTGTGTTAAGGCGGGGTTCATCCAGAAGCACGGAGGGCGCTGGCACCTTACCGAACAGGGCGAGAAGGCGCTCGAAATGAAGCCCGCAGAGTTTATGCGAGCGATTCGTGAGAGTTACAAGACGTTCAAACGGACTCAGGAGAGACCTCAACCTAGGCCGGACGATGAAGACGAGCCCCGCCCAGAGTTGATGGAGAGGCCATCCGCCTATGACCAAGCCGTTGAACAGGGGCGCACCGAGATCGAGCAGCACATCAACGATCTCTCCTGGTACGACTTTCAGAAACTCGCCGCGGCGCTTCTCTCGGGCATGGGGTATGAGGTTCGCTTCATAGCACCACCAGGGCGCGACGGCGGCATCGACATCGTAGCCTATGGAGACGCATTGGGGACAACTCTCCGTGAAACATCGGGAGCAGAAGGTGACGGTGAAGGACGTGCGCGAGTTGGAGGGACTGCTGCGCAAGGATGGCGACACTGGTCTCGTAGTGTCGTCAGGAGGATTTACCTCTGAAGTGCAACGCGAAACCCGAAACTCCACCAAGCATATCGAAACCATGGACTTGGAGCGACTGATCGATCTGTGGCAGCAGCACTATGACAGGATCCCGGAATCCGGTCGAGCAATGCTGCCGCTGGTGAGGGTGCGCTTCCTCGCTCCGATAGTGGAATGACTTTGGGTGGCACGGCCCGGAGGGCCGTGCGGCCGAAGGCCGTCGGAAGCCCCATCCGGGACGCAGGAACAGAGCGAACTCCGGTGGCGCGGGACAGACACAAGAACAGGTCGATCGCGGGCCGTGCAGGATGGGCGCCGGAAGTGGCTTCCTGTCGATCGCCTGCGGCGATCGACCCGGCCCTTCGGACCGGGCCACCCGCAAGCCGCGCTTCGGATGGCCCCGCAGCAGGCGGTGAGGGGCGGCCGCACCTGTCCGCCGTAGCGCGGGGCGCGAAGGCGGAAGGCCGTCGGAAGCCACACCCGACGCTCTGGAACGGAGGGAGACGTGGCCGAACGTAGAGTCTATGACCGCCAAGGCCACTCCCAGTTCATCACGTTCTCGTGCTACGGACGACGAAAGCTGCTGAACCCGGATCACGCCAAGCGAATCGTGGTCGGCACCCTCGGGTCCCAGGTGGCGCGCCACTCCGGCTGCTGCATCGGCTTCTGCATCATGCCGAATCATGTGCACGCCCTCGTCTGGTTCCCGGAGCAGGACACGCTTCACGCGTTCATGGACAAGTGGAAGGAACTCACCTCAAGACAGATCGCGTCGCTCTACCGGCGGCTCTTTCCGAAGTACTGGAACACCATCCCGGGCGATGACCCCGTCTGGCAGGCCCGGTACTACGCATTCAACACCTTCAGCCCGCGCAAGACCCTTCAGAAACTGGACTACATGCACAACAACCCGGTCCGCGCAGGGTTCGTGAAGGACCCGTGCGACTGGCCGTGGAGCTCAGCCCGATGGTACTACCAAGGGCGATGGGTGGGACTCCCGATCACGTGGCCTCCCGGGTGTCCGGCTCTTGCTGGGCCTGGATCTACTCGTCAATGAGATTCGGAAGTGGCTTCCTGTCGATCGCCTGCGGCGATCGACCGGGCCCTTCGGGGCCGGGCCACCCTCGGGCATCGCCGCGGGTGGCCCGGCCGCAGGCGGCCCGAGTAGCGGCCCGCAGGCCGCGTAACGAGGGGCGG
>JACPTZ010000064.1:0-58655 GCA_016192525.1 Planctomycetota bacterium
TCGGCCCAAGACTCCATATTCCACCTGAACCACTCGACTGCGGAGGCTGCACTTGAGGCCTCCTTGCCGATCTCTCCCAGAGTCCGCACGATCGTCAGTGGAAGGTCGTTGTCATTCCGCAGCAAGACGTAGACGGAATTGTCGACGTAGTTGTCGCGTATCCTCAACGCTTTCGCCAAGGCGGGCACGGCGTCGCGGGCTGGGGGACCGATGTTGCCCAGCGATTCAGCCGCCGCGATCCTGACCCGGATGTCCTTGTCGTCCTCGATCGCGTCCACCAGCGCCGCCACGACTGTTTTCGAACTCTCCGTCTGCAACCCGAGAACCCGTGCGGCACCCCAGCGCATGCCCCAATCCTTGTCTTTGAGATCCGCAATCAGGGCCGACTCTTCGGCTGGACCCATTCCCTTCAAAGTAGATTCCGCCGCCTTCATGGCCTCGCGGCACTTGTCTCCGGCCATCGCGTCATGTTCGGCCCAAGACTCCATATTCCACCTGAACCACTCGACTGCGGAGGCTGCACTTGAGGCCTCCTTGCCGATCTCTCCCAGAGTCCGCACGATCGTCAGTGGAAGGTCGTTGTCATTCCGGAGCAAGACGTACACGGAATTGTCGACGTAGTTGTCGCGTATCCTCAACACTCTCGCCAAGGCGGGCACGGCGTCGCGGGCATGGGAACCGATGTTGCCCAGTGCTACGGCCGCTGCGACTTTCTCCGGGATGCGCTTGGAGTTCTCGAGCGCGTCCACCAACGCCGGTACCCTTTTCGCATCCTCGATGTACCTCAGCAGCCCGTCTGCCTCCCCTTTCCGGGGCCAAATCGCCAGCGCATCGGAGACGGCCGTGGCACCACCCGGCCAGTCCTTCGCCTTGATGCATTCCTCCGCGCGCTTGACGGCTTCCGCGTACTTCGCTTTCGCCTGCTCGATCTCGCGTTTCAATCCCAGCGCCTTCTCGTCGTCCGTTTTCGCCTTGAGCGCGGTGTTGACGGAGATCATCGCGTTGTCCAGGTCCTTCTCGTTGATCTGCCGTTCGGCATCCGTCACCGCGGTGTGATAAGAGCGCTCCCGCTCCACCTCTGCCTCAATCTCGCGCCTCAGGCCCAGGGCCTTTTCATCCGGCTTCTCCTCGATCGCCCTCTTCACGGCGGCCAGCGCCTTGTCCCACTCCTTTGCCTGAATCAGTTGTTGTGTCTCGTCGATGGCCGCCTGATAGCGATGTTCCCTTGCCGCCGCCAGTTCCTTCCTGCATTCCGCCACCGCCTCTCGAAGCGTCTTCGCGGCCGCGATACCCGGATCGATCACCTCCGCCTCCGCCACTTTTCGCTCCGCCTTGTCCGGATCGCTTCCCTTCAGGGCGACGTAACCCTCTGAGAGCGCCTTGCCGGCCTGCGCCTCGGCGATCCGGTCCAACTGCGCCGAAGCATCGGTGTAGAGTGCCGCCTGCTTGTAGTCGCGGATGGCTTCATCCCACACCTCCGGCAGGACCGTCTCAGGTCCCTCACGGGTCTTCTCCTGCGCCGCCGCGGAGAGCGTCTCGAAGGCATCTTTCCGGAAGGCCGTGCTCGCATGAAACAGATCGGCATCGTCCTTGAGGACGTCCTTCAGCGTCGCCAGGAACGCCGCGCCCGAAGCGAAGTCCGGTTTCTTCCGGAACGCCTCGACCTCCGCGAAAGCGGCCTCCTTCAGCGCCTTCTCCACTTCCGTCGCCTCCGGAAAGAACGGCGCCAACTCCGGCCCCGGTCCGAAGAGTCGCCGCGCTTCCTTCAGCGTCGAGAACGCCTCCAGCCACTTCCCCCGTGCGCCTTGCTCCCGCGCCGTCCCGAGGAGGAGGCCTATGCGGGCCTGCTTGTCCAGCCCCGATTTCTCATCGAGATTGACGGCGAACGAGCCCACTCCCTCCAGGGCGTCCAGCGCCTTCTGGAATTCGCGCCCGACAATGTGTTGCCGCGCCGCCTGCATCCCCGACCGGTTCGCGAACGCCGCCTGCCCCGTCCATGCCGCGGCCAGGAGCGCCAGCACGGCCGTGACGGCGAGGGCCTTCTTCCGCCTCGATCGCGACCGTCCGCGTCGAGCCTCCTCCAGTCTCGCCGAGAGCGCGGGATCGGGCCGCAGGGCGAGCGCTCTTCCGAACGCCTCGATCGCCTCTGCGTAACGCCGCTCTCCGAGACGCGCCTCGCCGATCTTGCGCTGCTCCTCCAACATCTTGAGGGCCGTCTCAGCTTCGGACCTGATCCGGCCCGCCCCCGGATGCGCGGGATCGATCTCCAATGTCTCCTTCGTCTGGGCGATCGCCTCCTCGTATCGCCTCGCCCCGTGCGCCGCTCCCGCGGCGCACGCCAACTTCTCCGCCTTCGCGATTTCGGCCTCCGCCACCTGCCGGATCGCCGACGCCTCCGGGCGTCCCTTCCGCAGCGTCTCGATCCTGCCGCACGTCTCGATGACCGTGCGCCACTCTTTGCGTTGCGACTGCTCCGCGGCCTCCTTCATCAGCGCGTCCAGCGCGGCCTTCGCCTCCTCCGCGCGACGCAGGCCTTCCTTTGCCTTCGCGTCGCCCGGGGCCTTCGAGAGGATCTGCCCCCAAAGGGTCTTCGCCTTCTCGAAATCGCCCTGCCCGTGCGCCGCTTCCGCGGCGCACTCCAACTCGCGGAGGGCCGCCTGCCCGGCGAGCTCTGCTTGCCTGGCCGCCTCCGCCTTCGCGGCGATCTCGCGCGCCGCCTTCAGGTCCGGGTCGAGTGCGAGGGCGCGACGGGCCAAGTCGATCACCTTCGCGTAGTCGCCGTCGCCGTGCGCCGCTTCCGCCTTCGCCCTCCGGGCTGCGGCGGACGAGCCCGCGGCGCGCTCCAACTCGCGGAAGGCCGCTTCCGCGGCGCTCTCGAGACGCGCGGCCTCCTCCTTCCGGCGGCGGACGTCCCTGGCCTGCCGTTTCTCCGGCAAGACCTTCATCGCCCGCAGCGCCTCCTCGTCCTTGGGGTTCAGCGCCAAGACCTCCCGGTACGTCTTCTCCGCCTCCTCGTACCGTTCCTCCTTCTCGAGCGACGCCGCCTGCGATCGCGCACGCGCCCGTCGCGCCTGCAGATCCGCGACCTCCTTGCGTCCGCGCTGCGCCTCTTCGCTCTCCGGGTCGAGTGCGATCGCCCGCTGGTATTCCGCCTCGGCCCGGCCGAATTCTCCCGCTTCCCGACACTGCTTCGCCCGAGCGAGACACTCCTGCACCTCGCGCCAGACGGAGACGTTCAGCCCGCACCCCATGCAATGTTTCGTCCCCGTCCGGATCTCGCGCTTGCACTTGGGACAGGGCTCGAAGAGTCCGGCCCCGCACTTCTCGCAGAATCGCGCCTGCGGGGGATTTTCTTTCCCGCATCCCGAGCACGGCGCCTCGGGCGACGCCGCGGGGCGCGCCGCCGCGGGCTCTCCCTTCGCCGCGCCGTGCGCCGCTCCCGCGGCGCACTCCAACGCCTCCCGGAACTCCCTGACGCTCTCGTGCCGTTCCTCCATCCCCGCCGTCGCCCGGTCGATCACGTCCCGGATCGATTCCGGCACCTTTTCGAGCCGCATCCTCGTCGGGCGCTCCCCGGCGAGCAGATGATAGAGCATCGCTCCGAGGGCGTAGATATCGCTCCGGTATTCCACGACTCCGCCCTCTTCCTGCTCCGGCGACATGTACCCCGACGAGCCGATCCGCTCCGCCGTCGCCACGCCCATCCCTCGCGCCAGTCCGAAGTCCGAGATCTTGATCTCCCCCGTCTTCGAGATCAGCACGTTGCCCGGCTTCACGTCGCGATGGATCACCCCTTTCTTGTGCGCGTAGATCAGCCCCTCGCACACGGGCAGGAGGACCTCCATGGCGCCCTTGAGGTCCAGTTTCCGCTCCCGATGCAGCCGATCGTAGAGGCTTTCGCCCTCCACGTACTGCATCACGAGGCACGGGCCGGAGTCGGTCGTCGGAAGCCAGTCGTAGACCGCCACGATGTTCTTGTGCTCCAGCTTCGCGATCGTCTGCGCCTCCGCCTGGAACCGCGCGAGGGCGTCCAGCGAGATCCCCAGTACGAACTTGATCGCCACGACCCTGTTGAGGCGAGTGTCCTTCGCCCGATAGACGGCCCCCATTCCGCCCTCGCCGAGTTTCGCCTCGATCCGGAACCGTTCGGCCACGACGGTCCCCTCCGCAAGTGTGGAGGACGCCACGGGGGCGCGGTAGGGAACGGTCTGCATCCCGATCCGGGACGATCCGACCATCGGGGGCGGCGTGGTGGCGGAGAAGTCGGGCGTGGGAGGCGCGGCGCCGCCCGCCGGGGGGAGGGGCGTCGGGGTGCGCTGGGTCTTCAGGTCCCGCCCGCACCCGGTGCAGTAGACGCCGTCATCGGGATTCGGAGATCGGCAATAGGAGCAGAACATGGGATCACTCCAAATCTAGATCGACTTGAAGTCCGCAGGACGCACGGCGTCCACGTTCACGACCGTCGAACCCATCGTGATCCGGCTCCCCGGGGCGAGCGGGAAGTACTCGCCGGGTCCGAGGGATCGACCGTCGGCCAGCGTCTCGGACTCGTCCCACTCGCAGTCGGCGACGAAGAACTCTCCGCGATAATAGGCCAGTCGGGCATGGACCGGCGCGACTCCGGGCAAGGGCACCCAGATCGGGTTGTCGGGATTCGACCCGATCGTGGCCTGCCGCAAGACCATCGCATACGTGTGCTCGGGGGCGTTCCTGAGTCGGCGAAGCCGGACGGCGTCCACCGCGCCCGCATGTTCGAGTCCGACGGCCGGGTTGGGCCCGCCGCCCGATCCTGTTCCCCGCGCCACGGAGGGATCCAGTTCCAGGGCCGTCGGCGCCTCGCTTCCACGGAATACGCGCACGTCCAGTTCCAAAACGTGCTCCGAGAGGGCCATCGTGGCCAAGTCTGTGCCGAGCGGAGCTGTGGTGCCGCCGACCAGCCGATGGTCCCCGAGCCAGGTTCCCTGGCGACTGCCGAGGTCGGTGACGGACACGTGCCCTGCTGGATCCACCCGCAGGAGCGCATGCACCGCGCTGATCGACGACGTCCGCGCCCAGTTGTCCGGATCGACCTGCGGTCCGCGGCAGGGGAGTGCCCGCACGACGAAATCGGTGCGTGTGCCCTTATCCGACGAGCCGTCCTCCCGCCCGAGGATGGCCTCCGACCGGGCCAGGCAGAAGACACGGTGCTCCCGGACGCCGTCACTCCACGAGAGGCGCAGCCGGTCCATCTTCTCGCGACGCGCGGCCTCTACGATCCGCGGCGCGGCCGGTGTCCGGCTCCCCGACTTGCGTCGTTCGCGTTCCCGGCTCGATTCCTCCGTGTCGAGCAACAGCTTGATGGCTTCCCAGTACACCGACGGACCGGATCGCCTTGGGTCCTTTCCGGCGGCACGGTCCACATCGAGCTTCACCTCCGCGCCGTATTCGGCTACGACATTTCCGTGGATGGTGACCCCGACCGCCGTCGGCGGCGTCTCAGGCTTGTTCACGTTGAGGAGGAGTCCATGGTGGGGCATGGAGTAGATCATGACATCACTGAGGTTCTCCAGGTCCTCGACGGTCATACGCAGCAGATCGACGTTGTGCTCGCCCGCGTTCTCCGGCTTGAATGAGAAGGTGAATACTTGCTGCCGGTCGCCGGGGTGCAGTTTGAATGTGACGCGCCGCTCCTCATTCTCAAGCTTCACGAAATGGATCTTCAGCTCGAGAGTCACGTTGAGGTGCC
The DNA here is from genome assembly GCA_016192525.1 of Planctomycetota bacterium. Lineage (GTDB taxonomy): Bacteria > Planctomycetota > MHYJ01 > JACPTZ01 > JACPTZ01 > JACPTZ01. Next base: position 5,726 of record JACPTZ010000064.1, read on the forward strand.
GTTGTCCCGAAATATGCGTGGCCCGGAAGCGGAGGACGCTGCTTTGGGACTGGACATACGGCTTGTTCATCTCCACTTCGACCAAGACCTCCTCCTTCCGGTCCTCGTAGCGCGTGGATCGACCGGGCCCCGCATTGGAGGAGAGCGGGGGAGGAGGCGTTGAGCCGGCCAGGAGGGGCGGCGTTGGGAGAGGGGCCGCTGCGTCGGCCGGCGGGTCCGGTGGGGCCGCGGGCTCAAGCGGTTTCAGATGCCCGCCGCAGGCGTCGCAAAAGCGCGAGTCCGGGGGGAGCGAACGCTTGCACGTGGGGCACTCGATCATGTTCATGGAGCGGCCCTCGTTCGACGGCGCGGTATCGGCTTGCGATGGGTCTTCGGGTCCCGCCCGCACCCGGTGCAGTAGACGCCGTCATCGGGATTGGGGGATCGGCAGTAGGAGCAGAACATAGCACGTCCTGTCAGCGTGAGAATGCAGCGTGTCTGAGCCCATCCGGCCGTTTCGGCCGCGCACTGTTCCACTGTTCCTCTTTGTCCAAGGCCGTCTCCTACTGTGTACACTTGCCCGGACGCTCATGATGTCGTCCAAGTCACCAAACCAACGCAACCGAGAGTCTTTTTGATTGACAGAGTAGGGCGCGTGGAGTACGCAATTCGATAGGAGCCTTGTGGACTCCCATTCAGGAGGTGAACTTCCATGGAGAAGTCTACCCTTTCCGTCGTCGAGCAGACAATCATCGGATCGCTGGTTGTTTCCGACAGATGCGATTACAAAGATGACGCACAAGACCCTCCTAGGCCCGGATGCAGTGGAGGCGAGACAGCAGCAGGAATCCGACCACCTCATCGTGAGCGGGCACGAAACCAGCCTGCACCTCGCTTCCAGCGGTACTGGCCCGTCCACATCGCACGTTCTGCACCAGTGTTGTGTCTCTCAGCCCTGCTTGTTGGCTGCAATTTCGGGATCGATCCCAAGTATGACAATTGGCCACAGCCCGGGCCCGGGGTCCCGGTGCGCAACCCCGTCGAGCAAGATCCGCACAGCAGTCCCCCGAAGTCGACAAGCCCGTCTCTTGAGGAATGGAGTGACCAGTTGGAGGCAATTCCACACACGACCGAGGACTATCGACCTCAGCCCATTCCCCGAAAACGGGCACGAGAGTACCTTACCGATCTCCTTCTGGACCACAGGCGCCAGTGGAACGCAGAATTCCATGATGCAAGGCTCGCAAGCGTCCTAGTTACGGACAGCGCCTTCGGGCTAAACACAGAAGACGGACGTAGCGTTGTCTGGGAATTCTCGCAACTGCAAAACCTGCACGTCACGCACTATCGCCATGGTGACGAAGATTCCTCAAACTTGTCCGCACACGCTAGGCGAGCGATGCGAGCATTCGGGCAAGAAAACTGGGAGATATCGTGGGAAGTCGCAGGGAGGGCGAATAACATGCCCTGCGGGAGCTTCGAGAAGGCGAAGAAGGCGGCTGATGCCATCGTAACCCTGAGGAACAGGTAAAGGCACTCTCATGTGCCGGCTGGTCCGGCGGCGCCCACTGTTCGGCTAGCGGGTTCTCACCTCGGCCACGCCACCCCTTCGAGCACAATGAGCCAAAGGACTCGACAGATTGTCTAGCGCAACACGGCCCGAAGGCCCACGTTTGCAAAGCGATCAGAAGGTCTAGCCTTGTGGCGGGCCGCGGAGTCGGTCGAGTCGGGATCGTCATTCCAGGAACCGCCGCGCATGACGCGGTCGTCCCCGGTTCTTGCTCCTTCCGGGTCCGTGATGGCGACCGCCCCATACTCCCCGTACCAATCCTCGCACCACTCCCACACATTCCCGTGCATGTCATACAGCGCCCACCCGTTCGGCTTCTTCCCTCCCACAGGGTGCGTCTTGCCCTCTGAGTTGCCCTTGACCCAAGCATACTCCTCCAGATCCCCCTCAAAGTTCCCGAAACTCCACATACCCACACTTCCCGCCCGACAAGCAAATTCCCACTCCGCTTCAGTCGGCAACCCGAACGACTTCCCCGCGATCTGGTCCTTCACCTTCCCGTTCAGCTTTCCTAGAAACGTCTTGCAGTCCTCCCACGATATTGCCTCCACTGGCAGGTCGTCTCCCCTGAAGTTCAAGGGATTCGCCCCCATCACCGCCCTCCACTGCCTCTGCGTCACCTCGGTCTCAGCAATCCAGTAGTCCTTCGTCAGGGTCACCTTACGCACCGGGCTACTTTGGACGAACTCTCTCGAGCCCATCATGAACTCCCCTGCCGAGATCAACACCAACCGCATCTTCACGTCATTCGGGACGTCCAGCCATACAGTCGCAACACCTCCGCTCCACATCTTATCTTCCACTTCCGCCAGGAACGATCTCGCTGTTGCGTCGTTCGGTTTCACCCCAAGCGCCTCCATCACCGCAGCCACGGCCCCCGGCCAATCCTTCGAAGTCACACCCCCCCTCGCTCGCTCCATCGCCCGGGCGTACCCGACCTCGCGCCCCGTGAGGTCTTTCAACGCTGTCGCGGTCGCATCCCCCGCCTTCACCTCCAACGCTTTCGCGGTCGCATCGAGTGCCTTGCTCCATTCCTTGTCCACCATGGCAACGAGTGCGAGTTCGATAGCATCGTAGTAGCGACGTTCAACATCGAGCACCTTCGTCAATTCTGTGGCTGCCTTGTCACGCGGCTTTTCCGAAAGGGCCTCATCGACAGCGACGATTCCATCCGAGACCCATTTCTTGCATTGGCGAGCCAACTCGAGTTGTCCCTTGATGGCAGCCTCGCCATCCTGCTCCCTTCTCAGGCGTGCAATTGCCTTCGAGACGCTCTCCAGCCCCGCCTCCAGGTCGCATAACCCCTTCAGCGTGGTGCCCTTCCCCATCGCATCCTCATATCGCTTCACCGCCTGCTCAATCTCGTCCTTCAGTCTCAGGGCTTTTGAGTCCGCAGACCTCTCGGCCAGAGCGGCACGCACGGCGATCATCGCCTTGTCCCATTCCTTCGCTCGAATCTGCCGTTCGGCCTCGGCGATACCCTCCTGATAGCGCCGTTCTCTCGCCGCCTCCGCCACTTGGCGCTGTTCTTGGCGGTGCTTCGCCACAGTTTCGCGAAGCGGCTTGGCCTCGCCGTACCCGGGGACGAGTCCCTCCGCCTCCGAGACCATTCGCTCGGCCCCATCTGGGTCGCTCCTCCTGAGGGCCGCATACCCCTCGGCGACCAACTTCCCGGCCCTGGCCTCGTTCTTCCAACCCTCGACCTGGACGAGATCGTCTGCATATGGCGTCAATTCGCCGTACAACCTGATCGCTTCATCCCAAGCTTGCGACGGCGCAGCACTAGGGCCCTCCTTGATCTTCGCCTGGGCCTGCGCGAAAAGCGTTTGGAATGCGTGCCAGCGAAATCTCTTGGCCGCCTGGGCGACTTCCGAGTTTGCGGGGAATGACTCCCCGAGGCGGGTGAGAAGGGCCGTCCCCCCTTTGAAATCGCCCGATGTGCGGTGCGATTCCACGTCCTCCAACACTTTGGCCTTGATGGAGGTTTCCTCAGCAGTTTCGGCGCCGTTGAGGTTGGCAGCGGAAGGGTCTTCGCCCCAGCGCGACCGGCTCTCGCGGAGCGCGGAGATGGCCTTCTCCCACTCGCCGCCGCCAGCCAGACTTCGGGCATTATCGATCGCGACCCCGTAGTGGGCCCGGTTCTCCAGCGACGCCTTCTCCTGAGAATCGATCCCGAGCGTGCCGACGCGGTCAAGCGTCCCGAGCGCGTCGCCGAATCGCACTTCGGCGACCTCCTGCCTGGCTTGGACCAGTCCCGCAAGATTCTCGTAGACGACGTATCCCACCCACGCGATACCGGAGATGGCGATCACCGCCACACCCGCGAGCACTCTGGTCCGACGGCGACGCTTTTCCAGACGACGCACCTCTTCGAGCCGGGCCGCGAGCTTGGGGTTGGGTTGGATCTCGATCGCCTTCCCGAACGACACGATCGCCTTCACGTAGAGGCGTCCTTGCAAGGCCGCCTCGCCCTTCCGCCAGTGCTCCTCGATAGCCCTGAGCGCCGATTCCGCTTTCGCCTTCACCTTCTTCGCCCGCTCGTTCCAAGGATCAACCGCAAGGACCTTCTGCGCAGCCTCCCGGGCCGCCTCGAAGAGCTTCTGACGCAGCATCCCATCCGCCTCAGCCGCTTTAGACTCCGCCTTCGCGACTTCGGCCTCCACTTGCGTGACGCGGACCGCGAGCTTCGGGTTGGGTTCGATTTCGATTGCCTTCCTGAATGAAGCAATCGCGTCGGCGTAGCGGCGCTCTCGCAGGGCTGCCTCACCCCTCCGCCAGAACTCCTCGACTGCCCTCAACGCCGCCTCGGCGTCGGCCTTCACCTTTTTCGCCCGTTCGTTTTCGGGATCGGCAGCCAAGACTGCCTGCGCAACGGCCCGGGCCGACTCGAAGGACTTCCCTCGCAGTATTCCCTCCGCGTTGGCCGCTTCCGGCTCCGCCTTCGCGATCTCGGCCTCCGCCATGTGCCGGATCGCCGACGCCTCCGGGTGTCCCTTCCGGAGCCCTTCGATCTTGACGCAGGTCGCTATGACGCCTCGCCACTCCTTTCGACGCAACTGCTCCGCGGCCTTCTTCATGAGCGCCTCCAGCGAGGCGAGCGACTCCTCCGCGCGGCGGAGGCCTTCCTTCGCCTTCGCGTCCCCGGGCGCCTTCGTGAGCGCTTCTTCCCACGAGGCTTTCGCCTTCGCGAAGTCGCCCTGCCCGTGCGCCGCTTCCGCGGCGCACTCCAACTCGCGGAGGGCCGCTTCCGCGGCGCGCGCCTTCTCCCTTCGCGCCGCCTCCGCGGCACGTTCCGACTCCGCGGCCTCTTCGGCGAGTCGACGCGCCTCGGCGAGGGCCGCCTCGGATTTCGCCGCGATCTCGCGCGCCGCCGCGAGCTCCGGATCGAGCTCGATCGCGCGGCGGGCCTGCTCGATCGCCTTCTCGTAGTCGCCTCGCCCGTGCGCCGCTTCCGCGGCACACTCCAAGCGCCGCGCGTCCCGGGCCCGCCCCTTTTCAGGCAGGGCGAGGAGGGCCTGCTGCGCGGCCTCCTCGCGCGGGTTCCACTTGAGGACCTCCTGATAACGAGCCTCCGCGGTCTCGTACTCTTCCCGGACCTCCAAGGCGGAGGCCTCCCCCATCGCGCGGGCGATCCGCTGCTGGAGCTCGGTCGCCTCGGCGAGGCCCCGGCGCGCCTCCTCGTTCGATCCCTCCGCCTCCAGCGCCCGGTGGTACTCTTTCTCCGCCCGACCGAGGGCGCCGGACTCCCGATGCGCCTTCGCCTTCGCGAGGGCATCCTGCACCTCGCGGTGGACGGCGATCGCCAGGCCGCACCCTCCGCAGTGCCGCGTCCCCACGCGGTCCTCCCGACCGCACTTGGGACACTTCTCGAAGAGGCCGGTCCCGCAGTTCTTGCAGTAGCGGACATCCTCGGGATTGGTGAAGTCGCACTGGGGACAGGTCCCTTCCGGGGGGCCGCCCCTCGATGCGCGGCCCGCCAACGGCGTGCCGCTACTCGGGGCTGTGGCGCCGGGACGGCCACCACTCGGGGCCGTCATGGCCGTTTCGACCTCGGCGAGGAATTCGTCCACCGTGAAGGGCCGGTCCTCCCGGTTCGGCTCCATCGCCCTCCAGACGGCCGAGCGCCAGCGGTCCGGGAGTTTGGTCTCGCGCGGCGCCACGGGGACGTCGCCGGTGAGGATGTGATAGACCGTCGCGCCCAGCGAGAAGAGATCGGCGCGATGATCCACCCCCTTCGCGTCCTGACGCTGCTCCGGGGCCATGTAGTAGAGCGTGCCGACGGCGTAGCCGGTGCTCGAAAGATCGGACCCCGCCATCCGGGCGAGGCCGAAATCGGCCACCTTGGGGAGCCCCTCCCGCGTCAGAAGGACGTTCGATGGCTTGAGGTCGCGATGGATGACGCCCTTCCGGTGGGCGTGCGAGAGGGCCTGGGCGATGGCCTTCACCAGCGGCAGGGCCTCGGCGGGCGGGATCGGCCCGCGATCGGCGAGACGCTGCGAGAGCGTCCCGTCCGGGACCAGTTCCATGGAGATGTAGTGGCCCTGGGGGCACTCGCCGACGTCGTAGACGGAGACGATGTTGGCGTGGTTGAGCGTCGCGATGGCGCGCCCCTCCTGGAGGAAACGGGCGACGCCCTCAGAGGTCGATTCGAGCCGGGCGGAGATGACCTTGAGGGCGACCTCACGCTCCAGTTTGCGATCGCGCGACCGGTAGACGGCCGCCATCCCGCCGCGTCCGAGGAGGGCCCCGATCTCGTATCGGTCGTCGACTACCGTTCCGGCGGCGAGCGTCTCGACGGCCGCGGCCGTGGCGAGCGACCCCGTCGGCAGGCCGCCGATGGAGAGGCGCCCCGGGGGCGGCGTCGGTGTCAGGGCGCGGAGGGGGGCCAGGTCGCGGCTGCATCGGGTGCAGAAAGCGGCGTCATCGGGATTCGGCGTACCGCATTGGGGGCAGAACATGGTCGCTTTCATCCATGCGAGTCGTGATCGGGGGGCAGGAGCGCCTTGACATCTTCGACCGTAAGTCCCAGATCTTTCAACGCCTGAGCGTTCTCCTTGCAAGCATCGATCAGGCGCTCGCAAGAGAAGGGGTGCGTCCGTGAGCGGTCGTCCTTCCCGTGCCGGTCGCACCACGCCATGAGGAGTCCGCCCACGATGCGGCCGATCATGTAGTCCCGACGGTGGGGCAGGCCGGCAATGACCGACGAGGCGAACGAATCGGCGTCCCGCTCCTGGTTCCGCGTGACGTCGTTCGGCTGGTACCGCTCCTCCCGGAGCGTGTGTCCATAGCAGATGTGGCCTGCCTCGTGCGCCAGTATACCAAGGCAGATAGAGGCCCAGCAGGTCTTCGCGGGTTCGTGGAGGCGGTCATCGTCCAGCAGTTTCGCCGGGACGATCTCCGCGATCGCGTCGGACGCGGCCTCGAACGGCGCCGCGCCGCCGTTCTCGCCGAGGACCTGGCGAACCGCCCGGAAGGCTTCAATCACGCGGACCCGCGAATCATCGGGGGTCAACTGGTCCGCGGCGAAACCGAAGGCCGCCACCTGTGCGGCGGCCGCGAATCCTCCGAGAAAGACGATGGCGGGGGGTTCGACCGTCCGTCCCGAACTGAGACGGGTGGGGTGGTCGGTAGCGTAGGCGTTGAACCCCGGGTCGCCCTCGTCGTAGCACAGGTTCAGGTCATTCGCGCGTGCGGCGTAGAGCGGGTTTCCGCTCACATGGGTGCTGTTGCGGATCACCTCCCATTGCTGGCGCACATCGGCCTCGGTGAGAACGAGCGCCCTGACGGCGGCGCCGGGGTCGCGAAGGTGGGGCGCGGAGCCGCTCGGGGCCGCGCCCGGCCGGGGCGATCCGGGCGCCTGTCGGGCGGGACTTCCGCGCGGCGACCGCGCGCCGGGGCCGCCGGTCGGGGCCGGCCTCTCGCCCGGCGCCGCGGGAACGCCCTTCGTGGTCTCGGAGATGATCCCGCCAAGTCGCTGGAGTTGCTCGTCGAGGTTACTACCGATCTTGTCGAGGCGCTCGTTCAGGTCGTCATCGAGCCGCTTGAGGGGATCGTCTTCCATGGGATCATTCCTCGGGGCCGACGGTCAAATCCTCAACGACGATTTCCGAAAAAGAGAGACGCCAACACCACCACAATCACCATTATCACCACGGCAATCACGCAACCGAACATGCGAGACCTCGTCACTTCTCGTGCATGGCCGTGCTGGGCCTCCTCTAGCCGATCTGCGAGCGCAGGGTCGCTCCGAAATTCGATCGCGTTCCTGAAGGCCTCGATCGCCTCTGTGTAGCGGCTCTCGCGCAGAGCCGCCTCGCCTTTCTGCCGACACTCCTCCGACGCACCCCGACGGGCCTCCTCTAACCGAGCCACGAACGCCGGATCGCTCCGAATCTCGATCGCGCTCCCGAAGGCCTCAATCGCCTCTGCGTAACGGTTCTCGCGCAGAGCCGCCTCGCCTTTCTGCCGGTACTCTTCCAGCGCCCCGCGACGAGCCTCCTCCAGCCGATCTACGAGCGCTGGGTCGCTTCGAATCTCGATCGCGTTTCCGAAGGCCTCAATCGCCTCTGTGTACCGGCTCTCGCGCAGAGCCGCTTCGCCTTCCTGCTCCAGCTCCCCGCGTTGGGCCTCCTCCAGCCGACCCACGAGCGATGGGTCGCTTCGAATCTCGATCGCCTTCCTGAAGGCCTCAATCGCCTCTGTGTAGCGGCTTTCGCGCAGAGCCGCCTCGCCTCTTTGCCGGTACTCCTCCAGCGCCCCGCGACGAGCCTCCTCTAGCCGATCTACGAGCGCTGGGACGATCCGAATCTCGATCGCCTCCCTGAAGGCCTCAATCGCCTCTGTGTAGCGGCTTTCGCGCAGAGCCGCCTCGCCCTTCTGCCGGTACTCCTCCAGCGCCTCGATCGCTGCCTTCGACTCGGTCTTCACCTTCCGCGCCTGTTCGTTACCGGGGTCGTCCCCCAAGACCGCCTCCGCGGCGGCTCGGGCCGCCTCGAAGGATTGCTGGCGCAGCATGTCTTCAGCCTTGGCCGCTTCGGACTTCCCCTTCGCTATGTTGGCCTTCGCTCGCGCAACGAGCGATCCTGCCTCCGCATGTCCTTTCCTCACGGCCTCGATCCTCGCGCAGGTCTCGACGACTGCCCGCCACTCTTTCCGGTCCCACTGTTCCGCAGCCGTCTTCATCAGCGCGGCGATGGACGCGACGGCATCTGAAGCACGGCGGCGACCTTTCTCTGCCTTCGCGTCCCCGGGGACCTTCGTGAGCATCTCTTGCCAGAGGGAGGCTGCCTTCGCGAACTCTCCCTGTTCGTCTGCCGCCTTCGCGGCGAGTTCCAACCGGGCGGCCTCCTGAATGCGCTGCTCCACCTCCTGGAGCGCCTTTCGCGCCCCGAGATGACCCGGCCATGCCTCGAGGGCCTCCTCCAACGACGCGCGGGCTTCCTGCAGGCAGGCGACTCCTCCCGGCCCTTCCTTCTGACCACTGGCCCCCCTCCCCCACTGAGAGAGGCGGGATTCAGCGGCCACGCCAGCCGCGTAGGCTTCCTCCGCCCTCGTGCGGAGGGCATGTGCCTTGTTTCGCAACCGCCGGATCTCCTTTACATCCGCACGTAACATCTCCGCCCGCCTGATGCCTTCCTCCCCCGCATCGAGGTCTCGTGCGGCCAATTGACGCGCCGCTTCGGTGAGGGCGAGTCGGGCATCCCTCGCCCGCGCCTTCTCCGGGAGCGATCTGCGCGACTCCTGGGCCGCATCGTCGGCTGGGTTGAGTGCGAGCACCTCCCGGTACCCCTGCTCGGCCTCTTCAAAGTGTTCCTCGCGTTCCGCCTGCTCCGCCCTCTCTCTCGCGGCCGCGATCCGACGCTGGGTCAGTTCCACCTCGGACAGCCCCCGCCGCGCCTCCTCGACCAACTCCGACGGTACTGCAATCGCGTCACCGACACCGTCTCCAGGGACTGGCCCGAGGCGTTCCAGAGCCTTCAGATACTCGCTCTCCGCCCGCCCGAGGTCCCCGACCTCGCGGTGCCGTTTCGCGCGAGCCAAGCACTCTTGGAACTCCCGGCACAGCGGCTTGTCAATGCCGCACTCTTCACAGAACTGAGAGCCGATGCGGTCCTCTGTCTCACAGTTCGGGCATTTCTCGAGGAGTCCGAACCCGCATCCCTTGCAGTACCGGGCCTGCGGGCGATTCACAAACCCGCACTGGGGGCAAGTCCCCTCAGGGATCGTGTCCGCTGGCCCGTCCATCGATACGCGACCGGCCAGTGACCCATCGTCACCCGGGGCTACGGTGGGGGAGGGGCAGCTACTCGGGGCTACCGTGGACACCCTCGGTCGCTTCACAGGAGTCTTGGGGGGTGCGGTGGCCGCATCCGCGCCGCTTCCGCCTTCGCCCTCTGGGCTACGGCGGACGAGTCTGCGGCGCACTCCGTTCTCATCCGCCTCACCGCCCCTCGATACGCCCTGCCTTGCGGCCTCCAGCCGCTTCAAAGGGCTACTCGGGGCTGCGGTGGCGGAGTGACCGCCGCTCGGCGCTAGGGTGGTCGAGCTAGGTCGCTTCGCAGGGTCGCTCGGGATGGCGGCGACCACCTCCGCTCCGCCACCACGGTGCACTCCAACGTCTTCCTCCACCTCACGCAGGAACTCGTCCACCGTGAAGGGACGCTGCTCCCGCGAGGGCTGCATGGCCTTCATCACCGCCGCGCGGAACGCCTCCGGCAGGTCCGCCTCGCGCGGCGCCACGGGCGGCCGGCCGGTCAGCATGTGGTAGATCGTGGCCCCGAACGAAAAGATGTCCGCCCGGTAGTCCACCCCCCGGGCATCCTGCGCCTGCTCCGGGGCCATGTAATACGGCGTCCCCAACCCGTGCCCGGCCGTGGTCAGCCCCGTGGGCGAGACCGCCCGCGCCAGGCCGAAATCGGCCACCTTCGGCGTCCCCTCCCGCGTGAGGAGCACGTTCGAGGGCTTCAGGTCTCGGTGGATGACCCCCTTCCGGTGGGCGTGCGTCAGCGCCTGACCGATCGCGCGGACGAGCGGGAGCGCCTCCTCCGGATCGAGATTCCCCTTCTCGGCGATGCGCTGCGAGAGGGTCCCGCCCTCCACGAGTTCCATCACGATGAACGGGCCGTGGGGGCCCTGGCCGACGTCGTGGACCGCGACGATGTGCGGGTGGTTCAGGGAGGCGATCGCCCGGGCCTCCTGCTGGAAGCGGGCGAGCCCCTCGGGCGAGGATTGGAGGTGGGGCGAGACGATCTTGAGGGCGACGGCGCGTCCCAGTTCGCGATCGCGCGCCCGATAGACGAGGGCCATCCCGCCCTGACCGAGGAGGGCCTCGATCTCGTATCGGTCCCGGATGACCGTGCCGGCGGATAGAATGGCGGGGCGTTCGACGACGAGCGAACCGGTGGGGAGCTGCCCGAGGCTCACGCTGGCCCCGCCGCCGCCCGCCCCCATCGGCGTGGGGGTGCGCTGGGTCTTCAGGTCCCGTCCGCACCCGGTACAGTAGACGCCGTCATCGGGATTGGGGGACCGGCAGTAGGAGCAGAACATGGGCTCCTCCGGCAAACAGAATCGGGCCGCCAAGACGCCAAGAACGCCGAGAGAGGCGCTGCCTTGTCGACGGATTCAACGCAGAGGCGCAAAGGTGCGGAGAACAACAACGGAAACGGATCTTTTCGGGGACAACGGAAACAACAACAGCAACAACAACTACAACAGCAACAACAGCGCGCCCTTACGGGCGCACTACAAACGGCCTGCGAGCCGCCTACGGGCGGCGCTGAAGCGCCGCACTACGAACCGCTCCTGCCCTAGAAGAACTTATGCCCGCAGTTGCCGCAATGCTTGCTGCCCCGGACCACCTCCACGTGACAGGTGGGGCAGTGGTCCGACCCGCCGGCGCCCATCATCCCGCCCGGGACGCCCCCGTAGCCGGCGCCGATCGGCGTCACCCCCGCCGTGATCCGCGGCACCACCTTCTCCACCATCTCGTAGCCGCGCTCGTATCCCTTCTGCTGCACCGCGAGCATCCGCTCGTAGACCTCCTTCATCGCCGCCCCCCCGGCCGCATCCGCCTGCGCCCGCGCGATCAGCACCTTCGCCCGCTCCGGGTCGCTCGCGAGGTACGTCTCCAGTTGCTTCTCCGACATCGACCTCAGCCGCGCGATCTCCGCATCCCCCTCGGCCATCTTGCGCTTCGATTCCTCCCACTTCTGCGCCTCGTCCTGGTCGATCCTCTGCTTCCGAAGCAGCATCCCCAGTTCCGATTTCTTCCGTTCCATCTCCAGCTTGAGCGACTCGATCTCCACCTCGCCCTTTGCCTCCCGGAGCCTTCGATCCACGTCCACGATGGCCTTATCGAGGTCGATCCGGGCCCCTTCCACCTCCTTCAGCCGCCGCGCGGCCATCTCCCCCTCGAGGCCGGCGCGACGCTGATCGATCTCCATCGCGAGGGCGTCCCCGCGCAGCTTCAACTTCTCGATCAGATCGATGCGCTGGAGGGCGAGTTTGTGCTCGAGGTCGGCCCGCTCCCGGAACTGCACCCAGGCGTAGGCCTTGTCCTTCTGGGCGCGAGCCAGGTCTTCGGCGAAGACCTCGAGCAGCTTCTTCTTCTCCATCGCGTCGAGGGTGTCGTTCGACTCGATCTCGCGCCGCACCCGCTCGGCCGTCTTCTCCGAGCGCAGATCCTCCACCTTCAGGTCGCGCCACTGCTGGAGCGCTTTCGCCTTTTCCCGGGCGAGGACGAGGTCCCCGCGTTCTTTGCGAAGGGCCGCGAGCTGCGGATTGTCGGGGACGAAGGTCTCCAGTTGCACGAACTCGAGCCCCAGCCGCTCCAGCATCTTCGCGAGGTGGCGCTGGCAGCAGGCCTCAAGGTCCTGCTTCACGGCGAGGTCGGAGTTGAGCGCGAGCGCGTCGTACTTGCGCACCGCCTCGGAGAAGGCGTCGCGGATCCCGGGGAAGAGTTCGCGCCGGAGCTCGGTGTATTCGTAGACGTCCTTCCCGTGGAGCACGTTGCTCAGGAACCGTTCCAGGTTCGAGAGGCGGAGGGAGATGTTGGCGCGGACCTCCACGGCGATGTCGTCCCGGGCGAGCAGGCCCTCGAACCTCATCTCCTCGAGGCGGACGTCTCCCGACTCGACGAGGATCACGCTCGCGTGTTGCGGATCGCCGGCCCAGCGGATGCGGTTGACGGGATCGGAATCGAGGGAGTACCGGCCCGGGCCGAGGGTCTCGACGAGTTTGCCGTCGAGGAGGAGGAGGGCCTTGGTCCCGTGATCGACGATGACGCCGCCCTTGAAGGCGCCCTTGAGGTCCTCGATCTCCTCGCGACGGGCGAAGTCGAGGACGACTTTCCGTACCGGGCGCCAGACCTTCTGGAGGTCCCCCGTCTTGGGGTCGGCCTCGACGACCTCCCGCTGGCCTTCCGCCGCCTTCTTCACGTCCTCCTGGGTGAAGGCGCGGACCCAGACGGTGGAGACGGTGTCGGGGGTGGCGGCGCTCACGACCGTGAACGGGGCACCGCATCCGGCGCAGAACTTGACCGACCCCGAGAAGAGGTTGATCGCGGAGCACTTCGAGCAGGTGCGCCAGAGGGCGTCGCGCGCCTCCCCGCAATGCCGGCAGAACTTGGTGCCGCGGAAGTTCGATCCGCCGCACTTGGCGCAGACGGTGGTGAAGATGGCCATGAGATGGCTCCCTGGTGGTTCCCAATGCGACTTTGTCATTCCGAGCGTCGCGCCTCCATTCGGCGCGACGCGAGGAATCTGCAATGGTCCGGGACACATGGCGCTCGTAGTGGCGCGATTCATCGCGCCATGGTGCGGCGATGAATCGCCGCACTACGAACAGGCCATCTACCCGATTCTCCTCAAATAATCCTCCCGGTCCAGAAACTTCTTCCGCAGGTCCTCGATCCGCTGCTTCACGGTCCCGGCGCGGGTGGAGGCGTCGGCCGGCGAGCCGGAGGCCACGGCGGCGCCGACCGCATCGGCGTCCACCTGGACGTCGCGCACGAGGGCGATCATCGTCTGCTCGAAATCGAGGAGCCGCTTGAGGTGCTCCTCCGGGATCTTTCCCGCGAGGAAGGCGCGGGCGTCGCCGAACTTGGCCCCATCGACCTGGGCGGAGAAGGCATCGAGCACGTCCACGGAGGCCTTGACCCCCTGGACCGCGGCGTCCTGCCTCTGGTCCTGCAACTTGTACTGGGCCGATTGGAGCGTCTGCTTCGCCTTGGCGAGTTCGCGGACGATCTTGTTGCGGAGGGCCTCGTCGGTAGAGAGCCCCGTCTGGATGGCCTGTGCCTGCTCGCTCGACGGGCCGGGTCGCATCATTGCCCAGGCGATGAGGCCCAAGACGACGAGGATGACGATCGCGGCGACGATAACGCCCATGTTGGAGGGCGGCGGGGCGGCCGGGGCCGGCGCGGCGGCGATGGTGACCTTCGAGACGGCCGCGCCGGTGTCTCCCTTGTCGTCGGCGACCGTCAACTGCACGGTGTAGGTCCCCGCGGCCGCGTAGGTGTGCTGGATGGAGGCGGTCTTTCCGGATTGGGTCTTGCCGTCCCCGAAGTCCCAGCGGTACTCGGCGACCTGGCCATCGGGGTCGGAGGCGGTGGCGGCGAATGAGACCGCCGCGCCGGCTGTCCCGCCGGAGGGGGCGGCGATACTGGCCTCCGGGGGCTTGTTCGCGGTCGGCGGAGGCGGGGTGCGACCTTCTTGGGCCGTCCCCTCGACGAGTTCCCCCCAAAGAAGTTCCGCGGTCTCCACGTTGGCGATCTTGAGATCGACGCGGACGACCGCGCGATCGCCCGTGACGCTCGACTCGCGAACCGTCCCGAAGGCGATGGCATCGACGGAGAGGATCTCACCGAGCCGTTTCAGGGTCTCCTTCTTGAGCAGGTCCTCGTGCTTGATCTGGAAGGCGTGCTCCTTCAGGACTTGTTCCAGCCGCTCCCGGAGCACCACCGTGAGCTGGGTCTTCGTGAAGGCGTTGGTGAGGACATCGGTGATGCGCCGGTCGCTATCCCCCTCGAGCGGGTAGACGGCGACGCGCTTCACGGCGCCGAAGTCCTTCGCCTTCACAGCGGCGGCGACCTTCTCCGCCACGGCCTGCGCGGCCTGGTCGAGGAGGCGGTTGCTTGGGGTCGGGATCTGGGCGTACGCCGACGGCGTCCAGCCAGCGAAAGTGATGAGGAGCATGGCGGCCATTGTTCGGAGCGGGATAGTGTGGATGTTCATGGCAGATCCTCCAATGCGCCCACTGCTGGATCCGGGTCCTTGCGTCGCCGATCGCAACCGACAAAGTAGTGGTTCGTCCATTCCGCTTCGAGCCCGTCATCCGGAATCGTCTCACACACCACGTTCGCATGCGCAGATCTACTTCAATGTCGCGACGCAACGGAATCCGGCTCCCCAAGAAGGATAGCTCGTCCCATGGTCCCAGAGGTTTTTATCTTCGGCGCGATTTGACGAACAGCAACCCTCCGGAGTGCAGTCCCAAGATCCTCCCCGCAACACATGCCCAATAAAAAGGCCGCCGGCCACTCCGGGTGGATCTTCATGCGGACTACGCGCATAGTACTGCTTGTCATACCAGTCCTGGCACCACTCCCAAACATTGCCGCTCATGTCGTAGCAACCGAACTCATTGGGCTTCTTCTGCCCTACTGGATGGGTCTTGCCGCCAGAATTGTCTGCATACCACATGTATTTGTCTGGCGGGTCGTCTCCCCAGTAGAACTCGGTATCAGTACCTGCCCTGCACGCGTATTCCCACTGCGCCTCCGTTGGCAAGCCGAATTGCCTCCCTCCGGTCTGGTCCTTCACCATCTCGTTCAATCTCTCCATGAACTTCTGGCAGTCCTCCCACGAGACCTTCTCCACAGGCAGGTCGTCTCCTTTCCACTCTGAAGGACTGTCCCCGTGCGCAGGAACGACGGGGACGCCCATCACCGCCGTCCACTGCTTCTGCGTCACCTCCGTCGTTTGCATCCAGTAGTCCTGTGTCAACGTCACCTCGTGCATCGGCTTCTCGTCGTCGTCCCCAGCGTTGCTGCCCATCATGAACTTTCCCACCTTGATTCGCACCAGCTCCATCTTCACCGTCTTGGCGGAATCGAGCCAGATCGTCACCGTCCCTCTCCACTTCTTCTCCTCGATCTCCGCGGCCTCCTTCAGTGCGCCCGCCGCGCTATCCCTCAATGCCGTTGCCGCCGCGTCGCCGGGCTTCGCTCCGAGCGCTTCCGCCGCGCACGCCTTCGCCTTCTCCCAGTCCCCTGACTTCCGATACCCCTCCGCCCGCGTCATCGCGTCGCCATATCGCTTCTCGCGCTCCGCAGCCTCCTCCTTCAACGCCAGCGCGGTCGCGTCTCCTGGCTTCACCCCTAGTGCCTCTTCAGCCGCAACCTTCGCATTCGCCCAATCGCCCGACTTGCGAAACTCCTCCCCGCGCGACATCGCATCATTGTACCGACCGACTCGTTCACCCTCGGCGACGCTCTTCCTGAGATTTGTGGCGTCTTCATCAGATGGCCTTTCCGACAATGCCGTTTCGACCGCCTTCGACGCTGAGATCCAATCGCGTTCTTCCATGCAGACGGTCGCGTTCTCCATCGCGTTGTAATACCGCAAGTCAGCGTCGATCATCTTCCTCAGGTCAAGGGCCGCCCTGTCACCTTCCTTGGTTCGCAGGGCTTCTTCCAGCAAGGTGGTGGCCTGTCTCAACCGCTCCTCACAACGCCGCCATCTCTGCAACGGACGCGTTGTCTCGTCACTTTGACCCTCTTTTCCGAGAGGCGCACTGATGTGAGCCTCAAGATTGCTCAGTGCTCTGTCAAGAGAACATGCCCCCTGCAGGGCACTCGCGCTCGCCACAAGGGTCCAAAAACGGCCGTCGCGCTCGGCCTCCTCCTTGGCTCGCAACGCTGCCTCATCGCCGGGCTTGACATTGAGTGCCTCCGTCACCGCCTCTGCTGCGCCCGACCAGTCCTTCGCCTCGACGCAGGACTTCACGCGCTTCATCGCGTCCGCATAACGCCGCTCCCGATCTGCCTCCTCCGCCGCAAGGCGCTGCGCCTCGCGGACACCAGCGACTGCTTTGCGGAGCGAGCCGACGTCGGCGCGGACCGGGCAGATCGCCTCCGCTTCCTTTATGCTTCGCTCCGCCCTGTCGGGATCGCCCTTGGCCAGCGCGACATATCCCTCCGATACCACCCTCCCCGCCCGGGCCTCTGTGATCCACTCATCCACCCGCACCGGATTATCCGCGAACGGGCGCGCCTGCTGGTAGTCACCGACCGCCTTGTCCCACAGCGCCGGTTCGACTTTCGAGGGCCCGTCGCGTATCCTCTCCTGTGCCACGCCGCAGAGCGTCTTGAACGCGTCCTGCCGGAACTCCGTCCGCGCCTTCTCCAGGTCCGGATTGCCGCCGAGGGCCTCCTGCAACTGCGCGAGGAGCGCCGCCCCCGCGGCGAATTCTCGCGCCTTCCGATGCGCTTCCACCTTCCCCAGCGCCAGCGCCTTGGCCGCCTTACACCCCTCCTCGATCTCCGCGAGGAACGGACCGAAATCCGGTTCGGTCCCGCATCGAGCACGCGCCTCTTTCAGCGCCGAGAACGCCCCAGACCAGTCCTCCTGAGAGGCCAGCGTCTCGGCCGCCTCGATCCCCAGCCCCACCTGCGCCTGCGCGCCCAGTCGCGCCTTCTCCGCGGGATCGACGGTGAACGTCCCCACGCCCTTCAACGCGGCCTGCGCCTCCTCGAACCGACGCCCCGCGATGTGCTCCCGCGCCGCCTGCATCCCCGATCGATTCGCCGACGCGACCTGCAACCCCCACGCCGCCGCGAGGAGCGCCAGCACCGCGGTGGCCGCGAGGGCCTTCCTCCGGCGTGACCGTGACTGTCCGCGGCGTGCCTCTTCGAGCCGGGCCGCGAGCGCGGGATCAGGTCGAAGGGCGAGCGCGTTTCCAAACGCCTCGATCGCCTCCGCGTACCGGCGCTCGTTCAGGCGAGCATCGCCCATCCGACGATGCTCCTCGATCGTCTTGAGCGCGGTCTCGACCTCGGACTTCACCACCTTGGCCCGCTCGTTCCCCGGGTCGGCCTCCAGGACCGCATGCGCAGCGGCTCGGGCTGCTTCGAAGTTCTTTCCTCGCAGAACGTCCGCGGCACGCGCGGCTTCCGTATCCGCCCCGGCCATCGAGGCGACCGCCTGTTTCCGAAGCGCCGCCTCCTCCGGGTGCTCCCTGCGCAGCGTCGCGATCTTGCGGCAGGTCTCGACGACGGCGCGCCAATCCCTCCGGGCTGACTCCAGATTCGTGTTCACGAGGAGATCCGCCACCTCCTTCGCGCGAAGCCCCGCCCGCTGGGCGGCTTCGGTGGCGCGCAAAGCCATCTCGATCAGTGCCCTCCATGCGTGCGGCGGTGGAGTGGCGCTCGCGTACTGCGGAGGCAGCGCGGCGAGCTGCTCCCACACGGACTTCGCCTCCTCGAAGTCGCCTTGCCCGTGCGCTGCTTGCGCGGCGGACTCCAGCTGCATGGCCTCATCGGTGAATCGACGGATTTCCGCGAGTGCGGTCTCCGACTTCGCGGCGATCTCGCCCGCGGTCTGGAGTTCGGGATTCACTTCGAGGGCCCGGCGGGCTTCCTCAGCGGCCTTCTCGTAGTCTCCCTCTCTATGCGCCGCCTCCGCGGCGCACTCCAAGGCTGCGGCCTCCTCGATCCGATGCACGACCTCATCGAGGCCCTTCCGCGCCTCCGGGTGAGCGGGCCATTGGTCGAGCGCGCGTTCGAGGGCCTGGCGCGCCTCTTCCAGCCGGGGCCAGGGTTCGGGGGAACTGTCGCGCGAGGTCGCACTACTGGCGTCGCGTTCGCGCTCAAGTCCCGCGGCGCGTCCTCGCGCATACGCCTCCTCCGCTTTCGCCCGGAGTGACCGCACCGCACTGCGCGATCGCTCGATCTCTTCAGCGGGACCTCCCAAGCCCTCCGCCCGCGCGATGGCCTCCGCCGCCGCGTCGAGGTCGCGTTTCGCCAGATGTTGCGCGGCCTCCGCGATGGCGCGGCGGGCATCCCGGGCGCGGATCTTCCCGGGCAATTCCTGGAGCGCCCGGGTCGCGCGCTCGTCCTTCGGATTGAGCTGCACCGCCTGGCGGTAGAGCCGCTCCGCCGATTCGTAGTCCTCCCGCTCCGCGTCCATCTCCACCGCGGAGGCCTCCGCCAGGAGCGCGTCGATCTCCTCCTGTAGTTCCTTCACCTCCGAAAGCCCTTGCCGCGCCTCTTCGTTCCGCGGCTCCAGTTCGAGCGCCCTCTTGTACTCCTTCTCCGCCCGGCCCAGTGACCCCGCCTCGCGGTGCGACTTCGCCCGCGCGAGGCACTCCTGCACCTCGCGCCAAAGCGGGATGTTCACCCCGCACCCGGCGCAGTGCTTGGTCCCGGCCCGCATCTCCCGCTTGCACTTCGGACAGTTCTCGAAGAGGCCCGCCCCGCACTCCTCGCAGTAGCGGGAGTCCTTTGGGTTCTCGAACCCGCACTGCGGGCACTCCCCCTCCGGCATCTTCTCCCCCTTGGGGCGGCGCACGACCGGCTTCGCGCCCTCGAACTCTTCGAGGAACTCCTCGACGGTGAAGTGGCGATTCTCGCGGTTCGGCTCCATCGCCTTCATCACCGGATGACGCCACCGCTCCGGCAGGCGCGATTCGCGAGGCGTTGCCGGGGGATCGCCGGTGAGCAGGTGATAGGCCGTGGCCCCGAGGGAGTAGACGTCCGCCCGGTAGTCCACATTCTTCGCATCCCGGGCCTGTTCCGGGGCCATGTAGTAGGGCGTGCCGAGTCCTTGTCCCGTACGCGAGAGATCGGAGGATCCCATCATCCGGGCCAGTCCGAAATCCGCCACCTTCGGGACTCCCTCACGCGTCAGGAGTACGTTCGAGGGCTTGAGGTCGCGGTGGATCACCGCCTTCCGGTGGGCGTGCGCCAAGGCCTGCGCGATCCCCTTCACGATCGGGAGCGCTTCCTCGGGATCGCTCGCCCCCTTGTGCTGGATGAGCGCGGAAAGCGTCCCGCCCTCCAGCAGTTCCATGGCGAAGAAACGTCCGTGCGGGCTCTCGCCGACGTCGTAGACGGAGACGATGTTCGCGTGATTGAGCGAGGCGACGGCGCGGGCCTCCTGCTCGAAGCGGGCGATTCCATCGCGGGTGGCGCCGAGCCGGGCGGAGATGATCTTCAGGGCGACGGGGCGATCGAGCTTGCGATCGCGGGCGCGGTAGACGACGGCCATGCCGCCCTGACCGAGGAGGGACTCGATCTCGTATCGGTCCTCGATCACGGCGCCCGGCGCGAGGACCTCAACCGCGGGCGCCCAGGCCGGGCCCGTGGGCTGGGCGCCGGTGAGGGAAACGACGGGGCCGGTGGCGCCGCCGGTGGTGGCGGGGTCGTCTACAGCAGGGGAGAGTGGGGTAGGGGTGCGCTGCGAGGCGAGATCACCGCCGCACTTCACGCAGTAGCGGTTCGACTCCGGATTCGGGGTTCCGCAGGCGCCGCAGAACATGCGAGATCCTCTCGATAGGAGAAGGAGGCGGGCGCCCGGGGCGTCCCGGGCCTCGCCCCCTCACCCTACTCTCTCCCCCTTCGGGGGAGAGGGAACAACAGAAACAACACGCCCTGACGGGCGCACTACGAACGCGCCCCGGGCTATCGCGCCGCCCAGATCCATCCCGGGCCGCGGGCCTTCACCTGGAGCCGTGCGCCTCGCAGATCCGTGATGTACGAGGCGAGACGGTCGCGCGACTTCCCGTCGATCCCGACACGAAACTGGGCCCCCGAATCGTGGGCCTCGATCAACTCGACCCGACGCACCCCTTCCTTCGTCATGAGTCCCTCCTGGATCACGGTGGTGTCGCGGCCCGGCTTGACGCCCGCGATCGAGACCTCCACCTCCACGAGGCCTCGACTCTTCCGCACCAGGTCCGCCAGCAGCGGCTCCGTCACCTGCTCCTTCAGGGCCGCGAGCGCCGAACGGGCGGCGTCCGAGGCACTGGTCTTGCGGGCGCCGTCG
Source organism: Planctomycetota bacterium (assembly GCA_016192525.1). Lineage (GTDB taxonomy): Bacteria > Planctomycetota > MHYJ01 > JACPTZ01 > JACPTZ01 > JACPTZ01. The sequence continues at coordinate 26,318 of JACPTZ010000064.1, forward strand.
GCGGCGCAGTGGCGCGAGATCAGGACCTCCTCGCTCGCAGGTCTCAGCACTTCCAGGTCCGCTTCGGCCTTGAACAGGATCAGTTCGCCAAGCCGGTCCTTCTCCACGGCCCGGGCGGCGATTCGGATCACCAGGTCGAGCCGGTTCTTTCGCGCGGCCTCGCGGACCTCGTCCGACGCGCTCCCGACGGTGAGGCCGGTGTCCACCCACGAGAGTCGAAGCCCGCTCTCCGTCAGCGCCCCCTTCACCGCGGACGTCACGTCGCTCGCCGGGCAGCTTCGTCCCCCTTCATCGAAACTCTCCGAGACTACAAGGGCCAACCGCACCGTGTCAAGGCCGGCGGCCAGGGCGGCGTCCTCGCGGAATCGGACGGAGAGCTTCACCCTGTAGATCCCGTCCTGCGCACCTTCTTCGAGCACGTCGTACGACTCGATCGCGCCGCGGGTCTCGGTGCGGATGCGATACTTGGTGAGGACATAGTTCTCCGAGTCGCGGGTCCCCTGGAGGGTGAGTCCGAACCGCTGTTCGACGGCGTGATGGAGGGCGTTGGCGATGGCCGCCTCGCGGGCCTTTGTGCGGTCGAGACCGAGGACGGCGAATCCCTCGGCGACGAGGGTGGGAGTCGCGGGTTGCGCGGCCGAGGGCGCCGCTGGAGGTTCCGAACGCCGGGGGGAGGGCTTCGGTTCATGCAGAGGGGAACTCGGCATCGCCACGGACGGGGCCGCCGTGGCCGGGGACTTCGGCGAGGAGCGACATCCGGGCGGGGCTACCACAGCCGACAGGACCAAGGCGAGCGAAAGGAACCGTCGGAGCGATTCTAGCGGATTGCGCATGACGGGCCTCCTCCTTGATGGGAGGCGCTCGCGCCTCCCGCGCCCCGCCCCCTTCCCTACCCTCCCCCCTTCGGAGGGAGGGGTACTACGGACTTGGCGCGAACCTGCAGAAGCCGGGTTAGTCAATGATGACCACGACGCGACATTCCGAGAGCGCCTCCCGCAATGCGGGATCGCGCCGAATCTGCGCGGCGACTTCCTCGGACAGGACCAGCGCGGACTCGTCCGGATCTTCGCGAACGTCCATCGCCTTCACCACGCGCGGGTGCGCCCCGACACGGTCGGCGCGCAACGCCGCCGCGGGGTCGTTCGTGTAGGAGACCAGTCCCCTTTCCCGGACCGCCTCCGAATGAGTGCATTCGAGAGCGTACAGCAGCGTCCCGGAGGGGTCAACAATCTTCGGGAATGGGCGGGCCGGATAGAAGAGGCCTCGCGCGTCCACGACCAGGCCGGTGGCGCCCGCCGGGGTGGGCCCTCGGCGAAGGCCGAGCCCGGCCTTCACGCCCCGCAGAAACAGCGTGGCCTCCGGCACCGAAAGATCGCCGGGCGGCGCACGCCGGAGCGTGTCGGTGTAGGCCGCCCGCACCCGTTCGGGCTCGGTGGTCATCGCCACGCGCGCCGTCCCGTCGCGCAGCCCCTGACGCGCCACGGCGCACGACCCGCGCAACATCCCCTCGGTCTTCTCCGTCACGCGGTACGAGCCCATCCGGAAATCGGTCCCCTCCCGCACGGCGGACAACGACACGCCTTGGTCGCGGGCGAGGAGTTGACGCTGCGCGTCGAGTTCCGCCGCGCCCATCGCCATGAGCCGGGCCTGGGCTTGCAAGAAGGACCCCTCGGGCGGGGCCCCGCAGCCGACAACCACCCCGTCCCACGGGACGAGCCAATTGGCCTCGTGATCCTGCGGAAGGGGGGCGGCCCCCGCCCGCGCCGCCCCCGATTCCATAGTCCCCGCGTCCGACAAACCCCCTCCCCCGGCCCCGGTCGGCCGGATCGACACGTTGTGGACCGGGGCGATGCCGCCGGACAGGGCGCCGGCCTCGGCGATCCCTGACCGGTCGGAGCCCCGGAACGAGTCGATAGCGTCGCCGATGTCGCGGGGGGAGATGTAGCACAGGCCGATCGCGGCGAGCGCGAGCGGCAATCCTGCACGGAGTCCGAAGATCATCCAGCGAGTCATGGGAGTTCTCCTTCCTCGAGAACCTGGAGGCAGGGCGTCTCCACGACTTCCTCGCCGCGCGCCTTTCGCGCGGCCTTCCTGGCCATCACGAAAGGGACGGTCCGGTCGACGGCACGGGCGAGCGGCTCCATCTCCTTGCACCACGCTGTGGGAGACCAGGTGAAGGACATCCCTTCTTCGGAAGCCACGGCCTCGAGGCGACGCATCAGGTTGAGCGCCCCGGCGCGGTAACTCTCGAAGACGATGACGATCTCGTCGCCGGAGAACCAGCGGCCGACGAGGTCGCCTCTCCGCATCGGGGTGTCGAGGATCCTCCGGATGCGCCGGTTGACCTCCACGTATCCGAGCAGGTCGTTCATCCGATGGACGTCGTCGAAGTCGAGGAAAACGATGATGCGGTCGCCGCGCGGCTGAAGGGCCGCGAGCCGTTCAAGGCCGGGCCTGGTGTAGACGCCGTAGGACGCGTCCCAACCCAGGCGAACGACCTCGCGACGGAGTTCCTCCATCTCGCGGTCGAGCCCGAAGGCGTGAATGAGGAACGAGCGAAGGGATTTCATGGCGTCTCCTCCTGTCTAGGCGGCGCATTCCACCGCGGCGACGGCCGCAGGGACGGCGGCCGGGGCGTCCTCGAGGACCATGAGGCGATCCACGGCATGATCGAGCGGTTCTCGACCACGCGCCCACGATCCCACGACGGGCCGAAACGAGACCTGCTCGTCTTCCGCGACCTTGCGCATTTCCCTCAATGCCGATGCGCATGCGTGAACATCATCGGCGACGACCAGTACCCCGTCATTCGCGAACCAGCGGCCCACAAGCAGGCCTGCGTAGAGCGGGACCTGAAGGACGCGTCGGATGCGATTGTTGATCTCGCGGAGGGCCCCCGGGGTTCGCGAGCCCCGTGCGTCGTCAAAGCTCAAGAAGGCGAGGGTGCGCTCGGCATCCGGTGGCTGGTGTGCGATCGCCTCGAGTCCGGGGCGTGTCAGAACGCCGTAGTCGCGGTCCCAACTGAGGTCCAGCACTCGATCGCGCAATTCCCCGAGCTCTCGCTCGTAGCCGAAGAGGCAGGCGCCGATCCATCGCAGAAGTCCCATGGCAATCTCCTCGTCTCCAAGTCCGTATCTCACCATGGCGAAGGACATGCCACGGCATTCTCATCGAGACGTGATGGAGGAGGTCCGAATGGGGCGGATCGGAGACTGTTGCAGCCTCCGTAGTTGCACTCTGGGAGAGGGCGGGAAACCGGTCGAAGAACTTGAACCAAGCGTGGCGGACCTTCACCCAGTCCGCGCTTCGGGAGGCGCGGCTAGCATCGCTGTGAAGGACTAGTCACAGATGTTTCGCGAATCGACCCCGGGCGGAGAGTGTCGGTAGGAGTGACTCAGTGCGCGGTGAGAGCGCGCGACCACTGGAGATGGTCTTGGGGATGTCCGCCTATCCGTCGTTAGAGGTGCCGGTTCTTGTACGCTCCTTGTACGCTAATTCCGTCAGTTCAGGTCCGTTCGCGTCCGTCCATGTCCGCCCACGTCCGAAAGACGAAATCGCACCAAATGGCCTCCAGCCAAGGCCTGGAGCCGTTCCCGGCCGTCTGTGTCCGTGGGTGTCCGCCCCCGTCCGCACCCCCCCGGGCGGAATTAGAAAACCGGTGCTCTGTCCGGTTGAGCTACGGGGGCGCGAAGACGGGACCGGAGGATCGTAGCACGCGGGCGGCGGAGATGTTAAGCAACTGTCGCGGGACGACGGCCGGCGTTGGGCGGGACAGGCCTTCGTCCCCTCGCCCGCCCCCCCCGGAGGGGGAGAGGGAGAGACAGAAAAAGACAGAAACAGAAACAACAACAACGCGCCCTGACGGGCGCACTACGAGCGTCTCTCGCGCCCTGACGCCGGCCCGCCATCTGTGTGGCGGGGGGGCACGACGAACGGTCCTGCGAACGCCCCGTTACTCCTCCCGCCTCAACAGACCCGGGGCGTCGTCGAGACCCGCTTCGCGCACGGCCGGTTCCGAGGCGATCACCACCAGATGCGATCGCGCCCGGGAACAGCCGACGTAGAGAAGCCGGTCCAGCTTCGTGTGATCGCTCGGCTCGATCTCGGCCAGCACCACCACCGGACGGTCCAGCCCCTTGAAGGCGTGCACGCTGCTCCAGAAAACCTCGCGCCCGCGGTCCTTCACCTCCGTCGCCAGCCGGCATCCGCCGAACTCGCGGGCGGCCCAGACCCGGCTCTTCTCCTTCCCGTGTCCCGTCAGCACCGCGATCGACTCCGGGGAAACCCCCTGGTCGCGGACGAGCGCACCGATCGTCCGCTCCACTGCGGCGAGCAACTCCTCCGGCCGGCGATAGAGGATGAGCTCCGGCCGCTCCCCCTCCGGGGCCGTCGAAGTGATCGGATGCCCTGCCTTGTAGTAGCGGCGGACCAGCTCGTGAATCCGCCGCACGTTCCGGCAGTTCCGGGTAAGCGTGAACCGGGTCTCGATCGGCGGAAAACCGCGCTCCTTGGCGTAGAGACGCTGGTTGTCGTCGTGAAAGATGTAGAAAACCGCCGCGTCGTCCTCGCGCAGCGTGGCCTGGAGCGGCTTCCACCAGGAGGCGTCGAAGTCCTGCCCTTCATCGACGACCACGGCGTCGAACCGCTCCTCCGTCTTCTCCGCGGCGGCGAGCAGCCCCTCCGGCAGCGTGCGGTCCCAGAACTCCCTCTGGCCGGTTTTCTCGAACGGGATTCCGGCCCGCCGCATCCAGTCCTCGCAGAGGTCGTGGAAGGTGTTCACCGCGGCGTTCGGCCAGCCCCGGAGCCGCGCGGCGACGCTGTCGCGGAGCAGGATGTTGAAGCAGACGTAGAGCGGTCGATACCCGAGGTCGGCGAGGCGGCAGACTTTCTCCATCGCCAGCATCGTCTTCCCCGACCCCGCGCAGCCGGAGATGATGGCGCGGCGGGTCTCGGCGAGCCCCTCCAGCACGAGGAACTGCTCGGCCGTGAGCCGGGCGATCTCGCGTTCGTGCTCGGCGATCTTCGCCGCCAGGACCGGACGGATCTCGAATCCCCCGCCGAGGAGCGAGGCGAGAAGCCGCAGCCCCTCCTCGCCGGGCGGCGCCATTCGCGGCGCCCTCCCGGCGCCGCGGCGGAAGGCGGCCTCCATCCACGGCACGAGACGATCCAGCCCGCGTCGATCGAGGATGACTTCGGCGGGAACGGCCGGGCGCCGCTCGTCGAAGACGATCTCCGGGAAGGCAACGGCGTGGAGGATGGACCAGTCGCACCCCCTCGAGGCGGGGATCTCGCTCAGCCGATCGCGCAGGGAGCGCGCCTTCCGTTCCGCCCGCTCGATGGGATCGGGCAGATCCCCGAGTCGGCGGCCGGAGAGGTCCACGGTATACCAGCGGCCGGTCCCCGGGTCGCGGCCGATCCCGCCGGGATGGGCGTCGATGACAAGGAGTCCGTATCGGGGATGGGCGATGACGAAGTCCGCGACCCCGTCGCCGGCCCCGCCCTGCGCCCCTGCGCCGAGCCACGCGCGGTGATGGAAGACGCCATACTCGTCCGGCAGTTGCCGGCGGAAGGCCTCGAAGAGCGTCCGCGCGGCGGGGTTCGGGGCGCGCGCATCTTCGGCGTATTCGGGGGGATGGAGGAGAGGCATGGCGAATGGCATCGTAACAGCGGGAACCGGGGGACGTCAACCGCCGCCCGCACGATCTCCGGAAGCACTGTCCTTCCCGGCCAGTCACGCCGTACGAGTTTACCGCATTGTCATCCTGAGCCCAGCCGGCCGCTCCGCCACACGGATGGCGGACAGGCGTTTGGCCGGATGGACGAAGGATCACCAGCGTCGTAGTCTACAAACCGCACACGCTGGTGATCCTTCGCCTCGGCCTGCGGCCGAGGCTCAGGATGACAACGGGGCGGGACGGTAACCTCGTACGCCACGCCGGCCCTTCACGTCAGATCCCGCCTCTCGAAGACCCCCCAGGCCGTCAGATACCCCGCGGCGGAAAGGCCGAGGAGCACCAGCACATCATGCAGGTCGAGGGCGCCGCGGGCGATGACCCCGCCCGGAACATAGTAGGTGAGGAACGAGCCGTACGCCGGGAGTTTGAAGATCTCCCACTGCTCCGCGGCGAGCCGCAGAAAGAGCATGAAGATCAGGAGCCCGACGGAGGCCCCCACGGCGGTGGCGCGCCGGGGGGAGAGCGCGGCCGCCAGGAGCCCCAGCGCGTGCATTGCGAGCACGAGGAGACCGAGGTTCACCGCCGCCAGCGCGAAGGAGACGGCGCGCGGCTCGTGCGGAAGCGGAAACACCGCCACTCCCAGCCGGTGCCCCGCGAAGGCCGCCGCGGCGGCGAGCAGGGCCGCCAACACGCCGATCGCCACGTGCGAGGCGAGCAGCCTCCCGCGTCCGAGCGGCTGGGACAGCAGGAGATCGATCGTCCGCGACTCGATGTCCGCCGCGAGCCGGGTCGCGGTGAGGAGCGCGAGCGTGCCCAGCAACATCAGGGCCACCGGATGGGTGAACCCCATCGCGAGAAAGCCCGAGGGGGTGGCGATGCTCACCTGGTCGTTTCCGAGCGCCGCCCGGATCGGCTCCGGGAGCAGCTCCAGGAGCGGACCCATGTGCTCGTCGGGCCGCGCCTTCGAGTAGAAGCCGACCATGATGAACTCGAAGGCGCACAACCCCAGCGCCGCGAGGAGCACCCCGAGACGGCTCCGATGGATCAGGAACCTCAGCAGCGCCGCGTCCATGCATGTCCCAGCCGGGATCAGGCCCCCCGATAGTACTCCAGAAAGACCTCCTCGAGCGGCGGCGCGGTGATCGTGATGTCCTCGATCCCGAGCGCGTGGAGCGGCGGAAGGAGATCCGCGATCGGCCCCTCCACCCTGAGCACCACCCGCGCCCCCTGCCGGCTCAGCACGACGGCGCCGGGGAGCGGCGGCAGGGCGGCGGGTTCGGCGCGGAAGACCACGTCGATCCGCCGGACGCGTCGCGCCCGGAGCGCGGCGACAACCTCCACCAGGACCAGCCGACCCTCCCGGAGGATCGCCACGCGATCGCAGAGCTGCTCCACTTCCGCCAGATTGTGGCTCGAGAAGAAGATCGTGTGCCCGCGGCCGCGCAGTTCCCTGAGGAGCGTGAAGAGGGCCTCGCGCACGAGCGGATCGAGCGCCGTCGTGGGCTCGTCCAGGAGGAGGAGCGGCGGGGCATGCTGAAGGGCGACGGCGATGGCGAGCTTCTGCTTCATCCCGCGCGACCAGGTTCGAAGCGGCCGCGTCAGCGCCTGCGGCGAGAGCTCCAGCCTCCGGAGCGTCTCCTCCCGGAGCGGGGCCTGGCCGCGTCGGAGCGCGGCGAACAGGTCCAGCACCTCGACCCCGGGGCAGTCCCTCCACATCTCCACCTCGCCCGGGAGGTTGCCGATCCGCTCGCGGATCCGCACGGACTCGCGATGCGTGTCGAGACCGAAGATCTCGGCGCGTCCGCCGGTGGGACGGATGAGATCGAGAAGCAGGCGGAGCGCGGTGGACTTCCCCGCCCCGTTCGGGCCAAGGAAGCCGAAGATCTCGCCCGGGCGCACCTCGAGGTCGAGCCGGTCGATGCCGACCGCGTCGCGGCCGTAGCGCTTGGTGAGGCCGTGCGTGGCGATGATGGGATCGGGCATTCGGGGCTCGCGGAGAATGGCGACGGGCGGAGCGTACTTCCGGGAGGGGGGGAAGTCAACGTCGCGCAGATGCCGGGGCGCCCATCTCAGGAAGTTGACGCCCGGGGCCCGCTCTGCTAGCCTCCGTCCGTCCCGTTTCCCCCAACGATCAGGAGATCGACCATGCGCTGGATCGCCGCCTGTCTGTTCGCCCTCGGGCTCGCCTCACTTCTCGGATGCGCTCACGACTATCACCGCTCCTGTCGCGCGAATCACGGCTGCGTGGGCCACACGGTCTACGAGTGTCCGCGCCACGCCGACGCGACCAGCGACCGCCCCGGGATCTGTTCCACGTGCCGTCACCCGCTGGTCGGCTCGTGCAAGGAAGATCGCGGGCCCGCCTGCGTCCAGTGCGGGAACGCCAAGGCCGACGGACCCGGCGGCCGGGCGTGCGGGGGAAAGTGCGAGGGCGACTGTGGAGAGAAGTGCGGGGGGAAAGGCGAGAGCAAGGGAGAGGCGAAAGAGGAGTGTGAGGGAGGGTGCGACGAAAGGGCCTGCCCCGGGGCCAGGGACGGCCTGTGCGGGAAGTGCACCGGCGATGCCGCGCACAAGTGTTGCGGGAAGTGCGCGAAGGGAGACCAGTAGTCCATTTCCAACCCGGGAGGTCGATCATGTGCCGTTCGATAACGTGGCTGTGCGGGGCGTCGTTCCTCGCGATGGCGGTGCTTTTGGGCGGTCGCCTCGTGGCGCAGGACTCTGGCGAGAAGAAGGCCGGCGCGGAGCCGGCCGGTGAGGCGTTCGTGCCCCCTCCCATCCCCGAGGAGATGAAGGAAGTGGAGTGGATGCTCGGCGACTGGGACTGCAAGATCGCGATGAGCCCCTCGCCCGGGATGCCCGAGGGCGACAAGAGCACCGGCAGTTGCTCCATCCGGAAGGCGCTCCTGGGCATGGGCTACTTCGAGGACTTCAAGGGAACGAGCCCCATGGGCGATTTCGAGGGGCATCTGGTCCTCTCGTTCGACCCCGCGAAGAAAGAGTGGGTGGCCTGGTGGTTCGACTCGATGCTGCCCGGGAAGGTGGGCATGTCGCGCGGCACCTTCAAAGAGGGGATGCTCACCCTCGAGGGCGAGGATGAGTGGGACGGGAAGAAGTGCAAGATGAGGAACACGACGAAGAAGGACAGCGACACTCAGATGACGTTCAAGATGTACATGGACATGGGAGAAGGCTGGCAGGAGAGCATGACGATCGTGTACACGAAGAAGAAGTAGCGGGGGATCTGCGCCTGGGAACCCGCTGGCCGGCGTGGCCGGCGGGTCCCCGTTCTATTTCGGCGGAGGAGGCGGACCGCTCAGTGATGCGGCCTCCCCGGCGGCCGCTCCTTCTTCGTCGACGTGCTCGAGGTGGTCGAGGTCGACGACGTCGTCGAGGTGGTGGAGGTCGATCCGTCGGTCTTTTCCTCGTCCCCCCCGCCGAAGAGCCCGCCGAGCGTCTTCCCGATCCCCTTGAGCGCGCCGCCCACCGCCCCCCCCACCGATTTCGCGGCCTCCCCCACCGAATCCATCACCAGATTCCCCTGCCCCACGAGCCACTTCCCCGCCTCGTTCATGAGCCGGGTGAAGGGGAGTTTGAAGGCGTTCGCCAGCACCGAAGCGGTGTCGATCTGCGGATTCCCGAGCGGGCCATACACGCGCGCCGTGTATCGCTGCTTCTCCGCGAGCGAAATCACCGCCACCTCCCCCTCGATCTGGCTCTGCGTGACCGTCGCCTTCCACTCCGCCTCCATCCCGGTCCCGCCGAGCAGTGTCTGCGCATACGAGGTCGCGTACGGCTCGATCGCCCGGGTGTCGAACCGGCGAAGGGCCCCCTCCACCGTGGCGTCGAGCAGGCCGCCGAGCGACCCGCAGTTCGCCGAACAGGTGAACGGGGCGGGGTGGTCCACGGCGCGGATGTCCGCCGTGATGTCGATCCGCCCAGGCATGCCCTCGACGGGGTCGTTCACGTGGAGGTCGGTGATCGTGGCCGAGAGGTGTTCGGTGACGAGTTCGTAGCGGGGCTGGCGGACCTTCTCGTCGGCGAACACGATCGTCCCGTCCCGGAGGGCGATCCGGTCGATAACGATCGCCGACTTCTTCGCCTCCGGGTCGCCCGGCGCCTCGGAGAGCCGCTTGAAGATGGGAGCGAGATTGTTCCCGGACGGGTCGCCCAGGACGACGGCGGCGGAGGGCCCATCGATCTCGATCGAGGCGATCCGGATTCGGCCGAGGAGAAGCCGCGAGACCGAGAGGTGGACGCCGATGTGTTTCACGGTGAGGAGATATGGATCGCGGAGGTCGAACGGGGCCGGATTGGCGATGCGGAGATCGTCGAGCGTGGCGGTCCCGGCGAGGGAGTAGTCGAACCCGCCGATCGAGACGGGGACCCCGAGGCGTTCTTCGAGGGTGGAGTGGATCTTCTCGCGCACCCAGGGCTTCGCATAATGGGCGGCGATCGGAAGCCCCACCGCAAGGAGAACGAGGCCGACGATCAGGGTCTTGAAGAACCACCGCCGCCGGGGCTTCTTCGCCTGGAAGGGCTCGTTGGAAACCATGCCGGCCTACCCCACCAGAGAGTACAGGCCCCAGATGGCCAAGGCTCCGCCGAGGAAGAAGATCGCCTTGCCGATCGGGGTTGAATTGCCCGCCAGCCCCCACATCGGGCTCCACTCGACCCCGAGGTCAACGTCCAACCCGAGGGAGAGTATATCCCATTCGGAACGAGGGGTCAAAGGGGACGGACACTCTCAATGGCGCCCACGTTTTGACCTGTCATCCCTTCGCTGCGCTCAGGGCAGGCTCTGAGCCTCGCCCGCAGGGCGAGGCGAAGGATCACCAGCCCTGAAGCCGAGATCCACTCAAGCTGGCGATCCTTCGCTTCGCTCAGGATGACCGCCAAACTGTGGCGCCTTTGAGCATCGCTTCCGCTTGTGGAGCACCGGCGACGAGGGTACGATTCCGGCATGTCGACCGATGTGGAGGTCAGGGCCCGCGCCGCCAAGTCGCCCCGGGCGATCGCCGAGATGTTCGGCGACATCGCCCCCCGGTACGACCTCGCCAACAGCCTCCTCTCCGCAGGTCTGCACCACTCCTGGCGATGCGCGGCCGCCGCCGATCTGGTCGCCGCCTCCCGCCGCGCCGGCGAGGGGGCGCCGAGGCGATGGCTCGACGTGTGCGGCGGGACGGCCGACTTCGCCCTCGCCGATCTCCGCGCCGCCGGTCCCGGGGCCGGGGTGGTCTGCACCGACTTCTCCGCCCCGATGCTCCGGGTGGCGAAGGACAAGCTCCGCCGGCGCGATCCGGCGGGCCGGATCGATCTCGCACAGGCCGACGCCCTCAGACTTCCGTTCCGCCCGGGCGCCCTCGACGCCCTCACGATCGCCTTCGGGATTAGAAACGTGGCCGACCCCCGGCGCGCCCTGGGCGAGTTCGCGCGCGTCCTCCGTCCCGGCGGCTGGTGCGGCGTCCTGGAATTCGGCCTCCCCGTCCTGCCGGCGGCCCGGGCGCTGTACGGTCTCTACTTCAACCGCGTTCTTCCCCGCCTGGGCGGATCCATCGCCCGCGGGCGGCGCGGCAACGCCTACGCCTACTTCCGGGACTCGGTCCACACCTTCCCGTGCGGAGACGCCTTCGCGGAATTCATGCGCACCGCCGGATTCGGGCCGGTCTCGGCCACCCCTTTCCTGTTCGGGATCGTCTGGTGGTACCTCGGACGAAGGCGGTAGCGGGAGGCCGGACTGGACAGGCCGGGGACTCGGGGATATACTGGGTGCCAGGAGTGGAGATCCGCCATGCGACCCCGTACCCTCTTCATCGCGATCCTCCTGTCGGCGCTCGCGGTCGGCCAGGCCGGGGTCCGCGCGCAGGAAGCCGCGCCATCCCCGAAGCCGGCCCCGGTCGCTGAGGCCGGTCCGGACGATATCCAGCGCGCGATCGACGGTCTCTCCAGCCGCTTCTTTGAGGACCGCGCCGAGGCGCGCGAGCGGATCCGAATCCTGGGCGAACCGACCGTTCCCGCCCTCGTCTCGCTTCTGGGCGCTTCCCGGCCTGCGCTCCAGGTGGAAGCGGCCCGTCTCCTGGGCGACCTACGCTCGTCGGCCGGCATCGACCCGCTGGTGCGGCTCCTCTCGAGCGAGAACCTGGCCGTGAGCGGCGCCGCGGAATCCGCGCTGATCCGGATCGGCGAGGCCGCCCGACCCGCCCTGGAAGCCGAGAAGGCCCGCCATCCGGCCCTCGCGGACCGCCTGGACGCTGTTCTCGCCTTCCTCCAGCAGCGCCAGGTGGAGGCCCTCCTCAACGCCTGCATCACTGAGCAAGAGGGATGGGGCCACTACGAGGGCCAGTATGCCTCCCTGGCCGCGATGAAGCCGCCCCCGACGGCCGTCCTGCTCCGCCTGTTCCTCGGGGAGAATCATGAATTCACCGACGTCACCGACGATGAAAACCGGCAGAGCATCATGCGTCTGCTGGCCGGCGAGGCACTCGGCGACCTCGGCGACCCGGCGGCCATCGAGCCGCTGACCCAATACCTGGAGCAGCTCAAGCGGGGCGGCCACCTCGTCCGGCACCTGGGTCGGGACACCGCCATTTTCTCCCTCTACAAACTCGGCGTCAAGGCGCCCGCGGAGTCGGAACGGGCGGCGCTCGAAGCGGCCCCCGGTCCGCAACGCGACTGGGGCCGTCTCGCGGAAATCTGCACCCGTCTGGGCGACTACCCCGCCGCTCTCGCCGCTTACGAGGCCCGCCTTGCCCAGGTCAGCGAAGAGAACCTGCAGAAGATTGAATGCTACAACATGTCCTGCATCCTCTCGGTGATGGGGCGGAAGCAGGAATCCGTGGCCTTCCTCCGGAAAGCGGTCGATAAGGGATATCGCGACTGGGACTGGATGGAGCGGGACGGAGACCTGAGGAGCATCCGCAGCGAGGCGGAATACCAGGAGATCCTCCTGCAGGGGCGGAAGCAAGACGCCGCGGAGGAGGCGGGCGCGGAGGAGCCCCCGGGGCCGTAGGCCGGGCTGAACGCATGGTCCTGATCATCGACAACTACGATTCGTTCACGTACAATCTGGTGCAGCTCATCGGGGCGCTGGGGTTCGTCCCGAAGGTGGTGAGGAATGACCGGTCGAGCGGGGACCGCATCGCCGCCCAGCGTCCGAGCCACCTGATCGTCTCGCCCGGGCCGTGCACCCCGTCCGAAGCGGGGATCTCGGTGGAAGTGATCCGCTCGTTCGCCGGGAAGATCCCGATCCTGGGTGTTTGCCTGGGGCACCAGTGCATCGGCGTGGCCTTCGGAGGCCGGGTGACCCGGGCCGCGAGACTGATGCACGGGAAGACGTCGGTGATCTCTCATGACGGCCAGGGGTGTTTCTCGGGTCTGCCCGATCCGTTCACGGCGGCCCGGTATCACTCGCTCGTCGTCGAGGAGGCGGCGCTTCCCCCCTCGCTCGAGGTGACGGCCCGCAGCGAGTTCGGAGAACTGATGGGGCTCCGGCACCGCGACTTCCCGGTGGAGGGCGTCCAGTTCCACCCGGAGTCGTTCCTGACGGAGGGCGGGGCGAAGCTGATCGGCAATTTCCTGAAAGTGAAGGCGGCCTGACGGCAGGCCGATTCCCGGAAGCGACGGAGCGAAAGGAGCGATCCGACATGCGAACGACGACGACGGCGGGGGGGGTCGGGGGACTGGTCCTGTGCATCGCAGTGTCCGGCTGCTGTCTGGGACTTCATCCGCCGCGGGTGAGGGTGGACCGCGCGGGGCCGGAGGTCCGGCTGGCGGACTACTGGGGTGGACATGTACCCGACGAATTCGCGCCGTATCTCGCCCGGGTGAAGCCGGCGCTCGACAAGAACCCGCTCCCCGCGGAGGAGGCGTACAGCGTCGTCGAGGTCGAGCGGACGGCGACGCATACGGTGCACGTCGCCCAGGTCCGCGGGACACTTCCGGAGCGGGTGCACCTCAAGCACCACGAGACGGTCTGCATTCTGCGCGGCGGCGGACAGGTGAAGACCGCCTGGCTGTGGAACCGCGAGACCCCCCGCGCCGTCTACGACGTCCATCCGGGCCAGCGCGTCGTCTTCCGCCCCGGACAGATTCACGGTTTCACGAACACCTCCGCCGAGCCGACGGTGGCGATCCTCATCTTTTCCCCGCCGGCCGCCCCCGGCGACGACGCGCCCATGCTGATCGGGCCGCGGCCTGAGCCCAGGAGCGCCCCCGCCAGGCCGGGGAAGGGGAAGGCGGCCGATCCGGCCAAGACGGCGGCCGCGACCCCCGGGGCCGCGCCGACGAAGAACGCCCCGGCGGAGTCGACGCCCAAGGCCGGGAAGTAAGGTACGTACGAAGGCCCCTACCAGCGCGGACGGCCGATGAAGCGCCCGGGCGAGCTCGTCCGCTGGCTCGGCCGTCTCTGGCCCTACGCCCGCCCCTGGCGGCGAAGCCTGGCGGCCGCCGCCGTCGCCACGGCGATCGGGGCGGCTGTCCCGCTCGCCATCCCCTATCTGCTCGGGGTGATCTTCGACCAGGTGATCCTCCAGGAGCATACCGGCGAGGAGTGGCGCCTCGCCGGGCTCTTCTCCGGGGCCGCCCTCCTGCTCACCCTCGAGGCGGTTTCGGCGGTGGCCGAGTACGTCCGGTCGCAAAGTTCCCGAATCCTCGGGGCGCGGCTCGGACACTCTCTCCGCGTCGAACTCTACGGTCGGATCCTCCGCCTGGACCGGGCCACGCGCGAATCGGTGGCCGAAGGACAGTTCCTGTCGCGGCTCCAGGAAGACACCGCCACGGTGGAACAGGTGTTCTATCTCGGGCTGAGCGCGCTCGTCCTCGCCCCGTTCACCTTCGCCGGAATGGCCGCCATTCTCTTCTGGCTCGACTGGCGGATGGCGGTCGTCGCCTGCCTCCCCCTCCCGCTCCTCGGCATCGTCACGGGGGTGATGGTATGGACGCTCCGCCGGAAAACCCCGGTGGCCAAGGACCGCGCCGCGGAACTCCTCGCCCTCGCTACGGAACGGCTGGGGGCCATCACGCTCATCCAGCTCCACGCCCGCGAACCGGAGGAGGCGCTCCGCTTTCGTGAGGCCGGCGAGGCCGCCTGCCGCGCCCGGCTCGACCAGGAACGGATCACGGCCCTCGGCCTGCCGCTCCTCAGCTTCATCGCCTTCGCCGGGATCGTGGCCGTCATCGCCTTCGGAGGACACGCCGCCATCGAGGGGGGCGGGGTCTCGCCGGGGACGCTCATCGCCTTCGTCGCCTACCTCGCCTGGTTCTACGCCCCGCTCGCGGAGATCAGCCGGGCGAACTTTTACCTGCAGAACGCGGCCATCGCCTGCGAGCGGATCTTCACCTGGGTCGACCGATCCCCCACGATCGCCGATCCGCCGGACGCCGCGCCGATCGGGACCCCGGCGGGCCGGGTCACCCTCGACGAAGTCTCGTTCCGATATCCGGAGGCGGGCGCCCCCGCCCTCGACCGGGTCACCCTGCGGATCGAGCCCGGAGAGCGGGTGGCGATCCTCGGACCGAGCGGGTCGGGAAAGTCGACCCTCCTCCGCCTCCTCGTCCGGCTGGACGATCCGGCGTCGGGGATCGTCCGACTGGACGGTCGCGACCTGAGGACGCTGCGCCTGGCCGACCTGCGGCGGACCGTCGCGCTCGTGCCGCAGGAGGATGTCTGCCTGAACGAAACGCTGGCCGCGAACATCGCCCTGGGCGTGCCGACCGCCGCTCCCGCGGAGGTGGCGTGGGCCGCCGGGCTGGCCGGGGTCGATCTCGTCGCCTCGCGGCATCCGGACGGATTGAACGCGGTGGTCGGGGAGCGCGGCGTCCGGCTCTCCGGCGGGGAACGCCAGCGGGTGGGCCTGGCCCGAGCGGCGCTCCGCCGGCCGGCGGTGCTGCTCCTCGACGAGCCGACCTCGGCGCTGGACGTCGCCTCGGAGCAGGCCATCCTCCAGGCCCTCTTCGCGGCGCTGCAGGGAACCACGATCGTGGTGGTGAGCCATCGACCGACGGTGCAGTCGCTCGTCGGCCGGGTGGTCCGGATGGAGGGGGGGAGACTGGGAGATTGACAATCCCCCCAGGAGGATGGTAGTCATCAAGTAATTACGCGGGGAGATGTTGATGATGAAAGCGAATCTCGTCCGGGTGGGCAATTCGAGGGGAATCCGGATTCCCAAGACTATTCTGGATCAATGCGGCCTTGAAGGAACCGTTGAACTCCAGGTCCGGCGGAACGGCCTGCTCATCCGCGCCGTGAGGCGAAAACCACGCTCGGGCTGGGCAGAGGCCTTCCGCAAGATGACCCGACGGGGAGACGACGCCCTGCTGGACAAGGACTCGTGGCCGGAGACGCGCTGGGCCCGCGAGGAGTGGAAATGGTAGTGTCCCGGGGGAGGTCTACCTCGTCCGGCTCGACCCCACGGAGGGACGCGAGATCCGGAAGACCCGTCCGTGCGTCGTCGTGTCCCCGGACGAATTGAACCTGCACATCGGCACGGTGATCGTGGCCCCGCTCACCACCGGCGGACAGGACTATCCCACGCGCATTCCGGTGCGTTTTTCGGGGAAGCGCGGACAGGTGGTGCTTGATCAGCTTCGCACCGTAGACAAGGCGCGGCTGGTACGACGTCTGGGGATGTTGGACCCGTTCACGGGGAGGAGCGTACACCGCGTCCTGACGGAGATGTTCGCACCATGAGAATCGCAGGTCCGAATCCCGGATTCCTGTTCGCGCTCCTGCTGACCCTCCCCCCCTTCTCCCCCGCCGACGAGCCCGCCTCCCCGCCGCGGGGAACGCCCCTCGAGGCGGCCGCCCGGGCCGTGGCCGATCACATCTCGGCGAAGCCCAAGGGGTTCGCGGAGCTCTTCGATTCCGCCTTCCTCGCCGCCGTCCCGCCGGATCGCCTCCGGGACATCTTCAGGCAGCTCCACGAACAGGGAGGCCGCGTCGTCGCCGTGACCCTGACGTCGCGCGAGTCGGACACGCAGGGCCGGTTTGCGTTTGAGTACGAGAAGAAACTCCGCTCCACGGTCACTCTCACCGTCGCGCCGACGGAACCGCACCTCATTGTGGGGCTCTTCTTCGGTCCTCCCGTTCCGGCCTACGATACGTTCGAGAGTCTGGTCGAGGAGATGAAGACGCTCTCCGGCCGGGTCTCGTTCCGGACGGAGCGGCTGGGAGAAGAGGGGAGGAGTCTCGCGGAGCTGAACCCGGACGAAGTGCTGGCGATCGGCTCGACGTTCAAGATCTACATTCTCGGGGCGCTCATCGAGGACCGGCAGGCCTGGGAGGCGGTGATCCGGCTCGACGCCGATCTGATGTCGCTCCCCTCCGGCACGCTTCAGAGCTGGCCAGCCGGGTCGCCGGTCACGATCCACACCCTGGCGGCCCAGATGATCTCGCTGAGCGACAACACGGCCACCGACCACCTCCTCCACCACTCGGGGCGGGAACGGGTGGAGCGGATCATGAAGGAGATGGGAAACCTCCATGCCGGGCGGTCGACCCCGTTCCTCTCCACCCTCGAGATGTTCAAGTTGAAGAGCGACGAGTCGCTCCGGACGAACTATCTCGCCGCCGACGTGGCCGGGAAGCGCGACCTGCTGGCGGGGGCCGTGAAGGCGAGGCCCCGGTCCGCCGTGGGGGCGATCACTTCTCCACGGGCGATCGACACCCTCGAATGGTTCGCCTCGGCCGCCGAGCTCTGCCGCGCGATGGACTGGCTCCGCCGGAAGAACGACCCCGCCGCCCTGTCGATCCTCGCCATCAATCCCGGACTGGATGTCCCCGCCGAGCGTTTCTCCTACACCGGCTTCAAGGGAGGGTCGGAACCCGGGGTTCTGAATCTGACTTTTCTGATTCAGTCGAACAACGGGGAGTGGTTCGCCGTATCGGGGGGGTGGAACGACCCGGAGCGGTCCCTGGACGAGGCCCGATTCGCGGGGCTGATCCAGGGGGCTATTGATCTTATCGGACGGCGGTGATTTTCCGCGCCCTTCCGAATTTTCGCTTGACCCCCTGCCGCAGCGGGCGTATCTTCGATTTGCTGGGGATGGGGCCTCGGACCCGAGGTCCAGCATGTCGCAAAAGCCGCTCGGTCAACTCCTGAAAGAGATGGAACTGGTCACGGAAGGCCAGATCCAGGAAGCGCTCGCCATTCAGAAAGAGAAGGGCGGGGCGCTGGGGAACATTCTCATCGAACTGGGCTACGTCTCCGAGGAGGAGATGATGCTCGCCCTCGGGGCCCAGGTGGGGATGGAGGTCGTGAACGTCGAGGAGATGAAGCCTCCCCGGGACGTTCTCGACAAGGTCTCCCCCACGATGGCGAAGGTCTACAAGATCGTCCCGATCAAATTCGAGAACCACTGTCTCACCGTGGCCATGGCCGACCCGCTCAACGTCAGCGTGCTGGACGACCTCCGGTTCATGCTGAACTGCGACGTCCAGGGCGCCGTTTCCAACGAGGACGCCGTCAACAAGGCGATCGACCAGTTCTATGCCGGGCAGACGGAGACGGTCGAGGACCTGCTCAAGGAGATGGGCAACGTCTCCGAGGGCGGCACCGACATGATCATCCAGGACTCGAAGACCTCGGCGATCTCCATCGACGACGCGAACGCCTTGGCCAACGCCCCCGCGGTCATCAAGCTGCTGAACCTCATCCTCATGCAGGCCATCAAGGACCAGGCCTCGGACATCCACTTCGAGCCGTTCGAGACCGAGTTCAAGGTCCGGTACCGCGTGGACGGCGTGCTGTACGAGATCATGCCGCCCCCGCTTCACCTCGCCCTCGCGCTGATCAGCCGCATCAAGGTCATGTCGAACCTCGACATCTCGGAGGTGCGTCTCCCCCAGGACGGCCGCATCATGCTCTCGATCGGCGGGCGTCCGATCGACCTCCGCGTCTCCACCCTCCCGACGATGTTCGGGGAGTCCGTGGTCATGCGCGTTCTCGACCGATCGGTGGTCAGTCTCGACCTCGACAACATCGGCCTCCGCGAAGACGACATGCGGCTCCTGAAGAACCTGGTGGACCTGCCGAACGGGATCATTATCGTCACCGGTCCCACCGGCTCCGGCAAGACGACGACGCTCTATTCCTGTCTGAACTTCGTCAACGACGTGAAGTGGAAGATCATCACCACCGAGGACCCGGTCGAGTACGACCTCGAGGGGATCATCCAGTGCCAGATCAACGAGGAGATCGGGGTCACCTATGCCGCCTGTCTCCGGTCGATCCTGCGCCAGGACCCCGACATCATCCTCGTGGGGGAGATCCGCGACCTCGAAACGGCCCAGATCGCCATCGAGGCCTCGCTCACCGGGCACATCGTCTTCTCCACGCTTCACACCAACGACGCCCCCTCGGCCATCACCCGGATGCTCGACCTCGGCTGCGAGACCTTTCTCCTCGCCGCCACGCTGGAGGCCATCGTGGCGCAGCGCCTCGTGCGCAAGATCTGCCTCAAGTGCAAGGCGGAGTTCGAGCCCACGGAGGAGATGCTGTACGAATTGAACCTCCGCCCGACGGACGTCGAGGGAAAGCTCTTCTATTACGGAAAGGGCTGCACGAACTGCAACAACACCGGCTATCGCGGCCGCCTGGCGGTGTACGAGATCATGCTGATCACGGACCGGGTCCGGACGCTGATCATGGAGCACGGATCCACCGATGCGATCCGGGCGATCGCCCGGGAGCAGGGGATGCGGACCCTGCGCGAAAGCGGCCTTCTGGCGATCTTCGACGGCAAGACCACCATCGAAGAGGTGGTGCGCGAGACGCTGTTCACCTCGTAGGCGGAAGCCCGGCGAAAGGCCGGGGAAGTCATGACCAGCCCAGGAGAATCCGATGGCCGTCTTCACCTATGAAGCCGTCGACAACAAGGGGAAGAAGATCAAGGCGGACGTTGAAGCGTCCAATACGCAGGATGCCATCAACAAGGTCCACAAGATGGGCCTCTTCCCCACCACGGTGAAACCGAAGGGGGGCGAGGCCGGCGGGGCCGGCGGGGCGCCGATCAAAGGGAAGGGAGGAAAGGCCCCTTTCACGTTCGGCGGGGTTTCACAGAAGCAGCTCACCACGTTCACCGTGCAGCTCTCCATCCTCCAGGACGCCGGTCTTCCGCTGGTGCGGTCGCTCAAGATTCTCTCCGGCCAGATGAAGCCCTGTCTGCTGAAGAACATCGTGGAGCAGGTGGCGGACGACGTGGAGTCGGGCTCATCCCTCTCGGAAGCGCTCTCCAAGCACCCGAAGGCTTTCGACAAGCTGTACGTGAACATGGTGAAGGCGGGGGAGGCGGGCGGCGTGCTCGATACGATCCTGCAGCGCCTGGCGGCCTTCATGGAGAAGGCCCAGAAGCTGAAGCGCAAGGTCATCGGCGCCTCGATCTACCCGGTGGCCGTCATGTCGATCGCGGTCCTCATCGTCGCGGGGATCATGGTGTTCGTGATCCCGCAGTTCAAGAAGGTCTTCGACGACATGAAGATGGCGCTTCCGTTCGTCACCTCGATCCTGCTGACCATCTCCGAATTCGTGGCCGGTTTCTGGTTCCTGATCCCCGCCTTCCCGATCCTCCTGGTCCTCGGCATCAAGATCATGAACCGGAACAAGGCCGGGAAGCTCATGCTGGACAAGTTGAAGCTCCACATGCCGCTCTTCGGAAACATCATGCGGAAGGCGACCATTTCGCGATTCTGCCGCACCCTCGGAACCCTCATCACGTCGGGCGTCCCGATCCTCGAGGCCCTGGCCATCGTCCGCGGGGCCATCGGAAATGAGGTCGTCTCGAACGCCATCCAGACGGTGCACGACTCGATCCGCGAAGGGGAATCGATCGCCGACCCGCTCGCCCAGAGCGGGATCTTCGACGACATCGTGATCAACATGATCGACGTCGGCGAGGAGACCGGGGAACTCGACAAGATGCTGGTGAAGATCGCGGACAACTACGACGAAGAGGTCGATGCCGCCGTGGAAGGACTCATGTCGATCCTTGAGCCGGCCATGATCATCGGGATGGGCGGCACCATCGGCTTCATCGTGATCGCGCTCTTCATGCCGCTCATCGATCTGATCAAGGGGATGCAGGGCTGACGTCGGCCGCGAGTCCCCGAGCGCAGGAAGATCCCACGCCCCCCGGCTCCTGGGCCGGGGGGCGTTGTTTCGTGGCGCCGGATGCGTCCGTCGTGCCGCCCATGACCCTCCGCCGAACCCGACTCCCTGGACTGAAGCTGGAAGTCACGTCCGGGCGCCTCCTCTCCTCCTGCCCGTTCACGCTCATCCGCACCCGCGGACGCCGCCAGACCTTCGCCCTGATCGGGACGCAGTACGGCTCGATCGATCTCCGCTTCCGCCCGGGGGGGACGGGCGTCCCGCCCGCGCCCGGGGACGGCTGGCTCGACACCCCCCCCGGCGTAGCCCACTTCCTCGAACACCAGATGTTCAAGAAGGCGCGCGGACCGCTCGACGCCGAATTCGCCCGCCTCGGGGCGCAGTCGAACGCCTACACCGACTACGCGAGCACCTGCTACTTCTTCGCCTGCACCGATCACGTGGCCGAGAGCCTGAAGCTGCTCGGCGAACTGGTGGCGGTCCCCCACTTCACCCGGGAGAGCGTGGACCGCGAGCGAGAGATCATCGCCCAGGAGCTGAAGATGTACCTCGATCTGCCCGACGTGCAGATCGTCCAGCACGCCCTCACCGCCCTCTACCGGCGTCACCCGGTCCGGATCGACATCGGCGGCACGCTCGAATCGATCGCCGCCATCACCCCGGAGGTGCTCACGCAGTGCCACGGGGCCTTTTACGATCCGTCCAACCTGCGGGCGATCGTTGTGGGAGACGTGGAGGCGGAGGCCGCGGCGGAGGCGCTCTCGGAGGGTCTGAGCCGCTCCGCCGGGACGCGGCGCGCCGGTGCCGCCGAGGAAGGTTCGGGCCTCTCCGCGAGAAAAATCCTCCGCGACCTCCCTCCGGAACCCTCCGCCCTCGATGCATCCTCACGCGAGGCGCGCATGGACGTCGCCCGCCCCAAGTTCCTCCTGGCGATCAAAGACGCCCGCCCGCCCGGCCCTGGGGAGCGCTGTGCACGACGTGAGCTCGCCACGGAACTGGCCCTCGACCTCGTGCTCGGAAAGGGCGCGCCGCTCTACACCCGCCTCTACGAGTCGGCGCTGATCGACGACTCCTTCGGCGCCTCCTACACCGCCCACCCGACCTTCGGGTTCACCTTCTGCGGCGGGGACACGGACGAGCCGGAGCGCCTGGCGGACGCGCTCCGGGCCGGATGGAAGAAGGCGGCCCGGGAGGGGGTGAAGACGCGGGACCTTCGCCGGGCGAAGCGGAAGATGCTGGGTCGCTGGCTCCGCATGCTCGACGGCGGGGAATCGACGGCGCTCTTCTGCTTCGCTTCCCAGACGCTGGGCGTGGACCCCTTCCACTGGCCGCGCCGGATGCGCCGCGTCTCGCGGGACGAGGTGGTGCAGCGAATCCGCGACCTCGCCCGGGAGGAGCGTCAGGCCGTGGCGGTGGTGAAGGGATAAATGTTAACTATACACTAACTTATATGGGGTCGCAAGAATAATCTGCAATATCCCTTTGGTCGCTTGGGTCCTTTTTGTCCCATTGTCCCTAACGCCGCACCAGCCCCCTCACGCCTCCCCCTGTTCCACCGGGGCCACGCACACCCGGTCGCGGCCGCCCCGCTTGGCCTGGTAGAGCGCCTCGTCCGCGGCGCGCAGCAGGTCCTCCTCCCCCGCCATGGTGGGCAGGAGTGAGGCCACCCCCAGGCTGAGCGTGCACCGGATCCCGTTCGCCCCGCTCCCCACGGTGGTGAGCGGGGAAGTGCGGATCATCTTCCTCAGATGTTCCGCCTTCTCCACGGCCCGCTCGCAGGAGGTCTCCGGCAGCAGCATGATGAACTCGTCCCCCCCGTACCGGCACACCACGTCCACCGCCCGCACGGCCTTCTTCAGCGCCCCCGCCACCTCCTGAAGCACCACGTCCCCCGCGGGATGCCCGTAGGTGTCGTTCACCTCCTTGAACCGGTCGACGTCCGCGATCACCAGCGAGAGCTCGCGCCGGTACCGCAGCGCCCTCCGCACTTCATCCCGGATGCGGCTGTCGAAATAGCGGCGGTTGTAGGTCTCGGTGAGCTGGTCCACGAGCGACTGCATCTTCACCCGGTCGTACAGCCGCCGGTTCTCGAGGATGATCCCCATCATGTGCGCGAACGTCACCAGCAGGTCCTGGTACCCCTTCCGGGCCGACTCGTTCCCCTCCAGCAGCGACCGTTCCTTCTCGTCGAGGAGGGCCACGGCGAGGCCGAGCGTCTGGTCCTTCGCCCGGAGCGGCAGCACCACCTCGATCCCGTCGGTGGAGGGAGGGAGATCGCCCCGCCAGATCTTCACGAGCCGGTGGTCCTTCGCCGTGTCCTGCCGCCGCGGCGGCTTGGGACGCGTCGTGTAGATCGGCTCGAGAAAACCGTCCTTGTGGAGGTAGAAGGTGACGTCGGTGCAGGCGAGCCCCCGCCGGTCGGTGAACATCGCCGCCGCCTTCGCGAGGATCTCCTGCTCGTCCTGCGCGTTGAGGATGAGCGGCATGACGGTGGGAATGCTCCGGATCTTCTCCGTCAGGGCCAGGATCCGGAGATTGGCGTTTCCGAGATCGCGGATCTTGTCCCACAGGTTCTTCTGCATCGTCTCGTGCTCGGTCCGGTCCCGGAGCGAGCCCACGACAAACTCCCGCCCCGCCAGCACCATCCGCTGCACGCTGACCTCGACGCTCTTCTTCTCCCCCCCCGCGCAGATCAGTTTGATCGTATACCGCTCCGAGGTAATGCGCCGCCGGTGGCTCACCTTGCGCTCGTAGGTGTCCACGCTTTCCTGCGCGATGATGTTCTTCGCGTTCACCTTCCCGCTCAGGATTTCCTCGCGGGTGTAGCCGGTGAGGCGCTCGAACGCGGGGTTGGCCTCGCAGAAGACCTGCGATTCGAGGTCGAGGATGTACTGCGGATCGTTGGCATTCTCGAACAGCTGTTTGTAGGTGTCGAGCCCGGCGAGGAGCGAGCGGGCCACCGTCGTGGAGACCGGAGCGGACGGCGCGGGCTCGGGCTCCGCCGGCGGGGCCTCGGCGACGGGCGGCGGCGCGGTCCCAAGCCGGCCGAGGAGGAGTTCTACCGGGACCTCGGCCTCATCCACCGTGAGGTGAGGGGCGCGCACCACCGCGGCCAGGTGGGTGGGGACATTGACGCGGCCGCCGAGCGAGAGGTTCCCGCCGAGGGCGAGATGCACCGACCCGAGCGCCTTGTCGTCCTCCACCGGGTTCCCGACCACCTCCGCCGAGGGGTTGATTCCGATCCCGAACTCGCCCACCTGCCGGCCGTCGAGCCCGGCCTCGGCCAGCAGTCCCTCGAACTTCGGATGATCGCAGGCGATGAGCACCCCCTCGCGAAAGGCCAGCCGCGCGGGGCCGGAGAGGAGCCCCACCCCGTCGAGCGAGCCGTCGACGACGAGGACGCCGTTCGTCGACCCCTCGATCGGGGCGAGGACAATCTCGCCGGCAGGGAGGTTTCCGAAGGCGCCGGGGAAGGTGAATATCCCGCTGTCGATGAGCGGCATCCGTCCGTCGATGCGGAACGTGAGATCGGTGCCGGCCGGGGTGGTGAGGCGGACCCGCTTTCCGCTCCGGAAGCGTTCGCAGAGCGCCTCGCCGTGGCGGCGCATCGCCTCGTAGTCGATCTCGACCGTCCGGCTGAGGCGATCCCCGTCCACGCCGGGAAGGGAGGCGATGCGGACGCCGAACTTGCGGCAGGCGTCGCGCCGGGCCTTCGTGTGCGAGAGCGATTCGCGGGTGATGAGGAGCGCGAGGTCGACGGACTCCAGGGCGCGGGCGATGGCCTCGGGAGGTTCTTCGCCGGGTTTCCGGCCCGCCGGCATGGTGAGGAGGAGCGTCTCGATCCCGAGGGCGAGCGCGGCGTCGTGGAACGGAGCGGCCACGGGACGCATGACGTCGTCCGTCACGAGGAGAAGCGTCTCCTGCGGACGAAACCCCATGCACTTCCGGAGGACAAGTTCGGCGGTCTCTCGGCGCGGAGGCACGACGGCCCTCTCCCGGGAACGGCGGCCGCCCGGATCCCTCGCTCCGGCGGTCGCGAACATGTGATCATAGTCGGACCGGACGCGGGGGGCAAGCAAAAGGGGTGGGGGACAGCGGGGAAACGACAACAGGTCACGCGCGAGACCGGAGTTGACGCCAAGCTGAGTCGGGAAAGCACCCAGCCACCCGCCCGTCCTGAGCGAGCCCCGCAGCACGTGCTGCGGGGCGAGTCGAAGGACGTCCCCGCGGGCGCGCCCTTCGACTCGACGCCCGCCGTACGGATGGCGGGCGCCTCGCTCAGAGCGGACCGGACGACTCATCCATGCCTGGCCCCGAACTTCGTTGATGCACCTTAGACCCGCAAGGGCCGCCGCACGCCGCTCGTCCGGCCGACGATCGTCCCCCAGCGACCCGGAATGGCCCGGTCGCAGAAGGCGCAGTGCCCGGCGGGCGTGAGATGCGCCTCGGTCACGGCGAAGCCGTGCCGCCGGAGGAGGGTCTTCCCGCAGCCGGGACAAACCGTGTCCTCCCCGTGGTGCCCGGGGAGGTTGCCGACGTAGACGAACTGAAGACCCTCGCCGCGGCCGATCTCGGCCGCCCGTTCGATCGTCGAAACCGGCGTCGGCGGAAGATGGTCGTACTTCAGGTAGGGGTAGAACCGGGTGACGTGCCAGGCGGTGTCGCGCCCCAGATATTCCACGATCCATCGGGCGATCTGCCGGAGTACCTCATCGGAGTCGTTGATCGTCGGCGTGACGTTGGTCACGCACTCCACGTGCATCCCCCACTTCTCCTTCGCGCGGCGGGTCCCGTCGAGGATGGCGAGCCAGTCCACTTTCAGCCCGGCGATCTTCTGGTACGAGGCGCGATCGGCCCCCTTGAGGTCCACCCGGTAGGCGTCGAGATACGGCCCGATCGTGTCGACCTGCTCGGGCGTGGCGTAGCCGTTCGTGACGTAGGCGGTGTAAAGCTCTTTCTCCTTCGCGAGAACGGCTGTCTCCAGGGTCTGCTCGAGCCAGATCGAGGGATCGTTGTAGGTCCAGCAGATCCCCTGCGCGCCGTGGCGCAGCGCCAGCCGCACGGACTCCGCCGGGGGGCAGTCCTCGAGGTTCTCGCCGTCGAGGTCGGGCTTGTCGTGCGAGATCTCCCAGTTCTGGCACCCCGGGCACTTGAAGTTGCATCCGCGGGTCCCCATCGAGAGGATCTGGGTGCCCGGATTGAAGTGGAAGAGCGGCTTCTTCTCGATCGGATCGATGCAGACCCCCGAGGTCTTCCCATAGATGAGGGTGTAGAGCGTTCCGTCCCGGTTGCGACGGGTGGAGCAGAAGCCGCGTCCCTCCGGCGAGATGAGGCATCTCACCAGACAGACGTTGCACCGAACCTTCCGGCCCGGCAGACGTTCATACAGCAGCGACTCTTTGAGGACCATGAGGGTATTATAACGCCCAATGAGCCCGAAGTCACCGCCGATCGTCTGCGGAAGGACACGGCATGGGGGAATTTCGGGCCGGTACGGCTCACCCTCATCGGACGGAGGCTGCTCGAACTCGCCGGTCGGGGCGGCGCGGGGCCGCTCGCCCGCCGCGAGGCCTCCACCTTCCTGCTCGGCTTCTGGAAGTTGACGACGCTCGAGGATCTGCTGCCACCGCTCCGGCTCGCCCTGTGCGCCCACTCCAACCCGGAGACGATCCGGGAAGTCTTGACTCGTCTGGAGGGAGGGGCGCCGGAGGTCGACGCGATGGCGGCCCGGCTCGTGGAACGTCTGGGGGGAGAGACTTACAGCGACCGGGAGTCGGCGAACGCGGTCCTGCGTGAGATGGGCCCGCGGGCGCGGGGGGCGATCCTCGCCGGCCTGGAGAGCGGCACACTGGAAGGGCGAACCCGCTGCGCCCGGCTGCTGAGGGATCATTGGGAGGATGCCCTCACGGCGTGGCGCCGCTCGGTCCTCCCGGAAACCGCTTCCGGCAGCCCCGGGGGCCGCACGTAACTCGGGGGAGGGGCCTCATCCGGGCTTCGCGGGGCCTGGCCCACGGAGGGAAAGGAGACGCGGAGGGTCTCCCGCAGAGGCGCGGAGACGCGGAGGGGGCCGCAGTGATCCGTCGTCGCGTTGTGCCTTCGGGATTGAAGCCGACGCCCGGTAGCCTGTCGGGTTGAGTGCTTGTCTTGTTTCCTGTCTTTCCTTTTCCTCTGTTTCCGCTTTTCCCTCTCTTCTGTTTCCGTTTTCCCCAAAAACAATTCGCGCAATTCGCGTAATTCGCGGTCGTCCCTCCGTCTTCGCGGCCCTCCCCGGCCTAGGCCCTTTTGCGGTTCAGCACCTCGACGTAGTGGTCGAGATCGCGTTCGAGCACATAGATGATCGCCAGCACCCGGTGGTCCCGCCATCCGGGGGCGTGCCGCGCACACCACTCGCGGGCGATCTTCAGCCGGTCCGGAGATCGTCGGTTCCGTTCCCCCTGGATCCAGATCTCCTGCTCGATCTCGCCGAGTTCCTCCTTGATCTCGTGGACCGGATTGATGGACCGGATCTGAAGGACGTACCACTTGATCGCGAGGGCGTCGGTCGGCACGACCCCCGGCATCCGCCCCAGGACCTCGTCCCTGAACCGATGGATCGAGTCCCGGTTCTTGTCGATGAACGCCTCCAGGTCGCCCGGGATCGAGGCGTACTTGCCTTCTGAAAACTCCTGCCGCAGAAGGTCCAGCTCCGTCGCCATGGTGCGTTTCTCCGTGGTGCCTCCTCCTTCCCTGTTCCGCCGCGTCCCTCAGCGCTTCGCCAGGGGACGCGCAATCCGGCTCGTCGCCTCCCGCTTTCTCCGCTCCTCCGTCAGAATCGGCAGCGTGACGATGGCGCGGGTGCCGCGCCCCTTCACGCTGTCCAGCGAGACCTTTCCGCCGTGGTTCTCCACCAGGGTGTGCACGACGGCCAGCCCGAGCCCCGTCCCCTCCCCCACGTCCTTCGTCGTGAAGAAGAGGTCGAACGCCCGCGACATCTCCTCCTCCGTCATGCCGATCCCGTTGTCCTCGATGGTCACGACGCACTCCCCCCCCCGGACCTCTCCCTGGATGGAAATGGCGCCGGCGCCGGAAGCGACAGCCTCCAGCGCATTCATGAGGAGGTTGAGGAACACCTGCTGGAGCTCCTGCGTGTCGCCGAACACGGGGGGGAAATCGGACGGGAGGCGATTTGAAAGCGCCACCCCCTTCCGCTCGATCTTGTGTTCGAGGAGGGCGGCCGCCCGGGAGAGGACCTCGGGCAGCGAAACCGGCTGCGGGTTGAGCTGCCGGGGTGAAAACTGAAGAATCTGGCGGACGGTCCCCTGGATGCGGTCGAGCCCGTCGATGATGAGGTCCAGATACTCGCGCTGCTTGGGATCGTCGTGCGCGTCCCGGCGGAGCGCCCGCGCGGCGTTCAGCAATCCCCCAAGCGGGTTGTTGATTTCATGCGCAATCCCGGCGGCGAGCGTGCCGGTGGCGGACAGGCGCTGCGCGATGACCAGCTGCTTCTGGGTCCCCTTGATCCGGTCGGTCGCCTCCTGGATCCGGCTCTCCAGCGACCTCTGATACTCCTGGATGCGGTCGATCATCGTGTTGAAGGCCTTGATGAGCTGAGCCACCTCGTCGAAGCGCGGCGGTTCGGGAATGCGCCGGGAGTAGTCGCCCTGCGCCACGCGGCGGCTCGCCTCGACGAGGTCCTCGAGCGGCCGCAACACGATTCCGCGCAGCAGAATGTAGACGTTGAGAATGAGGAGAATGGTGCCGAGGGCCATGACGACAAAGACCGTCTGAAACGAGTCCAGGGTGCTGATGCCGGAGATCGGAAGGTGATGGACCGTCAACCGCACGGCCATGCGGTGCGAGAGATCGCTCCCGGCCAGCAGCGGCGCCGTCAATTCTCCGCCGGTCAGGGTCGTCGTCCCGGTGTGGATGGCGTCGCGCAGGGCCTTGTCGTCGGTCAGGGTCAGGGGGTCCGGAAGGGCGGCGTTGGCCGCCACGGGACGCAGATTCTCGTCGACGATGAACCAGTCCCGAAAGAGGGTGGAACGGGAGAGGGCCTCGGTCAGGGCGGCCCATCCCTCGGGCGAGTCGATGTCCTGGAGAAGATTCTTGTTCGCGAGCAGACGGTCCTGAACGACGCGCCGCAGGAGTTCCCCCATCCGGGCCTGGTCGTCCTGGACCCGCCGGACGGCGTCGACCCAGAGGTTGAGCGTGAGCAGGCTGACCACGAGGGTCATGCTGCCGATCACCGCCAGGAGCATTTTGTTGCGAAGCGACATGCGGAGGCCCCGGGCGCCGTTCGCGCCAACCCTTCATTCTAACGAGTTCTCGCCCCCCCCGTCCAGCCCCTCGGGGCCTTCGCCTTCCGCCGGCGGAAGAACTTCCAGGAGTTCGACGAACTCCGGCGGCGGCGTGAACGCCACCTGCTCCCCCTGGACTTCCACCGGGAGCAGGGTCCATTCCTCCTTCTGCCACCAGTACAGGAACGGAGAGACCGACCCCGGCCCCTCGCGGAACATCCCCGCGGCGACGACCAGCATCGCCTCCACCGCCTTCAGGACCGAGAGATCGCGGATCGGGTGGAAGAGAACGGCGTGCCGGTGCGGCACGGCCACGATCGCGCCATGGCGGGAGTCCTCCGGCAGATAGTCGCCCAGAAAGAGCGCGTGCGTCGAGACGAAGAAGTCCTCCGCGAGAAGCGCCTGAAGCGAGGTCCCCCCCGTCAGCGGAAACTCCTTGGCGGCGAGGCGCCCCCCCCGGCGGACGTTTTCGACCCCCACCTTCAACGCCTCGTCGATCGTGATCGGCCACTCCGTCGCCTGCTCCCGTGAAACCGACTGCACCACCTCGGGCCGGTCGAAGGTGAGGAGCGCCACCAGGCCCGGGCCGACGTCGCGGGTCACCAGCGAGCCCGGGTCCTCGACGTCGAGCGATTCCGCGGCGCAAAGACGGGTCTTGAGCAGCGACTGGACCCGGGGAAGGACCCGCGCGTCCGCGTCGAAGGCCACGCGGTCCGACTCGATCCGCTCGAAGAGGTCGAAGTGGTCGTGAACGATCTTCCGCCAGCGCCGGGAGGGATGCTGATGGCAGAGCTGGGCGAGGTTCTGGAGGCCGGCGCTCAGCTGTCCGGCGGTCGGGTGATCGAAGCGCACCACGCCGTCCCGGATGGTGCCGTTCAGGGCGCGCGCATCGAGTTCGGAAGAGACGATGGCCAGAAAGTCGCGATATTGATCGGAGGAGAGGAAGGAGGCCCACTCCGGAACCGACTCTGGGGCCGTGGGCGGGACGGCATCTGTCATGAGTGCATTGTAGACGGGCCGGGGCGGAGGGTCAAGGGCCGCTGGCGGGGGATTCCCGAACCCCCTCGTCCGCACGCGGAGGGGGGAGACGCGGAGATGCGGAGGCGCGGAGTATTTCTCGCGGAGGCGCGGAGGCGCGGAGCGGGGACCCATGCTCCCGGACCTACCCGCCCCGGAAGGAGCGATCCATCGTGTACCACAGCCCCAGCCCGATCGCGAGGAACGCCAGCGCCATGAGCGCCGAAACCGCCGGGGCCGCCGAGGCCAGCCGCGCCGCGAAGCAGCCCCCGCCTCCACCGCCCCCGCCCTCGCCCCCCGACACGGGCAGCGAGCTGCCCGTGCCACCCGAGTCGCTGCTCGATATCCCCCCCGGCGGAGGCGGTGGGCCACCCGAGGACGATCCGCCGCTCGACGATCCGCCCGATGTCGTCCCGAACCCGCCCGGCGGGTCCGGCGGCGGACCACTGGAGGCCCACAGGATTCCGTCCCGATCGCCCCGAGTAGCCGCCGAAGGCGGCGTAACGAGGGGCTTCGCGCTCCCTACGATCGGCGGAATCGCCAACGGCACCGTTCCGCCGGTGAGGTTCTTCACCCAGTACGCCCTCCCGCTCGCCATCTTCGCCGAGAGATCGTACGCCCCCGTTCCATTGTAGTCCCACATCTGCACCGCCACGTACGACTGACCGCTGAAGATCGTCTGCCCGTTCGCCTTGCAGTCCGCCCAGTCCACGTTGAAGTCGAACGGGTCCGCCACGAGATTCCACCCCGGGCTGAGCTGAACGACGTAGTCCTGCCCCGGGTTCGGCATCGTCCCCGAGACGTCGATCGTCACGTCGTCCCGCGTGATCAGCCAGTACCCCTTCCCCGGCAGGAGCGGCTGCGGCGATGTAGTCACCTCCACCTACGCCCCGTTCGACCACCCCCACAGCCGCCACACCTGCGTGTTGTACGGCCCGAGGTCGTCCTCCAGGTTCGCGATCGGGTCCGAGTTCGACGGAGTGCACGGCCACCCCACCATCCGGTACGCCCGCTGCTTCGGCAGACCGTTCGACGCCGTCGTGTTCCCCCCCGTGAGCGCCCGCGTGCTCGTCACACTCGTCGTCCCCACCGGCGTCCCGGCCACCTCATTGGAGTAGTTGCCTTCGACAGGCCCCGGCATCGTGTAGGCCCGCACCGCCACATAGTACGTCACGCTGTTCGATAGCCCGGCGAGCGCGTACGAGGTGACCAGACCGACGTCGATCGGACTCGGCCCGCCCGAGGACCCCACCCCCATGTACGGCGCCCCCGGCCCGTCCACATCGTAGTACACCGTGTACCCGTTCGCCCCGGACACCGTGTCCCACGAGAGGCTCAGCTGCCCGCTCCCCGCCGAGGCACTCAGGTTCGTCGGCGATCCCACGGCCGTCGTCGCGCTCGGGCTCACCCCGGTCGTCGTCGTCGTGTTCGGGATCTCATCCGAGACCGAGATCTGGAAGTAGTACGTCGTCGCGCTGGAGAGGCCCGTCACCGTCATCGTCTGGAGTGTGCCCGCGGAAGCGGGCGCAGGCTCGCCTGTCACAGGGGTGGCTGAAGCAAAGTCTCCGACCGTCAGGATCGGGGTCGTCGCGTACCGGATGCCGTAGCTCGCTGCGGTCCCGGCGCCGCCGTTGTCTCCCGTCGCCGTCCAGGTGAGATCCACGCTCGACGACGTCACGCTCCCCGTTGCGAGATCGGCGATCGCCGTCGGGGCCGTCACGTCGGTCCGGGCGCTGGGAGAGTTCCCTACCGCGCCCTGATTGGCCGAGTCGTCCGTCGCGCGCACCCCGAAGAAGTAGGTCGTCTCGGTCGAGAGGCTCGTCACCGTGAACGACTCGGGTGACCCCGCCGCGCTCGGGGGCGGAGCGCCTCCCGCGAGCGTCGCCGCCGCCCAGTCCCCCGCCGTTACAATTGCCGCCGTGGCGTACCGGATCTCATACGAGGAGCAGGTGCCGGTCATCCCGTCGTCTCCGGGCGCCGTCCAGGTCAGCAGCACCGAGGTGTTGCTCGCGGCCGAGGCCGCGAGCGTGGTGATGGCGGACGGGGCGATCGTGTCCGCGTCGATCGTGATCGAGAGGGCCTGACTCGCCGTGTCCGCGCTCGGCGTCGTCGAATCGGTCACCTGTACGGTGAAGGCTGGAGTGCCGACGGAAGTCGGCACACCGCTGATGACGCCCGTCGCCGGAGAGAGCGTGAGGCCCGCCGGGAGCGATCCCACCGTGATCGCCCAGGTGTAGGGCGAATTCCCGCCCGAGGCGGAGAGCGCCTGCGA
>JACPTZ010000064.1:58693-68486 GCA_016192525.1 Planctomycetota bacterium
TCGCCGCGATCGTGAGGGAGAGCGGCTGGCCGGCCGTATCTGCCGTGGGCGTAGTGCTGTCGGTCGCCTGCGCCGTGAAGGAGGCCACGCCGCCCGTCGTGGGGGTCCCTCCGATGAGACCCGTGGCCGAGTTCAGCGTGAGCCCCGCCGGCAGGGCCCCGCTCGAGATCGACCACGTGACGGGAGGGTTCCCCCCGGTCGACGTGAGCGTCTGTGAGTACGCCGTCCCCACGATCCCGTTCGGCAGACTCGCCGTCGTCACCGCCAGATCTGCCGCGATGGCGATCGAGAGCGCCTTGTCCGCCGTGTCCGGGCTCGGTGAGGTCGAATCGACGGCCCTCACCGTGAACGGAGAGGACCCCGCGAGCGTGGGCGTCCCGCTGATGACGCCTCCCGCTGAAATGGTTAGCCCCGCCGGGAGCGTCCCCGAGACCATCGTCCAGGTGAAGGGACCGTTCCCGCCCGCGAGCGCCAGCGTCTCGGAGTATGCGCTGCCCACGATCCCGTTTGCCAAGGCGGCCGTCGTTACCGAAAGGTCGGGAGCGATCGTGATCGTCCGAGGGGCTTGATCGTAGTCCGGCCCCGGCGAGGGCGTCGAGTCGGTCACGGCGACGGTGAAGGCGCTCCCGCCGGACGCCGTGGGTGTCCCGCTGATCACCCCCGTCGCGGCGGCCAGCGTGAGACCGGCCGGGAGCGATCCCGCTCCGACCGACCAGGTGACCGGGGCGTTGCCGCCCGTCGAAGGCACTGTGAACGAGTAGGAGGTCCCCACGACGCCGTTCGGAGGCGACCCCGGAGAGACCTGGAGCGCGTTCGAGGTGGCGATCGTGATCGCGGCGTCGGTCTCGTCGTGCTGGCCGGGAGGCGCGCCGCTGTCCGTCACGGCGAAATCGACGAAGTCGCTTCCCGATGGCCCCGTCGGCGTCCCGCTGATGACGCCGGTCGTCGTGTTGAGCGAAAGCCCCGCGGGGAGGAACCCTGGAGAGCCCGTGGGGATCGACCAGGCGTACGGGGGCGTCCCGCCCGCCGCCGAGAGCGACAGCCCGGCGGGGAGCGTGCCCGAGAGGAGAGCCCAGGTCACCGGCGCGTTGCCCCCGGCCGCCACGAGGGTCTGCGAGTATAATGTGCCCACAATCCCGTTCGGCAAACTCGCGGTCGTGACGGTGAGATCGGCGGCGATCGTGATCGAGAGCGACTGCTCGTCATAGTCCGCCGACGGAGTCGTGGAGTCCGTGGCGGCCACGCTGAAGGCTGGAGTGCCGATGGAAGTCGGCACACCGCTGATCGCGCCGGTCGCGCCATTGAGCGACAACCCCGCGGGCAGCGATCCCGAGGCGATCGACCAGTTCACGGACGCGTTCCCGCCGCTGGAGGCCAGCGTCTGCGAATACGAGGTCCCTACAATCCCGTTCGGGAGACTTGCGGTGGTGACGGTCAGGTCCGCGGCGATAACGATCGAAAGCGCCTGGGTGTCCAGCTGAGCCGGGACGAGGAATCGGTCGCCTGCGCCGTGAAGTTGTACGTCCCGGCCGCCGTGGGCGTCCCGCTGATGGTCCCGGCGCCCGCCCCGAGCGTCAGTCCGGGAGGAAGGCTCCCGGCCGAGAGGGCCCAGGAGAACGGGGTCTGCCCGCCGGTCACCGCGAGGGTCTGCGAGTAAGCCGAATTCACCACCCCGTTCGGGAGCGAGGCGGTGGTGATGTTCAGGGCGGCCAGCGTCGTGAATTGCGCGGTGGGGCTCCACGGGCCGATGAAGCCGTTCGCATTGCGAAAACTCACCCGCCAGAAGTAGGTCGTCCCCCAGGATAGCGCGGTGCCCGCGTAGGCGATGTCGGCGCATCGGGCCCCGTGCGCCACGTTGGCGCCGAAGGCCACGATCCCGCTGTCCCAGTGGGTCACCGAGGCGAACGTGTTGTCGGTCGAGACCAAAATCTTGTATCCCGTTGCGGCCTCGGGGGCGAGGGAGTAGTCGGTGTGGATGGCGCTGAGGGCGGGCGTCAGGTCATTGAGGTTGAGGACGGGAGAGGCCTGCCCGGTCTGCGCACCGGTCGTCGAGTCATTCGCGAACAGCGTGGAGGGTCTCACGAGCCGGATCGTGGGGAGCATCCCGTTGTTGCTGCGATAGCTCGCCGAGGTCAGTTCCGCGCTTAGCGGCCCGTGGGCGGCGTGAAAGGAGCGGTAGCTCGCGGAGTCGGCGGTGTGATTCGTGCCGTCCACGGCGCTCGCGCCGGTGGAGAGGGTGGAGGATTCGATTTTCCAGGTCGCGGAGGAGAGTTCGTCGGCGTGGAGGCATCTCGAGGTGCATGAGATGAGCGCCAAAAACAGGAGGGTGCTCCAGGCTTTCGGGTGGGTTGAGATCAAGGTCTGTACGATGGAAGCCCCCGAAGGGGGCGCCAGAGTCAAGCCCACGGCGCAAGCCGTGGGCATTGGACCGGCATGGAGGGCCAGCCCCGGAGGGGCGGCAGAAAGCGTCGGCGTTCTGCCGCCCCTCCGGGGCTGGCGTGCGGGTGTGGCCGTTGACCCACGGCTTGCGCCGTGGGCTGGAGTCTGTCGCCGCTCCGCGGCTGTATGGTCCACTTGCGTGTTTCCTGTGACCACGATACCTGGATGATCTGGACGACTACCTGAACGTAAAGCGCGTGTTCCGACTGGCGCCGTCGGGATGCGCACCGTCTGATTTCTCCTCCAGCCTCCGGAGCCTCTCCTCCATCCGCGTGCGCCCCGCCTCGATCTCCGCCCGCAGGGCCGCGTTCTCGGCTTCCAGGGCGGCGATCCGCCTCTCGTGTTCCTTCGCCGCGTTGATGAGGACGAACGTGAGCGCGTGCGAGTTGAACCCGAGCAGATCGGTCTCCTCCGCGTCCGTCGGGTCCATCCTGGCCCGGTAGTTCCGAATCGTGTACGGCGCCGCCTCCCGAACCTCCTGCGCCACGATCCCGATGTTCTCCGTGTCGGTGGGTGTCCCGGCCTTCCCGTTGTAACGGTACCAGACCGGGTTGATGCCCATGAGAGTCTCAGCCCCGTCTTCGAAGGGACGGATGTCCTCTTTCAGACGGCGGTCGGAGGCAACGGTCCAGGTGTTCGTTGAGGGCTTCGCGGCCGAGTCGGTGGACAATTGAAGCTTGTATGACATGGATGTCAGCCCGATGCCGGCGTTGCCTGCGTTGTCGATCCGCATCGCCTCCGCTGCCGTCCCTGCATTCACTGTCGTGAAGGAGAGCAGGACATGATTGGATCCCGACCCGATGCCGGTGATCTTGGCCGGAGTGGGAAGGCCTGCGGGCGCAAACTCCATGGCCACGTTGTCCCCGGCAGAGCCTCCGGCGTGTTTGACCTGCAGGACCTGGGTCTCGCCGGAGCCATTCGTTCCCGCGCTTACAACCAAAGGCCGGTTCACATTCACGCCCCCGATGCCGACGTTCCCCGTGTTCGAGATGTGAAGTCGTGTCGTCCCGCCCGGATCGACGACTCCGAAATCGTAACCCGCATAGTAGTAGGTCTTCGCCTGCCATCCGGCCGAGCCGTTGCCGATCGTCAAAAGGCCCGCGGAATCGGCGGCTGTAGTGCCTTGTATCTTGGCGTTTCCGACGACATGCAGCCCCACTGCGGGGGTGACCGTCCCGAGGCCGAGCCGGTTGTTCGTATCGTCCCAGAAGAGGTTGGCGTTGTCCTGAGAGGAGACGCCGCTCGCGCCGGCGAAGACGACACTCCCGGTCGTAAACGCCGTCGTCGCTCCCGTACCACCCTCCGCCACGGGAATCGGGGCCGCCTGTGAACTCACCACGCCGGTCCCCGTCGTGACTTTCATGTAGCCCGTGGCCAACGAAGAAAGCGCCTGCTCGGCCGTCAGCGTGGCATCCGCCGTCTGCGTGATGTAGGTGGCGCCCACCGACGCGCTGGATCCCGCCGCCTGCCAGGACGGCGCCGCTCCGGCGCCGTTCGAGGTGAGCACGAGTCCCGACGCGCCCGCGGCCAGGGTCGAAAGCGTCGTCGCATTGGAGGCGAAGAGCATGTCCCCGGTGGTGTACGAGGTCATCCCCGTCCCGCCGTTGCCGACGGGGAGGATCCCGCTGTACGTAGTCCCCGCCCCGGTGCTCAGGTCGATCGCCGGATGCACATGATCCCGCCGCGCCGCCACCGTGGCCGACCCCGGGCCCGCCACCCCCAACGCCGCGGGGTTCGTCGCGTCGAACGCCAGGATTGTCGCATCCGACCGCATCACCGTCGTCGCCGACCCCGCCGCGTTTGCCGTCCCGAGGGTGAGCGCCGGAGTCGCGAAGCCCGTCGCTCCTCCCAGCGAAATCGTCCCGCTCGCATCCGGCAGCGTCCACGTCCGATCCGCCGTCACGTCCGCCGCATCCAGCAGCCCCTCGAACGCGCTCGCCTCCGCGAGCGTGGAGAGGGTGTGATTCGTCCCGTTTCCAATCAGAAGCTGCCCGTTCGTCGGCGTCGTGCCAAGCTCAGTCCCGCCTCGGGCGACGGGGAGCATGCCGCTCCACCCCAAGGTATGCGTCGTTCCGCTCGAACTGATCGTGACGTTGCTGTCGTTGGTGAAGGTCTGAGTGGCGCCCGTGAGACCGTTCAGCGAAGTGATCCCACTGGCCGCGGTGGTCCAGGACAGCGTGCCGGCGCCATTCGTGGAGAGGACCTGTCCCGAGGTTCCGTCAGCCCCTGGCCAGGTGTAGGTGACCGGCGCGGCCATGGAGGCGGCGGCCCGCATCGCGACATAGTCGGTTCCGTTGACGGTCAACTCGCCGAGCCGGAGTTCCGACTGATTCAGGATCGTCGTATTTCCCGTCTCGGAAACGGTGAGGAGGTCGGCAGCCACGTTGTTGGCCCGCACGGCGAAGAGCGCCGTCGTCGAGTTGTTGTCGCGGTCGAGCATGACGCGCACACCTGTGTCGACCTCGAGATTGAGAGAGTTCAACTGGGCAATGATCAATTTGTCGGCTCCGCCGGCGCTGTCGCCAAAGGTGAGGGTGTTGGCCGCGTTCGAAATCGTGAGCTTGTCCACACCGACCTTCTGGAGAGTCACAAGATTCCCTGATCCGCTGGTCTTGTTCACAAAGATGGAGGGATTCGCCGTTGCGTCCGACTGCGCGGAGACAGGAGTCAGTTGGAGGTAACCGGCGCCACCGTTCGCTGGGGCGAACGCGGTCGAGTCCAGCCCGTCGAGCCGATCCGCATTGAGCGCATACCCCGAGGAGTAGACGCGGCTCCTCGGTGTCAGAGTCTCCGCGCCGACCTGGATCTCCATGTAGACCGTCGAGACGTTTCCGAAGCATGCCGAGAGGGTCGCTTGTGAACCCGCGGTGATGACTCCGCCGCCCACGTCGATGTTGTAGATGCCGTTCGTGACCGTCACAGGATTATTCGTGGCGCCGGCGGTCGTGTGATCGTCGGTGATGAGCAGTGTTCCAGCAGCCGCCGCTCGTACAGCCGGACGATGAAATCGGTGGCGCCGTTCTGGGCGTCGCCCGCGGCGTTGGTGAGTTTCCCCTGCAGCGTCAGAATCTGGGGCGGCGACGCTTGGGCCCAGAGAACATCGGGCCCCGAAGCCAGGGCCAGGACGCAGATCGTCGTGGCCGCGGTGAGCCTCAGGCCTGGAGACATCTTCGATTGACTTGGCCGCACGGGGCACCTCCTCTTGACTGCGACGCCGGGCCGCTTTTCTGGAATGCGGCCGCAGGCTGCTGTTTCCGGTACTAAAACACGTTAACCATATCTGGGGGGGGGAGGGGGGGGGGGGGGGCAAGGACAATCTTTTCAGGACAAGTCCGGCGATCCCGCTGACACGCCGTGTGCGATGCAGGGAAGCCGGATCCCGGAGGGGCGCGGCCTTCTCAGGCGGGAACCGCAATCCTCGAGTGCAGAAACTCCGGGGCGAAGTCCGCTCCGTTGGGCCAAGTGAGGGTGTGCATCTCGCGGTTCAAGGCGAACCGCTTGAAGTACGCTTTGCTCCGGAGTGGCCGGAATACCTCACCGGTCAGGGCATCGCGAAGGTCGACTTCCCCTTCCGTTCCGTCCTGGAATCGGATCCAGAGCGTGTAGTCTCGCGCGTACCGCGCCTCGATGACTCGTGGGATCATGGCTACTCCAGGGGGGGAATCTTCCTCAGCGGCCTGCTTCGGCGGGCTCGCGCCCAGTCTTCCAGCAACTCCGCGCGATGCATCTCGGACCACTCCAGAACATGCCTGAGGGCCCGCGTCGGAAACTCGCCCGTAACGATACCCGATTCGATTTCTACTGTGACCTCAAACTCGCCGTACAGGGCGTGAAAGTGCGGCGGCGGATGGTCCCTATAGTACATCGCGATGACGATTCCCAGAAATCGCGAAATCTCGGGCATCGTCACTCACCACCGCCCGGCTCGGAAAGTCGAGAAGGCAACACTGGGAAGTCTACGCCGCCCGGCGGAGTGAGTCAAGGCGGATCCCGCGGTGCGCCCCCTGGACCGGGATCGCGCCCGGCGGGTCGCGCCGAGGCGGTGAAGCTCGTGCGCCGTTCGTCGTGCGTCCCGTACTTGCCCACCGTAGCCCGAAGGGCGCAGGAGGGAGGGCGCTCCGCTGTTTCTGTTGTTGCTTCTGCTGTTGCTTCTGTGATTGTTGTTTTCGTTGCTCTGGTCCAGACGCCTTCGGCGGGTGGCGAGCCGAAACAACAACAGTGCGCCCTGCCGGGACGCACTACGAACGGCGGCTTCCCCTGTACGAGCATTCCATGGCGACCCAGAGACCACGCCCGATGGCGCGAACGTAGGGGCGGGGCTTGCCCCCGCCCCCTGTCGACTGGCGCATTCGCCCCTCGACAGGGGGCGGCCGCCCTTCGGCCGGGCTCAGGGCAGGCAAGGGCCGCCCCTCCGGGCCCCGGAATGCCCGCTCCATCACAAGCCAGAGCCCGAGACCGATCGCGAGGAAGGCCAGGGCGAGGAGAGCCGCGGTGGATGGGGCCTGCGAGGCCAGCCGCGCCGCGAAGCAGCCGCCTCCACCGCCTCCACCGCCGCTGCCCGGGGACGATCCCCCGCCCGAGCCGCCGCTGCCTGAGTCCCCGCTTGTGACCGATCCGCCGGAGGACGAGCCGCCCGAGGAACTCGATCCGCCGGAACTGGAGCTGCTGCTGCTTGACGACGTCGTTCCGAACCCGCCCGGCGGCTCCGGCGGTGGACCGCTCGAGGCCCACACTACCCCGTCCCGATCGCCCCGAGTAGCCCCCGCAGGGGGCGTACCGAGGGGCACGATCGGCTTCGTCGATCCCACGATCGGCGGGATTGTGAGCGTCACGGTCGACCCCGTCAGGTACTTCACCCAGTACGCCCGGCCGCTGGAGAGCTTCGTCGATTGATCGTAGGCACCCGTTCCATTGTAATCCCACATCTGCACCGCCACGTACGACTGCCCGCCGAAGATCGGCTGACCGTTCGCCTCGCACGACATCCAGTCCACGTTGAAGTCGAAGGGATCGCTCACCAGGTTCCACCCCGGCTGCAGCGTCACCTGATAGTCCGCCGCCGTGTTCGGCATGGTCCCGCTGACGTCGATCGTCACGTCGTTCGCCGTGATCAGCCAGAACGCCTTCCCGGGCTGGATCGGGAAGGCCCCCTGCGTCACCTCCACGTACGCCCCGTTCTGCCAGCGGATTGCGGATCGGGGATTGCGGATTGGACGGAAACAGCGGAAACGGATTCAGGTTTCAGGATTCGGGTTGACGGAATCTACAGATGAAACAACGGATTCGGGATTGTCGGACGGGGCGCCCGGAGGGGCGCAGAGGAAATAGCCCCTGTCCGCCGCAGCCCGGAGGGCGAAGGCGGAGGGGGTGCAACCCCCGGTATCCCGGCCCGCCCGAGACCCAGCCCCGTAGGGGCGGCAGAGGGCAGTGCGAGCGACCGTTCTGTCGCCCCATCGGGGCTGGCCGTGGAAGGGATGCCGAAACCAGGGGTTTCACCCCTGGCTATTGTCTCCCCGCCCCTTCGGGGCGGAGACGCAGCACGAGCGACGGCTTGACTCTCCGTCGCCGGCGGCGTATCATGGCGGTCATGGGCCTCTTTGAAGTCGATGTCCGCGTCGCTCCGGTCCCTCCCAACGGCCCCGCCGGCTGGGAGACGGTGCGTCTGCTCGTGGACACCGGCGCCACTTTCAGCACGATCCCGGAGGCCGTGCTCCAGAAGATCGGCGTGACGGTCCTCGGCACGGTGCCGGTCGAGCTCGCCGACAAGAGCACCGTCACCAAGGACTACGGGTGGGCGGTCATCGAGGTTGAGGGACGCCATGTGCCGGGCATCGTTCTCTTCGGCCGGTCCGGCGACTTCGCCCTGCTGGGCGCCACCACGCTCGAACAGGCGTGCATCGCCGTCGATCCTGCCAAGCGCCGCCTCTTCCCCACCGCTGCGATCCAGGCCTGAAATCCCATCGACGGAAACAACGGAAGAAGAAACGGAGGGGGCGTTCGTAGCGCCCCCACGGAACGCACTACGAACGGCCGATCCGCCCTCGGCGTCCTCGGCGCGCTCGGCGGACAGTTCAAACCGCGCGATCCCGCGATGGGTGCGACCCTCCGCGTCCTTCACCACCGGCGCGGGGAGGCGGTAGAGCAACTGCGTCCCTGCCCGCCGAAGCCCGGAGGGCGAAGGCGGGTTCGGGGCGTTGGCGCGCGCTTTGGCGAGGAAGGCCGCCGACTTCTCCTCCCCGCACTGGATGTCTCCGGAGAGGAGGGAGTCCGGCCCGTAGATGCCGATGTCGCCGTTCGGCTCGAGGCGGGCCTCGAGGGAGGGGGGAAGGGTGAGTTCCCACTCCAAGGCAGGCTCTGTAGGCCCGTCCCTCGTTACGCCCTGCTTCGCGAGCGGAGCCTGCCCTGAGCCGGGCCGAAGGGGTCGCTTCGCAGGGCTACTCGGGACTGCGGTCTCCTCTCCACCGGAGCCCCGTGTAGCCCGTCTCCCCCGAGTAGCCCGCCATTCGTTCGGCGGGCGTATCGAGGGGTCGGCGGGCGTATCGAGGGGCGGAAACGCGGCCAGCGCCCCCAGGGCCTCCGGGTACTCGACGACAATATCCTCCTTCACCCCGTCCCTGTTCGGGCGGTAGATCGCCGAGATCGGGGCCCAGAGGTGGCGGTAGACAATCATCCCGTCCCGGCGCTCGGCGCGGGAGGTGTCGAAGCCGAGGGCGGTCAGGGTGACGGCCGCGTCTCCCAGCGAACGGCGGACGGAGACGGACGGAATGTCTTCCGCGAGAGAAACGGTGAACGCGGTTTTCGGGTCTCGGATTTCGGGTTTCGAGTCGAGGGAAGAGACAACGGAGGGCTCCTTGGAGTGCGGCGACCCTTCGGCAGGCTCAGGGCAAGGCTTGTCGCCCCGCCACACTGATGTCGGGCAGGCGCCTTTCGGGGCGCCGACCGCGGACGAGGCGTTACGCTCCAAATACTGGGGATCAGGAATCGCGGATGGAGGATGGAGGGCGGAAACAGAAGAAGAAACAGAAGAAACAGAAGAAGAAACAGAAGAAGAGACGGATGAGGGTGACGAAAGTGACCCCTCTTGGGGAAAAGGCGGCCGGTCCCCGCTTTCCGGGCGCCCGCAAAGCGGCGACGAGTCGCCGCACTCCATAGAGTCAAAGACGTAGGCCTGCTTCTTCTCATCGTGCGCGATCTGCGCGTCGGGGACCTCACCCCGGATGGCGAGCGCAACCAGCGAACGCTCCGAGGCGCCGAGGCCGTCCGCGGGCCCGTCCCTCGATACGCCCTCCTTCGCGGCCTGCGGCCGCTTCGGAGGGCTACTCGGGACCACGGTGGGGCCCCCCTTCCGGAGCGA
>JACPTZ010000185.1 GCA_016192525.1 Planctomycetota bacterium
CGGTCCGGATCGTACAGGAATCGGATCGGAACGGTGCCCCCGATCCGGCCGGCCAGCGCGACGAGGAGGTCGAACTGCAGGGCGGTGCAGTCGTAGACATCCTCCATTCGGCACCGGGTCACCCCCTCGATCGGGCGGAGCGGTCGGCCCGTGTCGCGAACCGCCTCGATCGCGGCCGAGAGGACATCCGCCTCGTCGAGGGCCCCCGCGCGGCGGCGGCGGGACTCGACGGCGTCGAAGAGGTCGGCGATGGCCTGTCCTTTGGGGCGCATCGACTCCGGCATCTTCGAGACGGCGGTCCGGAAATCCTCCGGACCGATCCGGGCCTGCTTGAGTTCCAGAAACAGCGCCCGGCATTCGGCGACGAATCCGCGATAGGGAGTTCCGGCCCGGAATTGCGAAGCGAAGTATGGCGGCCGCGCTTCGGCGACGGCCGCCTCGACGAGCAGGAAGTGGGCGAGGGGATCGAGGGCGAACGGGGCCGGGCGCCCGGCCGTCGCCCTGACCTCGGCGAACAGGTCTTCCACGAGGCGGCGAAACGTGGTGTGGCGGGGACCGAGGAGGGGGTGCGGAGAGGGGGCTCCGAGCACGACGCGCCGGGCTTCTGCCTCGGCGCGGAGCCGGGAGGGGAAGAGGACGAGTTCGGAATGGCGAATTCGGAATGACGAATGACGAGCGACCATCGCCCCGTCCCTCTCCCCCCGTTCGTCACTCTCCTGCTCTGTCACTTCGTTAGGGACCGTCAGGACATAACTCAGGCGATTCGGGCGAGCGTAGGGGCGACCCTTGCGGTCGCCCCCCTGTTGACGGGCTCCTCTGGTCTCGATTGCTGGGCCGATTGCGGCGCCGCCGGGCAGGGGGCGGGGGCAAGCCCCGCCCCTACAATCCCCGGTCAAGTGTCGCCGCTGTTTCCTGACGGTCCCTTACTTCGTTCCCTCGTCCCCCCGTCTAGACCTGCATGATCTCCTTCGTCTTCTTGTCCAGGAGGTCCGCGATCTTCTTCTCGTGCTCGTCCAGCGCCTTCTGAATCTCCTCCTTGAGACGGAACTTCTCGTCCTCGGTCAGCTTCGCCTCCTTCTCCTCGGTGTCGGCGAGCTTGTTGGCGTCGCGGCGCACATTGCGGATCGCCACAAGGGCCTTCTCGGTGATCTCCTTGGCCATCTTGGCGTACTGTTTGCGGCGTTCCTCGCTCAGGGCGGGGATGGGCAGGCGGATGATCTTCCCGTCGTTCTGCGGCGTAATGCCGATGTCGG
This sequence comes from Planctomycetota bacterium, assembly GCA_016192525.1. Classification (GTDB taxonomy): domain Bacteria; phylum Planctomycetota; class MHYJ01; order JACPTZ01; family JACPTZ01; genus JACPTZ01. The sequence continues at coordinate 1,254 of JACPTZ010000185.1, forward strand.
ACTTCAGGATGGCCTTCTCGATCTCCTTCAGCGCGGAGGGATCGAAGGCCTTGATCTGAATGAGCGTCGGGTCGGGCGTCGAGATGGCGGCGATCTGCTTGAGCGGAGTCAGCGAACCGTAGTACTCCACCCGGATGTGGTCCACGAGCGCGGGCGAGGCGCGGCCGGTCCGCACCCCCTTCAGTTCCTCGGCGCAGACCTGGAAGGCCTTGTCCATCTTGTCTTCGACTTCGAGGTAAATGTCGTCGTAGGGCATGGGGGGCTCCGGGAATGGGATTACGGAGAAAGGGTAGCGGGTTGCGGGCAAAAGGTAAAGGGGAAAAGGCGGGGAGGCGGCGGGGCGGACGCGGGTTACCCCGCCGAGATGAGCGTGCCGATCGACTGGCCGCTGACCGCCTTCAGGATGTTTCCCTCCTTTTTCAGATTGAACACGAGGATCTTGATCCTGTTGTCCATGCAGAGGGAGATGGCGGTAGAGTCCATCACGCGGAGGCCGCGGTTGAGGACGTCGAGGTAGGTCAGGTGCTCGAACTTCTTCGCGTGCGGATTGATCTTGGGATCGGAGTCGTAGACGCCGTCGACTTTGGTGGCCTTGAGCAGGGCGTCCGCGCCGATCTCGGTGGAACGGAGGGCCGCCGCGGTGTCGGTGGTGAAGTGCGGGTTGCCGGTCCCCGCCGCGAGGATGACGATGCGCCCCTTCTCGAGGTGCCGGATGGCGCGGCGGCGGATGAACGGCTCCGCCATCGCCTGCATCGGGACCGCCGTGAGGACCCGCGTCTCTCCGCCGAGGTGCTCGAGCACGTCCTGGAGGGCCAGCGCGTTGATGACGGTCGCCAGCATCCCCATGTAGTCGCCGGTCGCCGCGCTGATCCCCTTCGTGGAGAGCTGCGCCCCGCGGAGGAAGTTCCCGCCGCCGACCACCACGCCCACCTGAACCCCGGAGCGCGAGGCGGCCAGGATCTGCGCCCCGATGTGGGAAACTTCCTCGATGTCGAGGCCCTTGCCTTCCTCCTTGCAGAACGCCTCGCCGCTGCACTTCAGCACCACGCGCTTGTAGACCGGAGCAGGCATGAGGGCCTCGAGGGGGGGGCTACTTTCCGACCTCGTATCTCACGAACCGGCGGACGGTGATGTTCTCTCCGAACTTCGAGATCTTCGCCTTGACCAGGTCGCCGATCAGCGTCTTCTTCTCCTCGTCCTTGATGAAGATCTGCTCGAGCAGACACTTGGCCCCGTAGAGGTTCTTGTCGAGTTTTCCGGTGAGGATCTTCTCGGCGATGGCGGGGGGCTTCCCGGTGGCGTCGGCCGCATAAACCGCCTTCTCCTTCTCGACCACCTCCGCCGGGACCTCTTCCCGCGAGACCCAGAGCGGCTCCTGCGCCGCCACCTGAAGGCACAGGTCCCGGGCCATCGCGCCGAACTCCTCGTTCTTGGCGACGAAGTCGGTCTCGCAGTTGATCTCCAGCAGGACGCCGATCTTGCCGTTCGTGTGGATATAGGAGAAGATCCGCCCCTCCTTCGTCGCGCGCTCGGCCTTCGTCCCCGCCTCGGCGATCCCCTTCCGCTTCAGAATCATCTCCGCGGCGGGGAGGTCCCCCTTCGCCTCCTCGAGGGCCCGCTTGCAATCCATCACGCGCGCGCCGGTCTTGTCGCGCAGTTCCTTGATTGTCTTCGCATCGATTTCCATCGGTCAAACTCCTGTCGGTCATACTTTGCGGTGTAGGAGCGTTCCGGCCCACGGGGGGCGTCGCGCCGGCGACGTCCCGGGGTCCGGGGCGCGGGAACTACGCCTGCGGCGCCGCCGGGGGAGGGGCGCTCGACGGGGCCGCTGAAGGCGCGGTCCCGGAAGAGGCCGCGCCCGCCCCCGCTCCGGCCCGGGGGCCGCCCGGTCCGCTTCGACCACGCCCGCCGGGGC
>JACPTZ010000065.1 GCA_016192525.1 Planctomycetota bacterium
AGGCACTGCGCATTCATGAATAATCCGGGTTAGAGCGCCTATCAGAATGACCGCCGTAGCATGTCATCCTGAGGCCGCCCCGCAGCACGTGCTGCGGGGCCGAAGGATCACCAGTCTGGAACCGGCTGAGCACTGAGCTGGTGATCCTTCGCTTCGCCCGCCAAACGGAGGCGGGCGAAGCTCAGGATGACAAGTTCATTCTGATAGGCGCTCTTAGACTCGCCGTCCGCAGGGGCACGGCGCCGCTGTGTCCCTACGGCGGGCTTCTGAGACAGTCTCTTACTGCGCCCCGCTGCCGGAAGTCGCCCCCTCGCACGAGGGGCAGCGCTCCATCCCGCAATCCGCGTCGTAACGCTGCGAGCGCAGAAGTTCCATCCCGAGCTTCATTCCGATCCGGATCGCCATCTGCCACCGGGAGCGGTCCTCCTCCGACAGATGCAGCGACTCGAACCGACGCGTCACGTACCGGTCAATGAGTCTCTGAATCCCGGCCCGGCGTGTCGCCGAGGGGTCCGACGATCCGCCGGGGCTCTCCAGATCGGTGGAAAGCGCGACGCGAAGATCCTCCGGCAGGGAGGATGGGCCCAGGTACGGATCCCCCTTTCTGGCGTAGTAGTAGTCCCTCCGCATCGCGTAGGCGCGCAACGCCTCGATGACCGGCACACAGATGGGACAGCCGTAGATGAAGTCCGGGTACTCGTGCTTCGCGGCGGCCCCCGCGACCTTCGGACGGAGGAGCTTCGAGACGACCTCATCCGGCACGCCGTCCGCGTAGAGTCCCTCGAGGACCGCGAAGAACATGAAGCGGTTCAGTTCCTCGCTCGAAATCTCGCGGCGGGGCTCTGCCCTCCCGGAAACCCGACGGAGCGCGGCCAGACGAGCCTCCGGAGAGGGCTTGACCCCCGACTTCTGGATCTCGGTGTCGAAGAGATACGCCTCGAGGTTCTCCAGGTCCCATCGGAGGACGCCCTGAAGACGCGCCCGGGCGTCGCCCTCCGGCATGGCCTCGACCAGATCGCTGGCGCGAATGAAGACCTTCGCGTGCTCCTCGAGGGTGCCGGTGCGCATCAATGGCGTCGACGCCCGGGCGAGGGCGAGCCAGGCCGCGGCGTCCCCGGGCCGGGCGGCCACGGCCGCGCGCAGGCGTGCGACCGAGGCCTCTTCCCCTTCTCGATTCCGGCCGCCGAGGTACTGCGCGGTGGCGACGGCGAGGGCGTAGTCGAAGCGGCGCCCGGCGAGGCTCGAGGCCGAAACCTCCGGGGCATCGCTTCCCCCGGCCCCCGGATTCGTCGGGGCAGTGGCCCGGGCCTCAAGCGCCCGAAGGAAGCGGTCCAGGTTCGCCCTTCCCTCCAGGGAGACCAGGACGCGCTGGAGGATGTCCATCCGGACGAGCGTTTCCGGTTCCGCGTCAAGCGCCTGGATCACGGCGCCCTCGTTCTCCGGCGCCACCCGTCCGTTCCTGTCCATCCACGCGCGGGCGGAGGGGCGCGGGGCGTCCTCGGTGATCCAGGGATGACAGACCAGCGGAGGACCCGCCAGCACGGGGAGGGTGAAAGTCGCGAGAAAAGCGGCACACAGGGCAGGTCGGCGCATCGGGGACTCCTTTCTCGGGGTTCACGGGAAAGGACGATGCGGACGAGGCGGTGTTAACGCACGACGACAGTTTCGGAGAGGACAGTGAGGCGGCGGATCTCGGGCCATTCGCGCCGGGTGAGGCGTCGGAATCGGAGCGGCCGAGGGCGCATCAGGAGACCCGGATCGATTTCAGGTCCTTCTCCAGGAGCTCGCGGTCCTCCTTCTCCCGGATCCGCGCCCCGACGCGTTCGGCCATCTTCAGATACCGCCGGGCCTCCCCCCTCCTCCCCGCGACCGCAGAGGCCCGGGCGAGCGCCTCGTAGGCGAAGGCCAGCGTGAAGTCGCCGATCCGGTGAGCGCGGCAGAGGTCCAGATTCCGCCGGGCGTGGTAGAGCGCGGGGTCGGCCCGTTTGAGCACGGCGTAGACGCGCGAGATCTGCCACTCCCCGATGGCGAGGTTCTTCGCCGTCCCCACCTTGCCCCAGTGGAAGCGGGAGGCATGGGCGGCGTGGACCATCTCGTCATCCTCCTCCTTCGACCGGCGCTTCCTGTCGAGGAGGGTCCAGGTGTGGTTGAAGAGTCCGACGGCGAAGATCTTGTGGGCCTTCTTCTCCTGCGGATTCATGTGTCTGCCTCCTACTCCTCGCGCCCCTCCCCCCTCAGCATGATCTCGAGACTCTCGACGTGGCCCTGCTCCTCGAGCAGGATCCCGCGCACCATGAACTCCAGCGGGACATCGTCCTTCACCATCCGCAGAAGTCCCTTGTACTCCTCCAGGGTCTTTCGCTCCGCTTCGAGTTCCTCCTCGAGCATCTCCCGCGTCGTCTGCTGCGGTCCCGGCTCGAAGACCTCGCTCACCCGGACCGAGGGGTGCCCGCCGAGGGCCATGATCTTGTTCCCGAGGAGCGTGGCGTGGGCCATCGACTCCTTCGCGCGAAGCTGCATCAGATCGACCACCGGCTGCCGGTGGATGCCGGGCACGACGAATGAGTGGTGCAGGTAGGTCACGATCGCGGCCATTTCGTGCTCGAGCATCTCGTTCAGTTTTGCGATCACCTTCTTCCTGTCCATGACGGCTCCTCTCGAGAAGAAACAACAAAAGACGGCCCGTCGAACCTCCGGTCACGGATCACGAGGATCCCGCCGAACACACCCGGATTCCCGCCGGATCGACCGTCTGACCATACCACAAGCAGAGCGTTCCCGCCTCCTTTCTCGCCAGCAGCTGGCGGGACTTGTCCTCGGACCCGGCCAGAAAACTCTCCGCCCCCGGCGCCGTTCTCCCGGTCCCCTCCG
>JACPTZ010000205.1 GCA_016192525.1 Planctomycetota bacterium
CCCCGACGTTGTCATCCTGAGCGAAGCCCGCCGCCATTTGGCGGGCGAAGCGAAGGATCGCCATCCTTGACCGAGACAAGGCACATTCGCGCGTAGGCGCTGGCGATCCCTCGCGTCGGGCTGCGCCCCGCGGCACGTGCTGCGGGGCTGCGCCCAACGCTCAGGATGACAATGCGGCAACCTCGTGCCCCAGGAGGTTCCCATGTCCCTGCGCGGCCGGAACTTTCTCACCACCCAAGACTTCACCCACGCCGAACTGAAGGACATCCTCGACCTCGCCGTCGAGATCAAGCGCGGTGGCGGGTCGGCCCATCCGCTCAAGGGCAAGGGTCTCGCGCTCCTCTTCTTCAACCCCTCGCTCCGCACCCGGTCGTCGTTTGAACTCGGGATGTTCCAACTCGGCGGACACGCCGTCGTGCTCGCCCCCGGGAAGGATGCCTGGCCGATGGAGCCGCGCGAGGGGGTAGTGATGGACGGAGAGGCCGAGGAGCACGTGAAGGAGGCCACGCGCGTCCTCTGCCGGTTCTTCGACGGGATCGCCGTCCGCTGCTTCCCGAAGTTCCAGAACTGGGCGGAGGACCGGCTCGACCCGATGCTGACCGCGATCGCGAAGTACTCGACGAAGCCGGTGATCAACATGGAGACGATCGTCCACCCCTGCCAGGAACTGGCCTTGATGCAGACGATCCGCGAGCACCTCGGCGAACCGCGGAAGAAGAAGTTTCTGCTGACGTGGACGTGGCATCCGAAGGGACTCAACACCGCCGTCGCGAATTCGGCCGCGCTCATCTCCACGAAGTTCGGGATGGATGTGACGATCCTGCGACCGGAGGGGTACGACCTCGACCCGCGCTACGTGGAGGCTGCGCGGGAGAACGCGAAGGCGCAGGGCGGATCGCTCACCGTTACGAGCGACATCGAGGCGGCCTATCGCGGGGCCGACTTCGTCTACGCCAAGTCGTGGGGGGCGATTCCCTACTTCGGTCGATGGGAGGAGGAAAAGCAGGTTCGCGCCGGCCTGAAGCACTTCATCGTCGATGCGGCGAAGATGAAACTCACGAACAACGCGAGGTTCTCCCACTGCCTTCCAATGCGCCGGAATGTGAAAGTGACGGACGAGGTGGCGGACTCCCCGGCGGCGATGTTCATCGACGAGGCGGAGAACAGGCTTCACGTGCAGAAGGCGCTGCTCGCACGGCTGCTCGGGTAGGGGGGGGACCGCAGCGACGCCGAGGGCGCGGAGGACAACGGAAACAACGGAAACGGCAGAAACAGCGGAAACGCCGGAAGCAGCAGAAACAACGGAAACAGCGCGAAATCTGGCTCATTCGGTCGAAGCAAACTCGTCTTGACGCGAACCAGGAACGGAGCGAACCACGAATTTCACGAATGGGAAAACGGCAAGAGAAGAAACGGGAACAACGGAACGAACAGAATGAACCACTGAAACCGCCGAGGGCAGTGAGACAGTGGAGTTGGGAGGGGGACAGAAACAGAAGAAGCGAAGGCCAGGGTTCTCCCCCCGTTTCAGTGGCCTCAGCGGTTTCAGTGGTCCCCTTCCTCCGTTGTTCTGAGCCGTGGGCCGCCTCGAGGGTGGTCCCCGAGATTCGCAGAGTTCGTGAAACTCGTGGTTTCCTTTCCGGATGCACCGGAAAAGTACCCTTCAGCCGGATGGATCCGAAGTCTGCTGTTTCCGTTGTTCTCCGCGGTCTCGGCGTCTCCGCGGTTCACACCCGCCGTTCAGGGAGTAACGAATGCGCATCGTCCTCGCCTTTTCCGGCGGTCTCGACACCTCCTTCTGCGTTCCCTGGCTGCGCGAGCGGGGACACGAGGTCATCACCGTCTTCGTCGATACCGGCGGAGTCACGTCCGCGAAACGTCGGGAGATCGCTTCCCGGGCGAAGGCCCTCGGCGCGCTCCGCCACTACGCCCGCCCGGCGGAACAGGCGATCTGGCGTCAGATCCTCGTCCCGCTGATTCGGGCCAATGCCGCCTATCAGCAAGCCTATCCCCTCATGTGCGCCGACCGGTACGTGATCGCCCAGGAGTGCGCGGAGGTGGCGCGCCGGGAGCGGGCGAAGGCGATCGCGCACGGCAGTACCGGGATGGGCAATGACCAGGTCCGGTTCGACATCGCGATCCGGGCCCTTGGAGATTTCGACGTGGTCGCCCCGATCCGCGACTTCCAGCAGGAGGTTCGGACGAATCTGCGTCAGCGGGAGATCGACTATCTGGCGGAGCGCGGCTTCTCGACCCCTGCGGCGCACCGCCGTTACAGCATCAATCAGAACGTGTTCGGGGTGACGATCTCGGGCTCGGAGATCGACCGGAACGCCGCCCCCGCGGAGGACGCGTTTGTCCTGACCCGGCCCGTGCACCGGGCGCCGGCGAAGTCCGAGCAGATCCGGATCGGCTTCGAGGGCGGGACGCCGGCCATGCTCTTCGGCTCGCGGGCCGACGGGATCGCGATCCTGAAGCACCTGAATGAGAGGGTCGGCCGGCACGGGGCGGGTCGGTTCATCTACACCGGCGACTGCGTCATCGGGATCAAGGGCCGGATCGCCTTCGAGTGTCCGGGGCTGTACGCCTGCCTCGTGGCGCACCGCGCCCTGGAGGATGCCACGCTCTCGAAGGAGCAGAACCAGTTCAAGGTGCAGGTCGCGGAGAAGTGGGCCTACCTCAACTACTCCGGGCTGTTCCACGATCCGCTGACGCGCGACCTGGAGGCGTTCCTCGAGAGCCACCAGCGGTCGGTCACGGGCGAGGTGACGCTCGAGGTCGGACGAGGGGTGGTTCTGCCGGTGGCGATCGACTCGCCCAACCTTCTTCGGGACCGGAGCAGCGTATACGCGCAGTCCTCCGCATGGGAACCCGCCGAAGCCGCGGCGTTCGTGAAGCTGTTCGGGATGAGCACCGTGCTGGCGAACCGCCGGGAGCGCGGCCGTGGATGAGCGCGCGATGGTGGCGGACCTGGCCAGGCTCGTGGCGATCCCGTCTGAGAATCCCCCCTGCGACAATGAGAGGATCGCCCGGCACGCCGCGGAATTGCTTCGTCGGCGAACGTCGGCCGACGTGCGGGTGGAGCGGGTGTCGGCCGGGAAGTTCAATGTCTTGGCCCGGTTCGGGTCGCCGCGCGTGCTCTGGAATGCCCACCTGGACACGGTGCCCGCGGGGGGGGAGTGGACCCGGCCTCCGCACCGACTCACCCGGGAGGGGAGCCGACTTTATGGCCTGGGCACGTGCGACACGAAGGGGGCATTCGCGGCGCTGCTCTCAGCGCTCTCCGAGGTGGCGCCGCGGCGGCGAGCGGATGGCCGTCGGCCTTCTCCCGATCTGCTGGTGGCGCTGACCGGCGACGAGGAGGCGGGGCCGGGGGAGTGCGTGCCGGCCCTTCTTCGGCATCCCTGGCGGCGCGGGATCCAATGGGGGATCGTGTCGGAGCCGACCGGCGGCCGGGTGGTGACGGCGCATCGGGCAATCTACTCCATCCGGGTTGAGTTTCGCGGAAGGACGGCGCACGCCTCACGGCCGGAGCGGGGGAGGAACGCCATCGACGCCGCAGCGCGGTTCGTGACCGATCTGGCGGTCTTGCGGCGCCGACTTGCTCGAAGGTCCGGGGCGGGGTTTCGCGGGTCGATTCTCAACGTCGGGACGATCTCGGGCGGGATCAAGACGAACATGGTGGCGGACCGGTGCGAGGTGCGGATCGGGCGGCGAACGCTTCCGGGAGAGCGGGAGTCGACGGTGGTGTACGAGATCGCAGCGGTGGCCCGGGAGGCCGCCCGGCGGTTCGGATGTCGGGCCGTTTCGACGTGCACGTTCGCCGGGCCGGGGCTTTCCCCCGGCCGCTCGGCGACACCGGTCGCGGCGCTGCGCCGCGCGGGGGCGGGTCCGGCGGTCTCGGTGGACTTCTGGTCGGAGGCGGCGCTTTTCAGCCGGGCCGGCATTTCGAGCGTGGTATTCGGTCCGGGGCGGATCGCCCAGGCGCATGCCCCGGACGAGTACGTCACGCTGGGGAGCCTGGCGCGCGCCCGGGACGTGTACCGGGCCTGGCTCCATTCCCTTGATCTCTGAGTCTCCGGTTGGTTGAATACTTGATCAATTGTTCAATTGTTCATGTGTTCAAGCGGGGGAGAGTCGTGGCCGGCACCCGTCGGAACATCCCGGAGAGGGTCTACCGGCTGTCGCGCCTGCACCGCGTGCTCGGGAATCCGACCGCCTCCGGGATTCTCGACCTCCTGCTGCGGCTCGGAGTCCAGTCGCCTACCCTCCTGGCCCGGAGACTCAAGACCACCGTCCCCAACGTCTCCCACGCCCTGTACAAGTTGCGGCTCGCCGAGGTCGTCCGCTACTCCCGTGAGAGACGCGTCGTGCGTTACGACCTGAAGTACCCGGACGAAATACGCCAGTACGTCAGAACCGGGATGCGCTTCATCGACCGTTCCTCCCGCCGTCTCGCCAAGGACCGATAGGAACCTCATGGAAAACTACGAGTTCATCATCAATTTCTTCAAGTCCATCGGCGCCCTGAAAGAGTCCGACATGTACCTCAAACTCTTTCAGCGCGGAAACCCCGCTCGCTTCGCCGTCATCAAAGTGGGTGGAAAGGTCCTCGCCGAGTCGAAGAACATGATGGCCCTCGACCTGGCGTTCCTCTGTAACCTCGACCTGTTCCCGATCGTCATCCACGGCGGAGGTCCCCAGATCGACGCCGAACTCCAGTCCGCCGGCATTCCCTTCGAGAAGCGCGACGGAATCCGCGTCACCCCGCGGGAGGCCCTCAGCGTCATCCAGTCGGTGCTCGACCGGAATAACCAGGAACTGGTCGACGCCATCCGCGAGCACGGCGGCGCCGCCGCCGGGTTCACCCAGGGGATCTTCCAGGCCCGGCACATGGCGGATTCCAGCCTCGGTGAGGTCGGTGAAGTGACCGGAGTCAACCTGAAGCCCCTCGAGAGGGCGATTCGCCGCGACGAAATCCCGATCGTGAGCCCGCTGGGATTCGACCCCGACGGCAACCCGCTCAATGTCAACGCCGACTCCGCCGCCCGGGCCCTGGTCCTGGGGCTCCGGCCGAAAAAGTTCATCCTCATCACCGAAGAGGGAGGGGTCCTCGATGAGAGCGGAAAGCTGATTCCGTTCATCAACCTCGCCCTTGAGTTCGATCGCATGGTCTCGAACGGTCATGTTACCGGCGGCATGCTGCTCAAGTTCCGCGAGATTCGAAACCTCATCGAGGAGACACCCGGCGGCAAGATGACCGCCGTGATCACTTCAGCGCAGAACCTGCTTCGCGAGCTGTTCACGGTCAAGGGGCGCGGCACCTTCGTGAAGCGGGGCGCCGTCATCGAGACCCACCGGAGCTATCGGGGAGTCAACAAGCGCCGGCTCAAGCACCTCATCGAGGTGTCCTTCGGCAAGAAGCTGAAGCCCGGCTACTTCGCCAAGCCCATCCAGTTCATCTTCGTGGACCGGAACTACAAGGGGGCGGCCCTGGTCCGCAAGGTCTCGGGGATGTACTACCTGGACAAGTTCGCGGTCCGAAAGGAGGCGCAGGGGGAGGGGATCGGGAGGGATGTCTGGTCGGTGATGAAGAAGCGTTGTCCGAATCTGTTCTGGCGGTCCAAGCCGGGGAATCCCATCAACGGCTGGTATGCCGAGCAGGCGCACGGACTGAGGAAGTTCGACAACTGGTGGGTTTTCTGGATCGGACTGAATGAACGCCAGATCTCGAAGTCGGTCCGGTATTGCCGCTGGCTGGAAGAGTCGATGAAGACATCACCGCCCGCGGAGACGTGAGAGCGGCCAGGACGGATCGCCATGGTCGGGTTCTTGAGACGGCTGGGGATCGCGCTTCTCGGGTATGGCTCCCTCGTCTCGCTCGTCCTCTGGGGTCTGCCGGCGGCCGCCCCCATGGGAAAGACCCTCGGCGCCTTCTTCGATCCGGGGTTCTGGTGGGGGAAATTCGGACCCGCCCCGTTCGGCCTGGCGATCGCCGTTCCCTGGGCCGCCCTCGCCCTGTGCGCCCGTGAGGCGCGGGAGGCGCGGGAGGCGCGCGGGCAGAGAGCGGACGAACCGCGCTGGGTGAAGATGGCGCACCGCACCGCCACGCTCGCCCTCGTCCTCACCCTCGTCGCCTGGCTCGCCGGCTTCTTCCAGGCCGCCGCCACGCACCGTGACTTTTGGTCCCCGCCCCCGGGCACCCCGCGCGGACGCTGACTCCCTACTGCAGGTTCGTGTGACGTTCGAGCACCTTGGCGTGATCGATGTTCAACGCCTGGGCGAGCGCGAGCACCACTCCGTCCAAGTAGAGCAGAAGCGCCTGCTCGAAAAGGGAGCGCGCCGGCTGGGTCGACTTGGGGACGCGTTCCAGAGGAAGGTGCAGCAGGAGATCGGCCATCCGGGCCAGCGGACTCCCCGAGTCTCCCGTGATCACACAGACCTTGGCCCTTTCCCGCCGGGTGGATCGGGCGACGGGAAGAAGGGTGAGCGTTTCTCCAGTGCCGGAACAGAGGACGAGCAGGTCTCCCTTCCCGATCCGCGGGCAGGTGACGTCCGTTTCGAAGTAGGCCTTCAGGCCCATCTGCATCAACCGCTGGGCGAATGCCGCCGCCATGAGTCCCGACCGGCCCCGACCGCTCACGAAGATCGCCCTCGATCCCCGGATCGCCGTGACGAAGGCGGCCGTCTGGGCCGCCGGGATCGCGTCCAGGACAGCCCCCACCTCTCGAAGGATCTTCCGGAAGGTGCGTTGCATGAGTCCTCATCTCCGTCCGGGTCGGCCGCACGTTACCACCACGGCCCGTCCGTCAACTCGTCGGCGCCGAATACGGGACCTTCCCGGCAGGAGGCCACCACGCGGCCCTCCGGGCGCCCCTCGTCCACCACCTTGCAGACACAGGCCCGGCACGCCCCCATCCCGCATCCCATCCGTCGCTCCATCGAGATCTGGCACGGCACCTTCTCCCGCTTCGCAAACGCCACCATCTTCTCCAGCATTGGTTCCGGACCGCAGCCGTACAGACGGAGACTCCACCTGAACCCCCGCGTCACCGCGACGAAGTGCTCCATCAGATCGGTGACATACCCCTTGTGCCCCTCGGAGCCGTCGTCCGTGGCGATCACCGGCGTCACGCCCAGCTTCTCAAAGTCATCAACAGCGCAGAGCTTTCCCTTTGTCCGCGCCCCCAACAGGGCATACCAGCGCTCATCGCGGGCCAGCGACTGGCGGCTCAGATACCGCCGGGCGATGAAGTACATCGGCGGAATGCCGATCCCCCCCCCACGAGAAGTGTCACCTTGGCCTGCGGCTTGTCCGAGTAGGCCCGCCCGAGCGGACCGAGGACGTCGACAGATTCGCCCACGCGCATCCCCGCCAGAAGGGCGGTGCCGCGTCCGACCACGTCGTAC
>JACPTZ010000206.1 GCA_016192525.1 Planctomycetota bacterium
CTCCCCCCCCTCCGCGTCTCCCCCCCCTCCGCGTCTCCCCCCCGTCCGCGCTCGTGCGGTGGAAGCAGGGTCTCCGTGTCCGAACTCCAGATTCCCGTGGTTCACAGTGTGACTATGTGATAGACTACCTTCAGTAGAGGGAGTCTCGGACCATTCCCACGGAGGGGCACCATGAGCCTGGAACGCGTCGTAGAGATTCTCGCCCGTCTCGATCCCGTGGACGCCCGAAGACTGCTCCGCGAGATCAGGACGGACGATCCGGTCCTGGCGTCCGAGATCGCGCAGGATCTCGCGTCGATCCGATGGGTGCTCCAGACCGCCGAGAGCGACGACTTCCAGCAGATCCTCCGCGGCCTCGATCGCGCGAGTGCGGCGGTTCTGGTTTCGATGCTGCCGCCGGAGAGGCTTCGCGCGGAACCGGCGCTCGCCCGACTCGCCGCCTCTGGTCCATCGGGATTCAGTCCCGGCGATCCCGAGTGGATGTCGGCGGAGGCGAGGCTCGGACGAGTCGTCCGGGAAGCCATGGGACCCGGCCGGCGAGTCTCCCTCCCCGATTGTCCCCGGCGCTCCGCCCCGCCCGGCCCCGTCCGAGCCCTTCTTGCCTCGCCCGTGCTCGCGGAGAAAACCGCGACAGACCTTCTCCTCTTTGGGCCTCCGGCCGGCGAAGTCGACCTTGGACTGGCTCCGGCCGGCGCCCTGGATGGCCCTCCTCTCGCCCCACTCCACGCCTTCGCGATTCCGGAGCAACGGGGCGGAATGCTGCTCCAGCGCCTTTGGCGGGACAGATGTCTCGCCCTCCTTCCTCCGGACCTCCGGGGAAGACCGGCCGAGCTGGATGTGCGGGTTCGTTCCAGAGGAAACCCGATGGCGTGGGACCGACTCTGCCTTCGCACCCGGGGTGGCCCGGTCTCCCCAACACTGGCCGATCTCCCTCCCCGCCCCGTCTGGGAGTGGGAACAGTTCGACATCGCGTCCGCCCCACAGGACGGGCTGATCCTCTCGCTCCGGGTCCGCGTCGGGGGGCGTCTCCTGGAGGGCGAGTACGAAGTTCGCTTGAGATGCCTGTCGTGCGGCGCCGTCATCGACCACGAAATCGCGATGTTCTCGGGTGGAGGGTCGCTGGCGCGTCTCTTCCCCGGCGGACACGGCGGCCGATGGCTGCTCCAGTTGGCCGGAAAGGACGCTGTTTTTCTGGAACGGCATCTCCCCGGCCCCGACGAGCCCATCCCGCCTCTGCCGGCCCCGGAGCACACCCGGCAGGTCTCCCCGGGTGAGTGCGCCTCGGTCCGCCTCCCGGTGCCGTGGGAAGGCCCCCTCCTGGCCTGGACCCTCGTCCCCGAATCGGTGCGTCCGGAGGCGTGGGACCTCCTCAACGCCCGGCAGGCCCCGCCGCCAAACTTGGAAGGTGAGAGGCCTCAAGGCCAGGAACTCGTCCCTCCGGCGCCCCGCGTCGAAGGCGCCCGCCGGTTCGAGATCGCCCACGTCGGGCGGGATCGAGTCGCAGGAATCCACGTCCCTCTGAGGCTCACGGAGGTGGAACGTCCCCTGGTGCTCTGGGCCTTTGGAATGCAGCAGGGGGAGATGCGCGCCGCCGGGGTCCGGCTCGATGTCCGTCCGCCGAAGACCCTGCTGATCTTCCCTCCCCGCACGCACCAGCCCGCAGATCGGGCCGGCACGTGGGTCGTGCTCCCCGATCGAGGGATGGAGGAAGTGACCACCGATCGACGCACGATCCCGCTCTCGCAGGCGACGCCGCTCGAACACCCCTCGGGACTCCCCGTTTTCGCGCTCGACCTCGATGTCGGCGAGCGCGTCATGGGAGACTCAACTCCGGCGAAGTCGTCGACGAGCGGGCCATTGCCGGTGCGCCGCTACGAGCCCCTGTTCTGGCTCCCGCATCCGCCGGGACGAGAGGAGCGTTCGAGTCCCTGGCGTTGCACCGACTGGGACGGCTTCTGTCTCGACCTCATCCCGCGCATCGTGTTTGGATACCCCGCCTGGTGCGGAATCCAGACCTCCGCCATGATCGCCGGCCTCTGGTGGCTCCACGAGCGGCGCGCCTCGCTGGACGACGACTTGTTCGCCCGGGTCGAGCGCCAGCTCGACTTCGCCTGGGGGAGAATGCAAGCGCTGTGGATTCCCCCCCAGTTCGTCATCTGGGAGGGCGCCCGACCGAACGTCGAAACGAACCGGTACATTCTCGCGCAACTGCGCTCGCTGGCCGGGTCGGAGAATCCGATCTCCGCGGAGTTGCGGATGGCCGCCCGCTACCAGGCCGATCTCGGGGTTCGATCGTGGGAACTGGCCCCGCTCGATCGACGACTCCGACCGGTCACCCCCCCGACGAACGACACGGAGCTGGGCGGCGCCTTCGAGGCGGCTTCCACTCCGCAGCAGGTCGAGAATCTGAGAAGGATATATCGCCGGGTGCGCCACCCCGGGGACTTCTCGTCGCTCATCGCCGCCGCCTGGGCGGGATCGGCGCCGGGTACCGGGCCGCGCCGTTTGGAGTCACCTCCTTCGATGTGGACCCGATGGCTCCGCTGGGTGAGAGGGTCGTCGGCCATTCCCCGCACCCTGTCGGCAGACCCCCTGGCCCTCGGAAGCGCCTTCGCCACCTCGTATGGTGCGCTCTGCCACCTCCCCGCTCTCGTCGATCTGCACCATGCCCAGACCGCGAGCCCCACCGACTCTCCCTTCCCGAGAGAAGTCTGGATCCGGCCGATGACGACCTCGGAGGTCGCGGCGGCCTCCCTCCCCTTCCAGAGGGAAATCGAGCGGGCGGTCCGCGCCGTGCGCGTCCAATTCGTGACTCCGGGCCGGCTCCACCTCGGTCACACCTATCGCCTCCGGATTGAGGGGGTGAAGGGATGTTCGCTCATGATCGGACTGGACTGCAGCGATCTCTTCGAGATCCCCGAGATGGCGGGCTACACCCCCGCCCGCGTCGGCGACATGCTCCTGTATCCCCTTTTCCCGGACCAGACGGAACTCACCCTGGTGCCCTGCCGACCGGGGCGAACGCGGCTGGTGGTTCGGGTCTACGACTTCCGTTCGTTCGAGACCTCCGCCCGATTCGACCTGGGCGCCGTGGAGGTGTCGGCGGCGCGCGGAGGAGTGTAGCGGTCCGCGAGACTCGAAGCGGAAGGGGCCCGGGAGTCGCCGATCCATCCTGAGCGAAGCCCGCCGTCGTTTGGCGGCCCTGAAAGCCTGAGAAGAAATGCCACGGGGCGAGAACCCCGCGATCTTGTCATCCTGAGCCTCGGGCGCAGCCCGAGGCGAAGAGCCTGCCCTGAGCGAAGCCGAAGGGATCACCAGCTCATGCGCCAAGTTCGTTCCGGTACTGGTGATCCTGATACCCTTCGCCCTGCCCGCCGGCCCCTCGGTACGGCCGCCTGCGGCGGCCTACTCGGGGGAGGCGGACAGGGCTCAGGATGACAATTCGGCGCACCGCAGGTCGGCCCATCTCCTCTCAGGCCCTCGTGAAGAGTCTGGGTGCGTTTGAGTTCACCCTTTCGCTTGACACGCGGCCCGGCGTGTGCGAGCATCGCGCGATTCAGAGAAGGGGGCAGTGGATTTCGCGCGCACCTCGAAGCGTCCGGGGCCCGTCCCCGGCGACGGCGAGGGGCTGTCCGCGCGGCCTCCCTGCATGTCACATGGACGCGCGTCGCCGTCTCGCCTGCTTCGTCGTCACCCTCGCCGGCGCCCTCATCGCCGGTTGTGGATCCGGTCGATTCCCCCGCCCGGCTTCGTCCGACGATACCCAGGTCCGCCGGCCCCGACTCCCGCATCCCGCTCCGAGGCCGGACGAGCGCCTCCTCACGGAAGAGGATCGCAGCGCCCTCCGCGCCGACCTCTCCCGCCGCCTCATCGCCTACGACTCCGATGTCTCCGGCGACTGGGAGGTCTATCTCACCACCGGCGACGGCGGCGTCACCCACAACGTCACCAACCACCCCGCCGTCGATTCGCTCATCGGCTGGTCGCGCGACGGGGAGTCCCTCCTCATCCGCACCAACCGCAGCGGCGAATTCCGCGAGCTGGCCCTCGACCTCTCCGGGCAGGTCCGCCCCACGCCGGTGGCGGAGATCGTCCGTCGCGACTACTCGCCCTACCGCAGCCTCTCCGAGGACCGGCTCACGCTCGTCTTCGCCCGCGGGAACGGCGGGGAGGGCGGAGTGAGCCGCGTCTTCGCCAAGGACACCGGCGCGGGGGTGGAGTGGGCCCTTTCGCCGGACGCGGCCGCCGCCTCTGAGCCCGACCTCACCCCGGACGGCCGGTGGGCGGTGTTCGTCCAGCACGACGAACCGACCCAGATCGCCGTCGCCGACACCCAGGGCCGGCTCATGCGCGTCATCACCCGGGGATCCGGGACCAAGCGATGGCCGAAGTGGAGGCCGGATCGGGGCGCCCAGGGCGCCGCGCGCCTCACGGCGGGCCACACCCCCCTCCGCGTCGGAAACCGGTGGACCTACGAGCGGACCAGCGGAATCGACCGCACCACGGTCGAGTTCCAGGTGCTCTCCACGGCGAAGGTCGGCTCGCGAACCTATGCCATTCTGGACGGTTTCTTCAGCGATCGCGGCGCGGAGCCGCTCCAGCATCTCGTGCGTTTTGACGAGGACCGCCAGTGCCTGATCGAACTCCAGCGCGGCACGGAGGTCGTGATGCTGGGCCCGGAGCAGGTCGAGGGACGGGTCGAAATCGCCGGGGGAGCGGTGGAGGTCCCGGCGGGGACCTTCGCCGACGCCGTACGGTGCCGCGGGGTGGAGGGGTCTCCGCCCCGGAACGTGGACCAGCTGCTGGCCCCGGGGGTGGGGATCCTGCGGCGGGAGGAATCGACGGCGTACTCCCGCGTGGTGTTCCGGCTGGTCCGGGCGACGGTGAACGGCAAGGACTATCCGGCGGAGGAGTAGGGAGAGCGGGGACCGGCAACGAGGGAGTCGGCTTCATGGCGATGAAAATGGGCGTCCTTACCGGCGGCGGCGACTGCCCGGGCCTGAATGCAGCCCTGCGCGCGGTGGTCAAGCACGCGGAACGTTCCGGCGACTCGATCCTCGGGATCAAGAACGGCTGGGCCGGGCTCATCCAGGGCCAGTGCGAGCCGCTCACCGAGTACTCGGTGTCGGGCATTCTGCCGAAGGGCGGAACGATCCTCGGGACCTCGCGCACCAATCTCTTCAAGAACGCGGAGACGCTCCAGCGCGGACTCGCGAACTACAGCAGGTTCGGGCTGGACGCCCTCATCGCCATCGGCGGCGAAGACACCCTCGGGGTGGCGCTGAAACTGCACGAGGGGGGGATCAAGGTCGTCGGCGTGCCGAAGACGATCGACAACGATCTCTCCGGCACCGATTTCACCTTCGGCTTCGACACCGCGGTCTACATCGCCACGGAGGCGATCGACCGTCTGCACTCGACGGCGGAGGCGCATCACCGCGTCATGGTCGTCGAGGTGATGGGGCGCCACACCGGCTGGATCGCCGTCTACTCCGGGATCGCCGGCGGGGCGGACGGGATCCTCATTCCGGAGCACCCCTTCGACATCGCCGAACTCTGCGAGCAGGTAAAGCGTCGGCAATCGCGCGGGAAGGACTTCAGCATCATCGTGGTCGCCGAGGGAGCGAAGCCGAAGGAGGGGGGGGGAATCACGCTGACGAAGGGCGGGGCCCGGGACGAGTTCGGCCACGAACGGCTCGGGGGAATCAGCAACATCGTGGGGGCGGAGATCGAGCGCCGGACCGGGATCGAGACTCGCGTGACGATCCTCGGCCACGTCCAGCGCGGGGGAACGCCGACCCCCTTCGACCGCATCCTCGCCACCCGCTGCGGGGTGAGTGCGGTGAATCAGGTCCACGAAGGGAAGTTCGGCACCATGGTGGCCATGCGGGGCCAGACGATCGTGGCCGTCCCGCTCTCGGAGGCCGTCGGGCAGATCAAGCAGGTGAACATGGAGCTGTTCGATGTCGCCAGGGTCTTTTTCGGTTGAGGTCTGGAAGGGGTTGAAGCCATGAAGAAGATTCTGCTGGCCCTGTGCGTCCTCGGAGGCGCGGGATATGCGGCGTGGCGGTGCGGGCTGATCCCGAAGGCGCCCGGGGGCGGGACGGAGGCCCCGGCGGCGGGCGCGTCGAACGCAGGCCCCGCGGCTCCGGGCGGCGACAATGCCCCGCCGGTCCCCGGGGGCGGCCTCACGCCGCCGCCGGTCCCGGCCGGCAAGCCGGGCAAGGACCTCTACGCCGAGGGGAAGTACGCCGAAGCGGTGGGGGCCCTCCAGCGGGAGTTGACGGCGAAGATGGTCGCGGACGTCCCATGTCACTACGGCATGATCGCCTACGCCCATGAAGCGATGAAGCAGCCCGACGCCGCCCTCCCCTGGTGGAACCGCATCCTCGCCGAGTTCCCGGAGACCGTCTACTGCGCCGACGCGGAGTGCGCCCTGGGACGCCGCGCCGCCGCGGGTTCGGAGGTCCGTCGGGGCCACTTCACGAGGGCCCTGGCCCGCTCCCCCGACAGCGCCGCGGTGAAGATGATCGCCGGGGAGCTGGCCGACATGCTGGACAAGGCGGGACAGAAGTTCGAGGCGCGACAGGCCTACACGATCGCATGGGAGCAGATGCCTCCGGCCGATCCGCGGCGGACGGCCATCGAGTCGAGACTGAACGCGCTCAACCAGAGCCTGGTCTTCTCGTCCGAGCCGACTCCCGACAGCACGTTCTACGTGATCCAGCCGGGCGACTCCCTGGCCATCATCGCTTCGAAGACCAACTGCCCCATCGGCTACATGAGGCGCGCGAACCGGATCAAAGGGGACAACATCGTCGCGGGAAACAAACTCAAGGTGCTGCAGGGGACCTGGACCGGCCGGGTGGAACTCAGCCAGTGCCGGATGACGCTCTTCCTGAACGGCCACTTCATCCGGAGATATGTCGTGGGAATCGGAAAGCCGGAGACGCCGACACCGCCGGGGACCTACACGGTCAGCGAGAAACTGACCGATCCCGACTGGAAGGGAATCCCCTCGGCCGATCCGCGGAACATCCTCGGAACGCGATGGCTCTCGTTCTTCGAGGACCCGACCTACGGCATTCACGGCACCGCTCTGAGCGCCGACTCCACGGTGGGGACCCCCTCCTCGAACGGTTGCGTCCGGATGCACAACGCGGACGTGGAAGAGGTGTACGATCTGATACCCAAGGGGACGAAGATCGCGGTGGTGCCGTAACCCATGCCCCTCTCGCCCTTCAACCACCTCTGGGCCCCCTGGCGCATGGAGTACATCCACGAGGTGGATCGCCTGCCCGGTTGCTTCTTCTGCCGCGCGATCCGCGCCGCAACCAAGTCGGATGCGAAGAATCTCCTGATCCTCCGCGGCCGCCGGGCCTTCGTGATGCTCAACAAGTATCCCTACAACGTGGGGCACGTGATGATCTTCCCGAAGTCCCACACCGGGGACCTCACAAAGATCAGGGCCGCCGAGCTCAATGAGTGCATGGCCCTCGCGCAGCGGATGCAGCGGGCGCTCACGAAGGCGTTCAGGCCGGACGGGTTCAATCTGGGGGTGAATCTCGGCCGATCCGCCGGGGCGGGGGTGCTCGACCACGTCCACATCCACCTCGTCCCCCGCTGGAGCGGCGACTGCAACTTCATGCCGGTCCTCGGCGGGACCAAGGTCCATCCGCAGTCGCTGGAGGAGTGCTGGGGGACAATCCGGAAGTCGCTTGAGCTTCAGTAGTTCTACTGTCACCGATCGCGGGAGTCGTGTCGTAAACGTGGCACCGGAACGGGGATAGACCGAGTCCCTGAGTAGCGACCGCTCGGCGCCGTTTGCCGCGCGGTCGCGTATCGAAGGGACGGTTGACGCGAACGGCGCTTCGTCTCCGGGCCCGCCTTCGATACGCCCGCCTGGGGGGGGGGACAAGCCTCAGTACAGGCGGGCGGGGGCAAGCCCCGCCCCTACCCTCCGCCTGCCGAGATGGGCTCCAAACCATCGCCAAAGCCAATTCGCGGGTTCGCCGTGGAAACTTTTCGAGATTCTCACTATTGGCTTGACAGTTGCGGTGCGTGTGTGTGGGATGGTAGTGGCCGTTTCCCAACCCCATTCGAGGGAGGCGGCCATGGAGTTTCGGCGCAGGTGGATGCGGTGTCTTGTCGCGGCGGCGTGTTTGGGCTTGGCAGGATGCCCTGGCCCCATCAGTGACCAGCAGGCGGTGTCACAGGCAGACCGCATCGTCAAGCAGATCGAAGACGGCAAAGAAGTCACCGTGGAGGGGCTGATTCACGATGCCAGTGGGCAGGGCGGCAGCAGTCGCAGGGACCACATCTGCGCTTCTCTGCAGAAGATCGCCGGCGAACTCGAAAAGAAGAAATCATCGGCGACGACCCAAGCCGTGAAGGACAAGATCCAGGAATTGATAAATGCCATCAAGAAATACTGCAGGTGATCGGGCAGAAGAGAAAAGTGCCATGACTCTCAAGATGCTGGTGCCCGTGTTCGCGGCCGGAGTCCTTTCCGTGGGACTCGTATTCCTGCTCCCCGTCGGCGGGGGAAACACGCGGATGAGCGTTCCCCCGGGCCCGAAGCCGAAAACTCAGGAGGGTCATTCCTGCCAGGGTGCTTCTCTCGCGAGAGACGGCGAAGCAGCGGAGATCGGAGCACCCTCCCCGCGCGAATCGCTGACCGACGAGTCCAAAGCCAGGGCGCGAGTCCGAGCCATTGTCGCCCGATGCGTCGCCAGCACGAAGCTCCGATTCTGTGCGGAGGCGTTCGTGGAGTTGATCGAGATCGCGCTGAACGATCCCCTCGCGCTCATGGACGAGTTGCAGTACACGAACGACAGTGTCGCGAGGCAACATCTTGTCTACGCGTTGGGAAAGAACAAGGACCATCGAGTGTTCCTGGTCCTCAGGGACGAGGTGGGGTCCCGTGATCCCGCCGTGCGCGAGGTGGCGGCATGGGCCCTGGGAGAGAACGGAGACCCTGAGGCCATCGGAATTCTCCGACATTCGGCTCTAACGGATCCGGAGGAACGGGTCAGGAAGGCCGCGATCACGGGTTTGGGCACAAACGGCGGAATGGGGGCAAGAGAAGCGCTGATCTCCATGATCACCTATGGGCCGCCGACGGAGACTCTCCGGAGTGAGGCGTACGAGTCCATCGGAAAACTGCAGGATGCGGAGTCCATCTCCTACCTGCAGGAGGCCCTGCTCAGGGAACCCGACTTCCTTTCACGACACCGGATCATCTACGCGCTGAGATTCTATGGAAAGAGCGAGGAAACGGCCACCATGCTGGAGTCGGTGGCGCTGGATCTGGATAGCGACCCGAGTACGATTCACTCCGCCTTGTCCGCGATCGGTGAGATCCGAGGTCCGGACGCTGCACTCGGCGTCTACGAATCGCTTCTCGATCGGGCATCAGGATCGAAGGCCTACGGCGCCCTTCTGGAGTCCATTGGCTTGCTCCATTCAGATCGAGCACACGACTTGGTCCTCTCCTTGGCGGAGTCGCCGGATCGTGAGACTCGTGTCCCGGCGTTGGCCGCCTTGGGCACCGGCGGCGATTGGGACTGGGAGAAGGTCAAGTCCATTCTCACCTCGGCACTGGCGTCATCGCGCGACACTGACGAACGGTCCGTCGCACTCGCCACCCTGACAGCTCGAAACCTGACGATCAGTCCTGCCTTGGTCGAGTCCCTCCTGGTCGATCCGGAGGCGGAGATTCGTGCGGGAGCCGTCCCCATGTATGCCTTGGTGACGGCCGGTCTGGAGACAGGCAGACTCAAGAGGATTCTCCGCGAAGAGGCATCGACCCAGGTGCGTCGTTCAGCGATCGGCACCCTCGGCACGATCGGATACTACGTTGGGCCCGAGCGTGTAACCAGGATACTGGAGATTGCCCTCCAGACGGATCCTGACCCCGAGGTGCGGGAAGCAGCCGGCCGTGCTCTTGAACGGGCGCGAGAGTACTCTCCTGACAATCTGGAGTCGTTTCAGGCCGCCCCAGTGAAGAAGTAGCGCCCCTAGCCCGGATGATTCATGAGTTCTTGCGCATTCCCGTACGAGAGAGCGTTCCAGCGGATCCCCGAGGCCCCGAGTAGGCCCCGCAGCACGTGCTGCGGGGCCGTAACGAGGGGCCGGTCCTGCGCGCGGGACACCTTCGCCTGGCCCGCCCCTCGTTAGTGTTCTATTCATGAATAATCCGGGCTAGGCGCCATGACGCGCGAATGGCTGCTGGCGGATGTCGCCGTCTGCTGGTCGCTGTTGCTCCAGTAGATGTCCCTGCGCCGACGGAAGCGACTGAACCCCCGTAAGGGCGGGCGGGTCCCGACCTCGAAGCCGTAGATAGATCCTGGGGAGACAGAGGATCCGGGAGTCGAACGAACCCGAAGAATGTCGAGAACCGGTCGGTCCCCGCCCCTACGACGCCCTCTCCACGGTCCGGTACCGCTCCCTCCCGCAAGGCCGCTTCGCCCCCCTCCGTCAACCCAAAACCCGAAACCAACAACTCGAAACCGGCCGCCGTTCCCGCCGAAATCTCCGCATCCTCCGCCAATCCGCCATCCACAGTCGTGGAGGTTACCGCCCTGTCATCCTGAGCCCAGCCGGCCGACGTTTGGCCGGCGGGGCGAAGGATCACCAGCGTCGGAATCTGCAAACCGCACACGCTGGCGATCCTTCGCCTCGGCCTGCGGCCGAGGCTCAGGATGACAATGGGACGGTAACCTCGAACCCGCAGTCTACAATCCGCATTTACTAACCCGGATTATTCATAAATCGATCGCGATTCCCATGGAGATGCTCGAGCTGTCCATCCGCCCGCCCTGAGCGAGGGGCCGGCTGTTTCGGCCCCGAGTCGAAGGGCATGCATGCTGTCGCGCCTCGCCCTTCGAC
>JACPTZ010000207.1 GCA_016192525.1 Planctomycetota bacterium
CAATTTCCTGCACGAGCGCAGCGGGATGGATGCGCTGAACACGCTGGCCGTGCCGATCTTCTCGACCATCGCCGCGCAGGAGTTGGCGGCACGCGTGCTGGCGTCGCGCAGCCCGGGTGTTGCGCGCGGCGCCACGGCCGTCGTCGACGAGATTCAGCGGCTTCCCTCGCTGCTCAATGAGGTGCACCGGCACATTGAGACCCGGGGGCTCCGATTCATCCTGTGCGGTTCGAGTGCGCGCCAGCTCAAGCAGGCGGGAACGAACCTCCTCGCCGGACGGGCCGTACGCCGCTCGATGTACCCTTTCGTTCCCGAGGAACTGGGCGACGCTTTCTCGCTCGAAGACGCCCTCGCGTGGGGGACCCTCCCCGTGGTGCACGGAGCGGAGGACCGGCGCGGGGCCCTCGAGGCCTATGCGCAGATGTACCTCAAGGAGGAAATTCGGGCCGAGGCGCTGGTCCGAAACCTCCCGGGTTTCGCGCGCTTCCTCCCCGTCGCGGCCTTGTTCCACGGACAGCGTCTGAGCGTGTCGAGTCTCGCCCGCGACGCGGGCGTATCCCGCACGACCGTCGAGGGGTATCTCGATGTTCTCGAGGATACCCTGCTGGCCTACCGTCTCCCCGCCTATGAGGGTCAGCTCCGGGTCCGCGAGCGACGCCACCCGAAGCTCTACTTCGTCGATCCCGGCCTGCCGCGCGCGCTGAAGCGGCAGCTCGATCCCCCGACGGCGGAGGAGCGGGGCCCGCTCTTTGAGGGTTGGGTGGCCGGTCTCCTCAGGGCCTACCGCGACTACCGGGGACTCTTCGACGACTGGTACACCTGGTCGCCCGCGGAGGCGCTCGACACAGAGGTGGACTTTCTGATCCGGCGCGGAAGGGCCTGGGCCGCCGTGGAGGCGAAGGCCACCCGGGCGCCCGCGGATCGCGCTTTCAAGGGGCTTCGCGCTGTGGCCGGTTTGCGCGGGCTCACCCGCCGCATCCTCGTGCATCTCGGGGATCGACCGTTCCGGACCGTGGACGGCATCGAGGGGCTTCCGGTGGCGGACTTCGTCCGGCTCGTCGAAAGGGATGCCCTCTTCGGCGGCAGATGACATCCACCTGCGAGTCGCCCTCCCTTTTCATTGACCGCTCTCCACCCCCGCGCTACGATCCGCACACCGCCGCCGGTTCGCGCGGGCGGCCGGCCGCCCGTGCCACCCCCCGCCTTCCCATGGAGCCTCTCATGCCTGAAGAAGTCCTCCTCGCCGGCGCCTGCCGGACCCCCATCGGAAAGTTCTTCGGCAGCCTCGCCTCCTTCTCCGCCCCGAAGCTCGGCGCCCTCGTCGTCCGGGAGTCCGTGAGCCGGGCCGCGATCCCGCCCGATCGGGTCGACGAGGTCATCATGGGCAACGTCCTCCCGGCCGGCCTCGGCCAGAATCCGGCCCGGCAGGCCGCCATCCACGGCGGAATCCCGAACCGGATCGGCGCCCTGACCATCAATAAGGTCTGCGGCTCCGGCCTCAAGGCGGTCATGCTCGCCGCCCAGGCCATCCGCGCCGGCGACGCGGAAGTGGTCGTCGCGGGCGGAATGGAATCGATGTCCAACGCGCCCTACCTGCTTCCCGACGCCCGCGCCGGCTCGCGACTCGGCCACGGACGCCTCGTCGATTCCATGATCCACGATGGCCTCTGGGACTGCTACAACGACTTCCACATGGGCAACACCGCCGAACTGGTGGTGAAGAAGTACGGCGTGGCGCGCGAGGCCCAGGACGAGTTCGCGATCGGGTCGCACCGGAAGGCGGTCGCCGCGCAGCAGGCGGGGAAGTTTGCGGCCGAGATTCTGCCGGTCGACGTCCCCGGCCCGAAGGGTCAGAGCGCGAGGTTCGCCGCCGACGAGGGGCCCCGGGCCGACACCTCGCTCGAACGTCTGGCGAAGATGAAGCCCGCGTTCGACCCCGCCGGATCGGTCACGGCTGGAAACGCCTCGACCATCAACGACGGGGCCTCGGCGCTGGTGGTGCTGAGCGCTCGACGCGCCGCCGCCGAGAAGGTGAAGCCGCTCGCGCGCGTCGTGGGGTACGCCACCGGCGGTCTCGCCCCGGAGTGGGTGATGATGGCGCCGATGGAGGCTGTGAGGAACCTCTGCGCAAAGATCGGCCGCAAGCCGCAGGACTTCGACCTCGTCGAGATCAACGGGGCCTTCAGCGCGGCGTCGGTGGCGCTCATCCGCGGGATCGGACTGGATCCCGCGCGCGTGAACGTGAACGGCGGGGCGGTCGCGCTCGGCCACCCGATCGGGGCGAGCGGGGCGCGCCTCCTCACCACCCTGCTGTACGCGATGCGCGACCGCGGCGCGAAGACGGGGCTGGCCGCCCTCTGTCTGGGCGGCGGAAACGCAGTGGCGATGGCGGTGGAGAGATGTGCGTGATGCGCGGGACGGAAAGACGTAAAACGTAAAACGTAAAACGTAAGCGAAACGAAAAACGTAAGACGTAAGCGAAACGAAATACGTAGAACGTAATTGAGAGGTGGGTCTTCCTTTTCTTCTTACGTCTTACGTTTCACGTTTTTCTTCGGAGCCTCTCATGCATCAGATCGCCGTCATCGGCGCCGGGACCATGGGCAACGGGATCGCCCAGACCTTCGCCTCCTCGGGTTTCGACGTCTGCATGATCGACGTGAAGCCGGAGTTCGTCGAACGCGGACTGGCCACCGTGCGCGGGAGCCTCGAACGGCTGGAGAAGAAGGGGAAGCTCACCGCCGGCGACCGTGAGGCGGCCCTCGCGCGGCTCAAGACCAGCACCGTCCTCGCCGACGCGCGACCGGCCGACTTCGTCGTCGAGGCGATTATCGAATCGGCCGATCTCAAGAAGCACGCGTTCCGGGAACTCGACGCCCTCTGCGGCCCGGAGACCATCCTCGCCTCCAACACCTCTTCGATTTCCATCACTGAACTGGCCGCCGCCACCGGTCGGCCCGACCGCTTTATCGGGATGCACTTCATGAACCCGGTCCCGGTCATGCCTCTCGTCGAGGTCATCCGCGGACACGCGACGAGCGACGCGACCACCCAGATGGTGTTCAACCTCTGCACCCGGCTCGCCAAGACCCCCGTCGAGGTCAACGACTCGCCCGGGTTCGTCTCCAACCGGATCCTGATGCCGATGATCAACGAGGCGGTGTACGCCGTCATGGAGGGGGTCGCGAAGCCCGAGGCCGTGGATCAGGTGATGAAGCTCGGGATGAACCACCCGATGGGTCCGCTGGCGCTGGCCGATCTCATCGGGCTCGACACCTGCCTGTACATCATGGAGGTGCTGCACCGCGGTCTCGGAGACGACAAGTACCGGCCCTGTCCCCTCCTCCGCCGGATGGTCGCCGCCGGTGACCTGGGTCGCAAGACCGGGAAGGGGTTTTACCGGTACGATGCCGGCCGGGCGTGAGGCGGGATGGACCGCGGAGCGGCGCCTTGATGTCGCTCCCTGAACAGGGTTCTCTCACATGATCGACTTCACTCTCACCCCGCCCCAGGAGGCGATCCGGACGCAGGCCCGCGAGTTCGCGGACGGCGAACTGGTGCCGAACGCGCCCCGGATCGACCGTCAGAAGGAGTTCCCGCACGCAAATCTGCGGAAACTGGCGGCCCTGGGGTGGCTCGGGGTCCTCGTGCCGAGGGATCTCGGCGGGGCCGGGCTGGACAATCTCACGCTCGCCCTGATCGGAGAGCAGATCAACCGCGGGTGCGCCTCGACCGGAGTCACCTGGTCGGTTCACAACTCCCTCGTCTGTTCGCCGCTCATCCGTCACGGCAACGCCGATCAGCAGAGGCGATATCTTCCGCCGCTGGCCCGGGGCGAGATTCTCGGCGCCTATGCCCTCACCGAACCGGGTTCGGGGAGCGACGCGGCCGCGATGGTGAGCACCGCCCGGCGCGACGGAGACTTCTACGTCCTCAACGGCAGCAAGGCCTTCATCACGACGGGCGGAAACGCCGGGCTCTACATCGTTTTCGCCCGCACCCACCCGGACCCGTCGCTCAAGGCTAAGGCGATCAGCGCCTTTCTCGTGGAGGCAACCTATCCCGGCTGCAAGCCCGGCCCCTCGGATGCCAAGATGGGGATCCGGGGCTCGTCGACGGTCACGCTCTATCTGGAGGACTGCCGGGTTCCGGCCGCAAATCGGCTGGGCGAGGAGGGGAAGGGCTTCCACATCGCGATGGACACGCTCGACGGCGGCCGGATCGGCATCGCCACGCAGGCGCTGGGGATCGGCCAGGCGGCGCTCGATGCCGCGGTGGCCTGGATGCGCGAGAGCGCCGGAGACCCGGCGATCTATGAGTCCCAGCCGAATCAGTGGCGGGTGGCAGAGGCCGCCACCGAGCTGGATGCCGCACGGCTGCTCGTCTGGAGGGCGGCGCTGCTTCGGGACCTCAAGCAGCCTCATACCCCGCAGGCCGCCATGGCCAAGCTGTTCGCCTCGACCTCGACGAACCGGATCGTCCGCGACGCGCTCGCCCTCCGCGGGGAAGCGGCCATCATCGGGGATACCCCGTTCGAGCGGTTCTTCCGGGATGCCCGGATCACCGAACTCTACGAGGGGACGAGCGAAATCCAGAAGATCGTGATCGCGAGGTCGCTCCTGAAGCCGTAGGTCCCCGGAGTCTTCTGTTTCTCCGTCCGTCGGGGCCGCCATGACGCCAAGGGTGCCAAGGTTCGGGCTTTTCGCCGTGGCCCTCTCTTTCTGCTCTGTTTCTCTCTTGTTCTGATTCCCGATCTATTCAGTCTCTGTTCCAGCTGTTGTTGTTGCTGTCGTTGTTGTTGCTGTTGTTGTTGCTGTTGTTGTTGCTGTTGTTGTTGCTGTTGTTGTTGCTGTTGTTGTTGCTGCTGTTGTTGCTGCTGTTGTTGCTGCTGTTGTTGCTGCTGTTGTTGCTGCTGTTGTTTTCCTCCGCGCCTCTGCGCCTCCGCGCAAGATCTCCGTTTCTGTTCTCTCTGTTCTCTCTGTTGTCTCTGTGCTCTCCGTGTCCCGGCGGTGCCCCCCGCCCGCAGCCGTCCCCATGAGCGATCGTCAAGTCGCCGTTGCCCTCAGATACCTGCAGGAGGAGGAATACGCCCCCCGTGTCGTGGCGAAGGGGTGGGGCGCGGTGGCCGAAGAGATCCTCCGCCTCGCCCGGAAACACAACATCCCCATCCACCCCGATCGCGACCTGGCGCAGGTGCTGGTGAAACTCGACCTGGGCCAGCTCATCCCGCCTGAACTTTACCAGGTTGTCGCTGAAGTTCTCGCCTACCTCTACCGGATGAACCGCCGCGCGGCGCAGTCTTGACAGTCTCCGGGGCGCTGATATGATGCCCCGTCGCGAATCGCCCCCGCGAGAGGCCTCCCCGGAATTCCACCGTGATCGCCATCGTCTCCGATCTCCACTCGAACATCGAGGCGCTCGAGGCCGTCCTCAAGGACATCGGCGCCCACAAGGTCGACGAGATCTACTGCCTCGGCGACGTGATCGGCTACGGCCCCAACCCTCGCGAGGTCCTGCACCATGCCCGGAAGTTCAAGTTCTGCCTCCGCGGAAACCACGAGGACGCCCTCCTCTTTCTCGCCGCCGACTTCAGCATGGACGCCGCCCACGCCATCGACTGGACCCGCGGCCGGATGAATGCGAAGTCGAACGAGCCGGCCGAGGCGCAGAAGCTGAAGGCGGAAAACCACCTCCTCTGGAACTTCGTGGGGGACCTCAAGGAGTCGCACCAGGACGACGACCGCATCTTCATCCACGCCTCGCCCCGCATGCCCACCCGGGAGTACGTTCGTCCCCCGGACGTCAAGGACAGGGAGAAGATGTCGGCGATCTTCGAGATGATTCCGCACGTCTGCTTCGGCGGTCATACGCACGAACCGGGCGTGTTCACGGAGGACTTCCGGTTCCTCACCCCCGCCCAGATCAACCACACCTTCACCTTCGACGCGAAGAAGTACTTCATCAACGTCGGTTCGGTGGGGCAGCCGCGCGATGGCGACAACCGCTCGTGCTACGTTCTGCTGGACGGGAACCGGGTGGTGTGGAGGAGGATTCCGTACGACTTCAGGAAGACGATGGCCAAGATCGAGGCGACCAAGGAACTGGCGAAGCGGTTCGCCTCCCGGCTCAAGGACGGGCGGTGACCCGCGCTACCGTCCCGGGATGTTGATCGGATAAAATCTGTTCTCGCGCCAGATTCCCTCCTCGCGGACAAAGTCCACGACTCCCGACAACCCATCTCCGAAAATGACCTTGCCGGAGGCGTTCAGCCCGTCGTCGTCGATGGACACGACACTGAGCATCGCCCCCTTCAGTCGCACGTCCCAGATGGCCTTGTTCTCCTGATAGTCCCGGCAGAACTGCTCGTACGAGTTCCTGGCCCGGGAGGCCGAGGAGGTGAGGTCGTAGGCCGTCCGGAGGTCCCCCTTCAGGACGGACTCGTTGTATCGGGCAAAGGTCTTCTGCGGCGTGGAATCGCCGGTGAGCGCCGGCTTGGCGCGCTTGTGGTTGGCCCCCCCCGCGCCGCAACCGAGGGTGAGCGTGGCCATCGCGAGGGCGAGGCCGAGAATGCATGTGCGTCGGGTCATGGGTTCCCTCCAGTGGGTGTCGGAGGGTCGTGATGATACGCTCGCGAGGCCGGCTCGTCAA
>JACPTZ010000203.1 GCA_016192525.1 Planctomycetota bacterium
CCCCTGCCGTCCCCCGCCGGGCCGGTCCCGACCTCGACACTTCGAGAAAGGTCTCCAAGCGAATCGATTGCCCCGGCGCGGAATGACAGCAAGACGTGCGACGACCGGTCGGTCCCCGCCCCTACCGGCCCCTTCCCCGTCCCCTCTCCCCCAACCCCTAATCCCTGACCCCTGCCGTCCCCTGCCCCTAACCCCCAACCCCTGACCCCTAACCCCCAACCCCTAACCCCCAACCCCTAACCCCTAACCCCCAACCCCTAACCCCTGACCCCTAACCCCTAACCCCTGACCCCTAACGCCTGCCGTCCCCTCGCACCCTACTTCCCCGGGGCAGGCGACGCCGGCTCCTGCACCCCCGGCCCGGCGTCCGGCGCGGGCGCCGCCTTTGGGGCGGGACGGGCCAGCGGATCGGCGGGAAGTTCGTGAACCCTCCCGATGTCGTCCAGGGAGAAGTCGAAGCGCTCCGGATCGCCGATCACCAGCACCTGCGACTGGTCCGGGTGGAGGTATTTCTTCGCGGCCGCAGCCACCCGCGACGGCGTGACCGTCGCGATGTTCGCCCGGTAGTTCTGGAGCCAGTCGCGCGGATATCCCCGGAATTCCGCGTCCATGTATTCCGTCACCACCTCGATCGGGAGATCGAACCGGAAGATGAAGTTCTCGAGGATCGCCGCCTTGGCCTGTTCCACCTCCTGGCTGGATACCGGGGAGGCGGCCATTCCCTGGAGCGTGTTGAGCACCAGGGAGAGCGCCTGATGGGTGGAGCCCGCCTTCGTCTGCGTGACGACCGTGAACAGTCCCGCCTCCCGCGCCGGGGCGAACGAACTGCGCACCCCATACGCCAGCCCCCCGGTGGAACGCACGCGCGACGTCAGCCGCGAGGCGAACGACCCCCCGCCGAGGATCCAGTTCATCACCTGCACGTCGTAGTAGTCCGGATTCGACCATGAGATTCCGGTGTGCCCCACCCAGATCGTGCTCTGGTCGAGGGGGCGCCGGACGAGCGCCACGTCCCCGGCGGGCTCGCGGGCCACGGCGGGAGTCTCCTCGGGCAGCGTGGCGATCCGCGGCCAGGAACCGAACAGACGCTCCAGATCCTTCGCGACGCCGTCGGCGGAGAAATCGCCGGCGATGCCGATCGCCGTCCGGTTCGGCCCGAACTCCGAGACATACGCGGCGGCGAGATCGTCCCGCGTGAAGGCCCCCACCGTCTCCGCCGTCCCGAGGCCGTCGTTCGCGTACGGATGGTTCCCGTAGACGAGATGGCGGAACGCGCGGGGGGCGATGGTCCGCGGGGAGTCCGGGAGGCGGGCGATCGCGTCCTGCATGAGTCCGCGCTTCACCTCGATCGATTCAGGCGGGAGCGCGGCGTGCTGGAGCAGATCGGCGAGAAGTTCCAGCCCGAGTCCGAGGTCCTTCTTCCGGACCCGCAGCGTGGCGACGCACTGCTCCTGCTCCATGGACAGATCGAGGGTGGCGCCGACGGCGTCGAGGGCGGCGTCCAGCTGAGCCCCGGTGCGCCGCGAGGTGCCGCCGAGGCGGATGGCTCCGGCGAGCAGTTCGTGGAGCCCCTGCTGCTCCGGAGACTCGGACGCGAATCCGGTCCGGATGAGGACGCGGACGTCGCAGAGCGGGAGATCGTGGTTCTCGAGAAGGTGGAGAACAAGTCCGTTCGGGAGTTCCACCCGTTTCGGCCGGGGAAGTTCCATGCGGAGGGGCGGAAACACCAGATGGTCCGGATGCGCGGCGGCGGCCCCCGGCGCCCGCTCCTCCGGGGCGGGGTTCTGCCGCTCAGGGATCATGTGCGGCCGGCAGCCGGCGAGCAGCAGGGCGCCAGACCAGCCGATCGCGAACGCAAGGCGAGTGGAGTGCATGAGGGCAATGCCGATCGTGGGCAATGGGCTCTCCTCGGGAAATGATCCCCCGTGAGTAGTTATCGGACTTTTTTCCGATTCCCCCTTGGTTTTCGGGACGCAAGAGATAGAGTAGCGGTGTTCGGTCTCGCGCTATTCTTCGGGAGGAAACAATGCCGATCCCGACGTGGCGCCGGCTGTCGACGCGGGAATGGGGCCGACACCATTCACCCCGCCTCGGGCCGCCCCCTTGGGAAACTGGTGGAATCCCACGGGGGCGCCGCCCCTCACGCCTCTGACGGCAGGCCCGAGAAACGCCGCGACAAATCCGACAGGAACGGGAGAACATGTCTCGGACAACGTCATTTTCACCGGGGCGTTGGGCACCTGGCCGCCAGCGAATCCGGCCCCGGGGGGAATTGGCCCAAGATGACCAGCACACCTATTACAACATTCGGATGACGCAGGGGAGCCGCGCTCACCGTACTCTTGATGTCAATCCTATTGGCTGTGTGGACATGGCTCGGGAACCGCCCGGAACCTCACGAGAGAGTATCTCCTGACCTTGTGACGCCCATGGCGAACGCAAGCGGGTCTGGACTCTGCGGAACTATTCCGTCGTCGTCACGTGGCACTCGCGCGATCGAATCCGCGATCGAGCCGCATGACCCTTGGAGAAACTCGGGCTTGACTCAGGAAGACCGAGAGTGGATGGAGGCTAGGCCGTGTTGGAGCTATGATCGTGGGTGGAGGCAGACTCGCGGTAGCCGTCGCCATACTGAACGAGTCTACACCGACCTCCCCCTGGAGGAACGCGCCGCACTCATCCGGAAGCATAAACGCCCGGTCCTGGACCTCCCCGAGGATCTCGAGGACGACTACGAACAGATGAAGGCCGCCCTCCGGGCGGGCGACGACGAAACGGCGAAGCGCCTCAAGCTGGAGATCAACGCCCGTCTCGCGAAGGAGCAACGCACGGGCTCGGGAGAGGTGGATCTCACTTATTCGCTCCTTCAGGGTGAACGCTCGGCGCGCGAAGATGTGGCGCGGGGGGGGCGGCCTCTTAGGGTGCCGGAACTCAACATCCGGGAGGCCGAGCCGATCCTGGATCGCCTCTCGCTCGACGAGCTCGCCTGCATGCTGACGCGGGACGTGACCGTCGTCGACGGCGGGAGGATCAGTGGAACCATGGTTTCCGATTACATGCACAGTCTGGGAAGGATGCTGATTCCCGAGGACAAGGCGCTCGCCCTGAGCCCTGCCGCCCGTGAGGCCATTCACTCCGCGATCGCGAATCCTCCGACCCGCGACGCCGGCCTGGCCGCCTCTACCCTCGCCGACCTCATCCCGCTCCTCCGCTTCTCCAGAGAACGGGAGGAGGTCCCATATCTCCTCTCGCTCCTCGCGAGCCGCGATCTCAGCGACAAGGAGGCTGCAGTGCGGGTGCGTGAGGCCGCCCGGGTCCTGAACGACTGGATACTCCCCCGGGTGGCTTTCAAACCGGAAGATGTGGCGGCGGTCAAATCGGCCTGGGAGGCGCATCCGGACGTGCTTGCCACAGCTCCGGGGGTCGAGCCGGGCCTGGAAGTCCTCCGCTTGCTCCTGAACGTGCTCCCCCCTGAGGAGAACTCGTACATCGTCAACATCGTTACCGCGCCGGAGCGATACAACGATTCCACTCGCGCGGAAGCGCTGGCGCGCTTTCGGAGCTTCGATCCCGCGGAACAAGCCCTGCTCATCCAGCTCATGCGCACGGACCGCGCCCCCAAGGTCAGGGAACGAGCGGCGGACCTTGTCGGCAGGACGCCACGGGATGGACCCCGGCAGGAAGCTCTCGCGCTGCTCCGCCTGGAGGTCCTCTCCAATCCCTTCCCCGAGGTGCGCAAGTCGATCCTCTCGACCTTTCGGGTCCTCGTTCAGTCGACATCCCGCCGGGAAGACAACTCGGCCTATCTCGCCGACATCCAGCGCTCCGCCGAACAGGATCCGGACCCAGACGTAAGAGCGACGGCGGAACGGGAACTGCACGAGTTGGAGGCCGATCGGGAACGGGTGCGGCTCTTTCGGGAAAAAGAGGCCCGACGCGAAAGCGGCAAGTAAGGGACCGCTAGAGAATCATTCCGACGATCGTTCGCCGTATCCCCTCCCCTCCGGGGAGGGGGAAATAACGGATGGCCACCCGCACGATCGGCATCAGCGCGTCTCCAGGCGCGTGCCGCGAGTCCCGTGGTCAGTACCGTCCCGAAAATCCCTTGCCTCCGGGGGGGGGACAGTGCTACGAATCAATCCTTGCGACACCCACACTCCCCCGCCTGCATCCTCTTCGCCGGAATGCTCCTCTCCGCCGCCGGAGCGACGGCCCAGGATGCGCCGCCACACGACAACGACCCCCGCGTCGCCCCCCTGATCGGACAACTGGCCGACGACGAGTGGGAGGTCCGCGAGCGGGCCACGAGCGCCCTCATCGGGATCGGATCCGCCTGCGCCGGGCCGGTCGTCGAGGCGATGAACCGGTCCGACAGCGCCGAGGTCCGGACCCGCGCCCGCCGCATCCTCCTCGCCATCGGGGCCTGGCGGATGGACCCGGGCCTCGTGCGCGAGAAGGTGCAGGAACTTCTCGAGGTCCTGCGGGATGGCGAGGTGGTCGTCTGGAATCCGGAGTCCCGCGCGGCGCCGCTTGACCTGCTCGAACAGTACGACGACCGGTTCGGGGACCTCTACGCCGAACCGCGCAGCGTGCCCCCGCTGGTCGAGGCGCTCGCCGACGACGACCCGACCTTCGTCGCCAACGTCGCCTGGTGCCTCGGCCGCACGGGGTCGCGGGAGGCGGTCCCCGCCCTGCGGGCGATCGTCGGGAGGACGGAAATCGAGGAGCACACGCGGGCCATCGCCCTCGCGGCGCTGGCCCGGATCGGAGACGCGGCGTCGGCGCCGACGGTGACGCAGGCCCTTGGGGATCCCTCCCTCATGGTGCGACAGGCCGCCGCGATCGTTGCGGAGCGGCTCGGCGAGAAGTCGGCGGTCCCGGTCCTGATCGGGCTGCTGGAGGATGGGGACGCCGCGCTCCGCTTCAACGCGTTCTACACGCTGGCCCGGATGACCGGGGAGCGGTTCGG
This sequence comes from Planctomycetota bacterium, assembly GCA_016192525.1. Taxonomy (GTDB): domain Bacteria; phylum Planctomycetota; class MHYJ01; order JACPTZ01; family JACPTZ01; genus JACPTZ01. The sequence continues at coordinate 4,970 of JACPTZ010000203.1, forward strand.
TTACAATGCGTTCGCCGCTCCGGAGCGGCGGGCCGGGGCGGTCGGGACCTGGCGGGCCTGGTGGACGGAGCACGGGTCGGGGTTTGAGCCGGGGCGGGGATCGGTCGATAGTCCAGGTGGAGAAGAGGTGAAGGGCGCGGGAGACTAGTGGGCCTTCAACGCTCATTCGGCGAGTCACCTGTCGTTGTTCCCTCCCCCCAACCTGTCCTCCGGAGCCCGAAGGGCGCAGGAGGAGGGGGGGAGGGGGAAACAACAGCAGCGCCCACCCGCGCCATCAGGGTTGACGGCTCACAGGAAGTCATCCACGCGGCTGCGAGGAGCGGACGGAAGTTCTCCCCGCCGCCAAGCACCTATTGGGCCTGACCAGTATGCCCGAACGATTCCGACTGACATCGCTCAGACCCGCCAAGTGCTCGATCTACGCCAAGGGCGAGAAGTGCACCGTGGCGGTCCCGCGCGTCCTCAAGTACGAATCGGACGGGATCTGCATGTTCCTCCTCCGCAACTTCCTGGCGGAGGTCTCCAAACCCAATCTCGACTTCTCCGCCCCGTTCGACTTCATCTGCGATTCGCCGGATCACCCCTGCGGCGGACTCTTCCGGGTGGAACCGATGGAAGCGCCGGGGGAGGTCACCGGGGTCCGCCACAAGGAGACGGCGGAGCCGGCCGCCATCAACACGGCGGTCCGGATGTCGTACATGAAGGTCCTCCTGCGGAACCCGTTCTTCGGCCCGCTCCCGATCCCGAGCCTCGCCCAGATCGCGGCCCGGCTGGAGGCGCGGAATTTCACGTCGCACGAGAAAATCCTCACCGCGGGGGAGCCCGGGCGGCACTTCTACATCATCCTCTCGGGGGAATGCGAAATCGTCGAGGTGGACAAGGGCGGGAACGAGAAGGTGATCGTCACGCTCGATGAAGGCAAGTGCTTCGGGGAGATGTCGATCCTCACCGGCGACCCGGTCTCGACGACCGTCCGCGCGAAGGCGGACGTGGCCACGCTCCATCTCTCGAAGGAGGAGTTCGACCACATCCTCGACCGGAATCCGTCGCTCTACCGTCACTTCCTCAAGCTGCTCGCCTCCCGCCTTCGCACCACGAACCGGCAGATGATCGAGGAGCTGGAGCGCGGGGTGACCGGGAAACTCTCGATGATCACGCTCCCCGAACTGGCGCAGGCGCTGGCGGCCAGCGGCCGGACAGGGACGCTCCACCTCTACTGGCGGGACAAGCAGGGGATCATCGTCTTTTCCAACGGGCAGATCTACGATTCGAAGGCGGAGCAGCTGGCCGGCGAGGAGGCCTTCTACCGCATGATGTCGTGGGTGGACGGAAACTTCAAGTTCAGCCAGGGCGAGGTGGCCACCGACCGCAAGGTCCCGATGGACACCATGGGCCTCCTCATGGAGGGGATGCGCCGCCAGGACGAGACGAAGCTGCACCCGCCGCCGGGGCAGTAGGATGGCGGATGGGCGGTCGCGGCGCGAACGGAGTCCCTTCCCTCACTTTCTCCAACAGTCTCCCGGCTCACGCGCCGATATTATCGGACATGGGACCCGGTCGGGAGGGGGACGTGACACGACGACAACTCCAGAATGCGACTGCAGGCTTCTGTGCGACCACGGTGCTGCCGCTTGCGTTCGGGCTGGTCTGTCTTGAGCTGTCTGAGGCGCGGCCCTCGCCGTCACTCGAGGCAAGGGTGCGCGACAGGAAGTCGTCCCCACCGCCGGTTTTCGTACCTCCTCGCGCACACTCCGCCCATTCCCCCGCGACGCGTGATCCGGCTCCCGAGCCGGTCGTTGGTCACCGTCCCGCCCCCGCCGGACCGACGCACACCGCGAAGCGTGTAGAGCAGAGATGAGGACCGTCGCAGCGCGCCGCCACCCCGCGCACGCACTCAACGGGTGACAAGGCCGTCATCTCAAGACGAAGAGAGCAACAAGAAGCAGAACGTCCCTGGACGATCGCTGCATACTTTACCGGATTCCGGCTCCGGGTCTCAAGCGATGTCCGCAAAAGCGGGAACAAGTTCCCGCACTCCAAAACTTGGAGTGCGGCGACCCTTCGGCAGGCTCAGGGCAAGGCTTGTCGCCGCTTTGCGAGGTCTCTCCCTTTGAGCCTCTTCCTCTCCGCATCAAGCGCGGCCAGAATCCAGCCTCATCTCCGTTGTTGTCTCTTCTTCCGTTGTTGTTTTTTCTTCCGTTGTTTCTTCTTCCTCTGTTTCGGCATCCGTTGTCTCTTTCCCCCCTCCTCCCTCGTCCGCACGAGGTTACCGCATTGTCATCCTGAGCGTCGGGCGCAGCCCCGCAGCACGTGCTGCGGGGCGGGCTTCGCTCAGGATGACAACGTGAGGGGCGGTAACCTCGTACCCTCGTCCCCCCGCCGGGCAGAGTACGGGCCTGTGGTAACTCGATGGAGTGAGCCGGGCCCGGCGAGAAACCGCGGCCCCTACCGCCCGCTTTCGAGCCGCTTCGCCATGCGCTCGGAGAGACCGGCGGCGAGGACCTTCGCCTGGGCGGACTTGACGTCGTAGGGAAGGCGGCGGAAGGTGATCTCCCGCTTCGTGGAGTCGAACAGGCCGAAGGCCGTCTCCGGATGGCCGTCGCGCGGCTGACCCACGCTCCCGACGTTGATGAGGTAGGTGGTGAACCGGTTCAGTTTCAGCGTGGTCCCCTCGGGCAGCTGGTTCTCCACCCGCTCGTCCGAGGCGCAGATCGGAACGTGGGTGTGCCCGTAGAAACAGACGCTCGTCCCCGGCCACTTCGTCATCAGGTGATTCAGGCTCCCGCGCAGGATGTCCGCGGTGAGGATATACTCGTCCTCGTGCCGCGGCGACCCGTGCACCATCAGGAACTCCGTTCCCTCCATCCGGAACTTCGGGAGCTCCCCGACGAACGAGGCCTGCTCGGGCGTCACCTGCTTCTTCGTCCACTCGATCACCTCGGCGGTGTCCTTCCGCACGCTCTGATCGAGCGGCGTCACCCCCGAGAGGTAGCGGTCGTGATTCCCGCTGATGCAGTCGATCTTCCGCGAGAGGATGAGGTCGAGGACGTCTCTGGGGCTGGCGTTGTAGCCGATCAGGTCCCCCATGCAGACGATCTTGTCCACCCCCATCCGGTCGATCTCCGCGACCGCCACCGTGAGCGCCTCGATGTTCGCATGGAGATCGGAGATGATGCCGTAGCGCATGCACGCCTTTCCCGGATCAACGCGTCATGATACCACGCCGTCGTCCGGGCAAGCCCGCATTTCCTCATTCCCGGACGTACGACGGCGGTTCGCCCCAGGCCAGCTTCCGGTGCAGCACGTCGAAGTAGGTTCGCCGCCCGAGCGTCACCAGCGAGAAAGAACTCCGCGCGGCGGCCACCCTCACCCGGTCGCCCTCGCGCAGATAGGTGGACACCTGTCCGTCGATCGTCAGCACGATCTCCTCCGGACGTTGCACAATCTCCACCGTAATGGGTTTATCGACCGGAATGACCAGCGGGCGCATCGAAAGCGTGTGGGCGCAGATGGGGGTCATCACAAAGGCCCGGATTTCGGGATGAACGATCGGCCCCCCGGCCGAAAGCGAGTGGGCCGTGGAGCCGACCGGGGTCGAGACGATCACGCCGTCCCCGGCGAACCGGGTCACCTCCTCCGCCCCGACCAGGATCCGGAGGTGCACCATCCGCGAAATGGCCCCGCGCGTCACCACGGCGTCGTTCAGCGCCGCGAAACGGCCGATCCGGCGGCCGGCGCGTTCGATGGTGCAGTCGAGCAGCATCCGACGCGAAAGCGAGGCCTTCCCCGCCAGGAACTGCTGGACGCCCGACTTCATCTCGTCGATCTGAACCTCGGTCAGGAACCCGAATTTCCCGAGATTCACGCCGAGGACCGGGATCGGGTTTCCGGCGAGCCGCCGCGCGGTGGAAAGGATGGAGCCGTCCCCGCCGAAGACCACGGCCAGATCGGCGCGGGACCGGGCCAGGGAGAGCCGGTTGGTGAGGTCGGTCCCGACCACGCGGGCGACCGAGCGAAACCAGGGGGTGAGCTCCTGGACCGTGGAGGAGATGCCAGGCTTGCGGCCGTCGCCGAGGAGGAACAGACGTTTCTGGGCCACGGGGCACCGGACAGGTGTCATTCCGGGCGTCGCCCCCCCGCCGCACGTGCGGCGGGGCGACGCGGGAAGTCTGGAACGAAGGAGCGCCCTCTCAACTTCCCCGCCCTACACCCGCGCCGGATCGACGGGGACCCGCGAACTCTCGTCCTGCCACCGGCGCACGGAGGCGGCGATCCCCGCGGCGTCGAGCCCCACCGCGGCGAGCTGCTGTTCGCGAGTGGCGTGCTCGATGAACCGGTCCGGCACGCCGAGCCGCCGGATGCGATTGGCGTCGAGCCCCAGCATGTTGGCCGTCTCCAGCACGGCCGATCCGAAGCCGCCCCAGAGCGAGTGGTCCTCGATCGTCGTCACGAAGGGCTGCTCGTCCAGGAGCCTTCGTAGCGCCTCCTCGTCCACCGGCTTGGCGAAGCGGGCGTTGATCACCGCCACCTGCCGCCCCTCGGTCGCCAAATGCCCGGCCGCCTGGAGGGCGTGCTCCACCATCGCCCCGTACGCGAACAGGGCCCCGTCCCTCCCCTCGCGGAGCGTCTCGGACTTCCCGAGCGCGACCGGACTCATCTCCGGGGTCAGAGCCGCGGGCGCCGTCGCGCGAGGCCAGCGGAGGGCCACCGACCGGTTGAAGGTCACGGCCCACTCCAGCATCGCGTGCAGTTCGGCCGCGTCCTTCGGGGCCGCCAGCACGATTCCCGGGAAGGCGCGCAGATACGCCAGATCGCAGAGGCCGTGATGCGTCGGACCGTCGTTCCCCACCAGCCCGGCGCGGTCGAGCCCGAATACCACCGGGAGGTCCTGCAGGCAAACCTCGTGGAAGATCTGGTCGAACCCGCGCTGAAGGAAGGTGGAGTAGATCGCCGCCACCGGACGTGCACCGGCCGTCGCCAGCCCGCCGCTCAGCGCCACGGCGTGCTGCTCGCAGATCCCGACGTCGAAGAACCGGTTGGGAAACTCCCGGGCGAAGTCGAGGAGCCCGGTTCCGTCGGGCATGGCCGCCGTGATGGCGATGACGCGGGGGTTCTTCCGGGCCACCTCGCAGATGGCGTGGCCGAAGACCTGCGTGTAGCTCTTCTTCGGCGACGCGATCACCTTCGTCACCTTGTCCGGTTCGAGCGTCTTGCGCTCGGGGGGGGACGGAATCTTGGGGGAGGCCGGGACCGACTTCCCGGGCGCGGCGGCGTGGACGCAGAATGGGTCGGAGTCCGCGTTCGGGTGCCCCTTCCCCTTCTGCGTGACGATGTGCAGCATCGCTGGCTTGTTGAGCGTCTTCAGTTCGCGGAGGTGGTCAATGAGGCCGTTGACATCGTGGCCGTCCACCGGCCCGAGGTAGTAGAAGCCCAGTTCCTCGAAGATGTACCCGCCCCAGTTGGCGCGGATCGTGTTGCGGAGATGCTCCTCGATCGAGGCGAGGTGCGGCCCCACGACGGGGAGCTTCTCGGCGAGGGCGTGCGCCTCGCGCTTGACCTCGGCGTAGAGCGGCAGGGTGCGGATCTTGTGGAGGTAATTGGACATCGCGCCGACCGTCTTGGCGATCGACATCGAGTTGTCGTTGAGGACCACGAGCAGGTTCCGCTTGAGCGCCCCCGCCTGGTTCAGCCCCTCGAAGGCCACGCCGCAGGTGAGCGATCCGTCACCGGCGACGGCCACGACGCGGCGGTCGCGATGCAGCAGATCGTCTCCGCAGACCATTCCGAGGGCCGTGGAGATGGCCGTCCCGGCGTGGGCCCAGGTGAACGAGTCGTGCGGGCTTTCGGTCTTGTTGGAAAACCCGCTCAGCCCCCCCGCCTGCCGGAGCGTCTCGAAGCGGGTGCGGCGACCGGTGAGGAGTTTGTGGGTGTAGATCTGGTGGCTCACGTCCCAGATGATCTGGTCCTTCGGGGATTCGAACACGTAGTGGAGGGCGATCGAGAGTTCCACGGCTCCGAGGTTCGACCCCATGTGCCCGCCGTTCTGCGTGACGACGCGCAGAATCTCCTGCCGGATCTCCTCGGCCAGGGCGGGGAGCTGTTCGCGCGGGACCCGCTTCAGATCCGCGGGCGAGTTGATCGTGTCGAGAATCGGGGGCATGGAAAAAACCTCAAGTCGTTCGGGATGAAGGTCTACGTCGTTCGCTCCAGCACGAACCCGACGAGAGCTGCGAGCGTCTCTTTTCGGGCGCCCAACGGCGTCAGCGCCGCCCGGGCCTGGGCGCCGGCATCCGCCGCCATCTGACGGGCGCGTTCGAGCCCGTACACCGACGGGTAAGTGACCTTTTGCGCCTCGGCATCCTTCCCGGCCGTCTTGCCGAGGGTCGAGGTGGAACTCTCGACGTCGAGACAATCATCGACAATCTGGAACGCGAGGCCGAGGGCCGTTCCGTAGGCCCCCAAGGCCGCGATCGTCCCGGCGGGGGCCCGGGCCGCTATCCCGCCGCACTTCACGCTCGCCCGGATCAGCGCCGCCGTCTTCCAGGCGTGGATCGACTCCACCAGGATTGACTTGTCGCCGTCCCGCTCCGCCTGAAGATCGAGCACCTGGCCTCCCACCATCCCGGTGGTGCCCGCCGCCTCGGCGATCTCGCGGACCAACGCGGCGGCCAGATCGGGCGGCGACTTGGCCGCCACCAGCTCGAACGCAAAGGTCAGCAATCCGTCGCCCGCGAGGATGGCCGTGGCTTCTCCATAGGCCTTGTGGCAGGACGGCTTCCCGCGCCTGAAGTCATCGTCGTCCATCGCGGGAAGGTCGTCGTGGATGAGCGAGTAGGTGTGTATGCACTCGAGGGCGCAGGCGGCCGCGAGGACATCGCCGGCCACCCCGCCGGTGGCCTCGCAGGCGGCGAGGGCGAGCGCGGGTCGAAGCCGTTTTCCTCCGGCGAACACGGAATATCGCATCGCCTCATGAAGCGGGGCCGGGATGGCCTTCGCTGGCGGCAGAAAGCGCTCGAGGGCGGCGTCGATCGTCTCCCGCCACGCCTCCATCCGGGCCCGGATGTCCACGGTGGCACGTTGTTCTGCTGTGGCTGTCATCGCGACGCGGGTCTCGGGTCTCGGGTCTCGGGTTTCGTGTTTCGAGTTATCCGGTACTTGGCACAGTGTTACCGGACGATTCCACGTCTACTGCATCTTCTGTTTCTGCCTCCGTTGTTCCGTCCCCTATCCCCTGTCCCCCGACCCCTGTCCCCTGCCCCCCTCCACCCCTCGTCACTCGCCATTCGCCATTCCTCATTCCCCCTACGTCCCCGCCCCTCCCGGGTTCGTTTTCCGGGCGGCGCGCGCCTCCTTCCCCGCCTCGTCGCTCTTCTTCACATCGAAGGGCTGGACCGTCACCTCCCCCCCCTGCCCTTTCATGAGGATCTCGATCTTCTTCTCGGCGTCCTTCAGGATGTCGTAGCACTTCTGAAGGGCCTGGATGCCGGTCTCGTAGGTCTGGAGCGACTCCTCGAGGGTGAGTTTCCCCCCCTCCAGATCGGCCACCGCCTTCTCGACGGCGGCGAGGTGGTCTTCAAAACGCTCTTTCTTCGGCAGAGCCATGCGGTTGCGCCTCCTGAAGCTGCGAACCCCTGAGTGTAGGCCCCCGGGAGGGGGGTGTCAACCGAAACCTCGCTCGACTTTGTCATCTCTGAAAGTGCTGGGCTAAGGCAATGGTTTTCGTTCGTTTCTTCTCCTTTCCTCTCCCCTGGTGGGGGAGGGGGCGGGGGGGCGGGGGCGGAGCTCCCGCGTGGGCCGCCGTTGGCGGCCGTTCCGTCCCTCTGTTTTTCGTCCACAGCGCTACGGGACCGGTTTCGCCGGAGTCATCTCTTCGCCTTCGCCGGATGCATGATATTGTCCCGTAGGGGTGTCGCATTCATTCCACG